>RGVZ01000015.1 GCA_010029825.1 bacterium | reverse complement strand
GATACAGTTTGGTCGTGGGATGCGTTGCCTTTATCTTTGGCAACTTCATCGCCTGCGGCGCTCAAATGTACAAGGTCTCGATGCACGAAGACCACAACGCGGGTCAAATCAGCGCCGAGTCAAAAGACCCGAACGCTGCATGCGCCCCATGGGTGGGTGAGGTTGCCGATCGAGTTCAAGGTCGGCCAGCACATGGATCCCCAGCAAAAGGCTGGCCTTCAGGCTGCGATGAGGACGTGGGAGATCGCCACGGGGAAAAGCCTGTTCAAGTTCACCGGGGTTCATGAGAATGTCGATGGCGATAGCTTCAAGGACCTCTACTCGTCCTTGCAGGATGCCGTGAACGGCAATTACCTGGACGCGAACTGGAAAAAGACGGGAAAACCGGATGTCGTCCTTGCGACCACGATCTGGAACAACGCGGCTTCGGATGCAGCGGCCATCGACACGGCGGACATCCGGTTCAACGTCCAGGATTATGTTCTAGGTGATTCCCTTAAGATCAAGGGGACAACGTCAGAAGCCACCGGTCAGTTCAAGGATCCGGTGGACATGCAAACCCTGGCACTCCATGAACTCGGCCATCTTCTTGGCCTGACCCACATCAGCTCTGACGTCGACTCTGTTTCAATCATGAACCCGTATGTCTATGTAGGCGAAGGCCTGACCAACCGTCATCTCTCCCAAGGCGACATCGAGCGCGTACAGAGGATTTATGGTTGCGCCGGTGACGCCTGTGACGTGGACAAGGCCTTGGCGGCAGTGCTTGATTTTGCCAGGTTGAACAGCGACCAGACGGCGGCGCGCTGAATCAGCGCAGGTTCAGCAACCAGACCGGGATATCCTTCCAGCCAATAAATCCAAATGTCACGGGCATGGTGACAATGAATCCGCAAATCAACATGGCGATGACGTGATACGGCCTGACGCCGGATCGATCTGGCATCCTCGAGAAGAGGACCGTTGTCAGCAGCACCAGCCAAACGAGCGGTGGCAAGTAGTGGTAAAGAAACAGCCCGCGCGAAACCAAGGCATAGGGCAGGTAGGCCGCGATCCAGCCAAACACGAGCAAATCCGCGTAAAGTCCGCGACTGCGGCCTGAGGCCGCAAATTGTCCCAACATCAGGACTGTCGCGGCAAGAGACCCCCACCAGACCACGGGGTTGCCAACGAAGTAGATCACCGCGCCGTTGTTGACCCAGTAGTAGATTGGTTTCGTCATGAATGGCCATCCCCACCAGGGGCTCGACCAGGGATGCACGGTTTTGATTCCGTCATTTGCCCTGACCATGACTTTGTGCAGTACGGCGACATCCTCGAGGAAATTTCCGGTTGGGTTATAAAAAGCGGTTCCCGGCCCGGGAAGAGTCAACCACATGAAGTGCAGCTTCCAGCCAGCCAGATACAAGAGCAAAAAGGCCACCGTCCCGGCGGTGAATTTCGCCGCCACCACCCAGTTCCAGCGGGGTTTCATCCCTGAGATCGTGAAGTGCTGGAAAAGGCGGAACCCAAGGATCGCCGTCACGGCGAGCCCGGTGAATTTGGCGCTGACCGTCATCGCGAGGGCAAGACCCACAAGAAACGCGTAAAGGATCTGACGCGACGCCGGGCGCGCGCGCAGCATCAGCTCGAAAAAGAGCACGGTCAGGAGGCTGCCGAGGAGAAGCTGGCCGTCGAGGGCCATGATCCGGGTTTGAGTCAGGATGCCGTTGTCGAGGGCCAGGGCCACTGCGCCCGTAAAGGCCCAGGCCACACGGACCCCCCAGACGCGGAGCAAGACAAAGCCCACGACCGGAATCAACGTACCAACGATCGCGGGCCAAAGGCGAAACGCCAGCAAGGGGCCAGTGTCAAGGGCCTGTCCGATCGACTCGAAGGCGAAACGACCGTCATATCCCCACATTTTCGCAAGCCAGGCCATGACCAGTTTTGAGTGGGGGGGATGGATGTCAAAGATCGTCTGGTGCGTGCAGCAATAGGCGTTAACAAATTTCCCGAAATGGAACTCGTCAAAGACCACCTGGGAGGGATGGGTCAGGTTGACGAAATGCAGGAACAGAGAGATAGTCGCAATGGCTGCCGTGGCAAGCCTTTCGAGGGATTTCTCACTCATCATCCGGAAGAGGAATTCCACGCTCAGACCTCCCTAAACATGTCAGGGGCCTCAGATGATCGAACTGGATCCGGTTTACGACCCGAAAAAATACGAGACCAAGTGCTGGGATGCCTGGATGAAGGGCGGATACTTCCATGCGCCGGTCGACAAGTCGCGAAAACCGTTCACGATCCTGATGCCACCTCCCAATGTGACCTCACAACTGCACATGGGCCATGGAACATCTTACACCGTCCAGGACATTCTTGTGCGCTGGCGCCGGATGCAGGGGTTCAACGCCCTTTGGCTGCCTGGGACGGACCATGCCGGAATCGCGACCCAGATGATGGTCGAGAAGGCAGTCCAGGCGGAAGAAGGAAAGACGCGCCAGGAACTGGGCCGGGCGGAATTCGAAAAGCGCCTGTGGGCGTGGAAAGACAAATACGGCGGGATGATCACGGAGCAGTTCCGCCGCATGGGGTTCAGCTGCGACTGGGAACGCGAGTCCTTCACGATGGACCCGGGGCTGTCGAAGGCCGTCCGGGCGATCTTTGTCGACCTCTACCGTGCCGGGCTGATCTACCGGGGTGAACGCCTCGTCAACTGGGATCCCGTCCTGAAGACAGCGATCTCGGACGACGAACTCGAAATGAAGGAAGTCACGGGCGCCCTTTATCACATGAAGTACCCGCTGGCGGACGATCCGGAGACGACGATCACGGTTGCGACGACACGCCCGGAGACGATGCTCGGCGATACCGCTGTCGCCGTTCACCCGGACGATGAACGTTACCAGCACCTGATCGGCAAGAAGATCAAGTTGCCTCTGGTCGGCCGCGAGATCCCGGTCATCGCCGATGACTATGTGAAGAGCGAGTTCGGGACAGGCGCGGTCAAGATCACACCGGCCCACGACCCCAACGACTTTGAGATCGGCAAACGCCACAAGCTGCCCTTCATCAACGTCATGAATCCCGACGCGACCATGGCGGAGAACGTCCCGGAACGATTCCGTGGCCTCGACCGTTTTGTCGCGCGCAAGGAAGTCATCAAGGCCCTCAAGGAACTGGGCCTTTATGAGAAAGATGAATCAACGCGCCACGCCGTCCCGCATTCAGAGCGCAGCAAGGCCGTCATCGAGCCACGCCTCTCCCTGCAATGGTTTGTGCGCATGAAGGAACTCGCCGGACCGGCGATCGAAGTCGCCCAGACCGGCAAACTGAAATTCTACCCGGACGCCTGGAAGAAGACTTACCTGCACTGGCTGGAGAATATCCAGGACTGGTGCATCTCGCGGCAACTCTGGTGGGGCCACCGGATTCCGATCTGGTACTGCGCCGATTGCGAGGGCGTGACCACGGGACTTGAAGATCCGGCCAAGTGCGAGCACTGCGGCAGCGCGAAGATCAAGCAGGACGAGGACGTTCTGGACACGTGGTTCTCCAGTTGGCTGTGGCCGATCAGCCCGTTTGGCTGGCCGGAGGAGACCGAGGACCTGAAATACTTCTATCCGACGGATGTTCTCGTCACGGCATCCGAGATCATCTTCCTGTGGGTCGCCCGCATGGTGATGGTGGGGCTCAAGACGCGTGGCGACGTTCCGTTCAAGGACGTCTACATCGCCGCGACGGTTTGCGACAAACAAGGTCGCAAATTCTCAAAAACTCTTGGGAATGGTATCGATCCACTGGAAGTCATCGAGAAACACGGGACGGACGCGATTCGGTGGACGGGCACGGCACTGGCGCCACTCGGCGGACGTATCCGCATGGAAGTAGGCGATTTCGAGTCAGGCGCGCGTTTCGTCAACAAAATATGGAACGCCTCGCGATTCCTCCTGAAGTACGTCGACCCGAAAAAGCCACTCAAGAAACTCGTCGCCGCCGAACTGACCCTGCCCGAGAAGTGGTTGCTCGAGGAACTGGCCTCGGCCACGGAACACATCAACAAGTGCCTTGAGCAATACCGCATCAACGAAGCCGTCGAGCGGATGTATCACTTGATCTGGGGATCCTTCTGCGACTGGGGCCTTGAGGTTGCGAAGGAAACTCTGACCGGCAGCGATGAGAAGGCAAAAGAGCAAACGATCTCGGTGCTTGTTTATGTCCTCGAGGGCATCATGCGCCTTGCGAGCCCCGTCATGCCGTTTGTGACCGAGGAAATCTGGAGCCACTTGCCGGCCCATCCGGACTGGGAACGCGGCCCGAGCCTTGTCGTCACTGGATATCCCGACGCAGCCAAAATGGCGCGCTATCCAGAGGCTGCCGCGAACTGGGCGAGTTTCCAGGAACTGGTGACTGGCATCCGTTCGATTCGCAGCCAGGCGGGAATCCCGCCGAAAGACGCGCTCGACGCGTTCGTTTATTCCTCATCGAAAACGCAGCAGGATCTTTTCAACACCGAGAACGCTCTGGTGAAACGCCTTGCCGGGCTGAAGGCCCTGCATGTCGAGGCATCGGGTACAAGTCGCAAAGGTCCCTCGCTGGTCTATGTCGGAAAGGGGTTTGAGACCTACATTCCGGCTGAAGGCATCATGGATGTCGCCAAGGAAGTGAAACGCCTTTCGGGGGAAGCCACGCGTGTCGAGAAAATCGTCGCGGGACTTGAGGCAAAACTCGGCAACGAAAACTTCGTCTCGCGCGCGCCAGAGGATGTCCTTGCGACCACCAAGGCCCAACTCGAGAACATGTCTTCGCAACTTGCGAGCCTGAAAAAGAACCTTGCGGCCTTGCAGGGGTAACCGTCATTCTGAGCCGCAGGCGAAGAATCCTCTCTTTGAAGAGAAGATCCTTCGGGCTCCGCCCTCAGGATGACGGGCTAGCTCAGGATGACGGGCTAGCTCAGGATGACGGGCTAGCTCAGGATGACGGGCTAGCTCAGGATGACGGGCTAGCGCAGGATGACGGGCCAGCTCAGGATGACGGGGTGCCCTTTCTTCTTTTTACCCCGGCACGCGTCCGAGCAATAACGGACTTGCTCCCAGTCTTTTTCCCATTTTTTTCGCCAAGTAAACGGCCGACCGCAAACCGCGCAGGTTTTGGTAGGCAAGTCTGATTTTTTCTTTGGCCGCATGCGTTGATGTCTTTTCAGTTTCGCTGCGCCCTGAAAGTCTGGAACGACTCGATGGCACAGGTAAGTAGATCACGTGGGATGACAAGGGCAGGGGTCAATGAAAGCGAAGTCCCGCCAGCACCCGAGGCAAGCGCGATGATGCCGTGGGCACGCAGTCGGTCCATGGCGACGGCCCCCGGGGCGGGGCCTGCGGATTCGTTGAACTTGATGGCTATCATCAAGCCACCACCCCAGCGGATTTCTTCAACCGTTGGGTCGCCCGCGAATTTGATTCGCAATTGCTCGTAAAGCCACGCACCCGTTTCGCGCGCCATGGCACAAATATCGATGCGCTTCATTTCACGAAGTGATGCGGCCGCTATCGCGCACGAAAGGGGATGGCCAAAGAACGTCCCCGTGTGGATGGCCTCGCCCGTACTCTTTGGCCATGCCGACATGACCTTTTCCGTTCCGACGCAGGCGGAAAGCGGCATTCCGCCGCCCAGTGCCTTGCCGAAACAAACAAGGTCCGCGTCAACGGATTCCGCCTCAGTCCACTTCCCGCGGCGACCAAGACCCGTCAGGATTTCGTCGAGTATCAAGACTCCACCAGATTTGTGCGCGAGACCGGCGATCATCGCCAGCCAGTTCGCTGGCGGGTTGATGACTCCGCCCCGACCTTGGACAGGCTCGGCAATGATCCCGGCAAAACCGCACGGCGACGACTTCAGCGTCTCAATCGCGTCTGCCAGAAGTTCCTCGCCGCAACCGTACGGCAGTTCGATCGCAACTCTTTCGCCAAGATATTTCTTGAAAGGGTCTTTGAAGTCACGGCGTGAAGTCACGGGTAGAACTCCAAGATCAACCCCGTGGTAGCCGTCTTTGAAACTGATGAATCCGGCATGACCCGTAGAGAGCATCGCGGTCTTGAGGGCGACTTCAACCGCCTGGCCCCCAGAAATCGACAAGGAAACCCGGCACAAACGTTCTGGCATGAGGCTGCGAAGTTCCTCGATCAATTCAACTTTGGCGCGCGACGGATAGACGTCGCCCATGCCGTGAACGATCGGGGGAACCGTTGACGCGAAGGCCCCGGAGCTCAAACGCGCAAAAACTTCGCGAACGACAGGGTGGTTATGCCCCAAGGCCAAAGCCCCGAAACCTGCGCACAAGTCGACATACTCGCGCCCTTCGACGTCACGGATGACGGATCCACTGGCGGACTCAAAAACAAGGGGATTCGCCTCAGGCGCGACTGGATACGTCGCGTCCTGGCACTCGAGGGACATGAGGCGTTCCAAAAACGCCAAATTGGTTTCACGCGAGGTCATACGCCCTTTGCCCGGGGGTGCCAGATGTACTTGTGCATCTGCAGTTGCATGCGGCCGGGTGCCTTCATTTCAACCATCCATTCGGCAAGGTCTTTTGGCTGAACAAGGCCAAAGGCGCACGAGAAGATCACCTGGCAGCGTTCGTGCAATTTCTTCGTACGAACCAGATCCAGGGCCCAGTCAAAGTCTTCTCGATTCGCGACGACGAACTTGATCTCATCCGAGGGCTTCAGGAAGTCCATATTGGCCCAACGGTTTTTTTCCACCATGCCGCTGCCGGGGCACTTGATGTCCATGATGATGTGGACATCCTGGGGAATACTCTCGATCGATTCCGACCCGCCCGTTTCAATCATGACCCTGTGACCACGATCAACGAGCGCCTGCATCAGGGGAATCGCCCCGGCCTGGGCCAAAGGCTCGCCCCCCGTCAGCTCGACGTGGTGCAATCCGAATTCGGCCACTTTGGCCAGGATCTCGTCCTGACCGAAATCCTTGCCCCCCTCGAATCCGTAGACTGTGTCGCACCATTTGCAACGCAAAGGACAGCCGGTCAGCCGGATGAACGTGCAAGGATATCCGCTGAAGGCGGCCTCGCCTTGAATGCTGGCGTAAATCTCTGTAATCCTTAAAGGACTCATTTTGGAGGCACGACCTTTGTCGACAGAACCGGAAAACCGCCCCAGCCAGCCACAAAAACTCGTGGGGTCAGCCGAGCTTCTAGTCCAAGCCGTGCAAGCTTTCAAGTCAGGCGGGCCTCAAACCCTTGCCCTGTCTGCTTTTGGCATTTTCATGCCAGTCCTGCTCTCGGGCTGGCTGGTCGCCCCCCTTGCCGAGAAATCGGCGGCCAACCTCTGGAAAATCGCACGGGAGGCGCAGTCTGGCGGCGGTATCAATGGCTCGACCCTGCCGGCCATGATGTCTGAAGTGTCCGGATTCATGGGATTTTTCTTTCTCGCCGGGTTTGTCGGCTGGCTGGTGTTCGCCGTCGCCTACGCCTGCCTCGTTTACCTGAGCCTCCATCATCTGCGCCCATGGGCCTTTCCAAGGTTGACCACAAGGGAGTTGGTCGGCGACATGGCGCGGGTGGTCCTGAGGAAGGGTATCCTCCTGACCGTCATCGTCATTTCGATGATTTTTGCCACCCAGACCTTTGCGCTGACGTCACTCGTCCTCGGCGCATTGTCGCTCATGGCTCCGGTCCTGATGATCGCCGAGCACAAGAGCGCGCTGCGGAGCCTTTCGCAATCGCTGACCCTGCGCTATGCCAGGCAAGTACCGATGGGGGGCTGGTCGGCCTTTCTCTCACTTGTGACCATCGGGGGACTGTTCTTCAGTTCCCAATTCGGACTTGAGTGGCTGGCTGAGTCAGCACTCTATTGGCTTGGGGCACGGATGCCGGTCGGTCTGTCCACCAAAATCCCTGGCATGCCCTTCACGCTGGGATACGCCTTGGTTGACGCGCTCCACGCGATTGTCATGTCAGTTCTCGTGGTCTTGTTGCCGGGCAGCACTGCCGCCCTCTATATGCAGGTTCACTTCAGGACGTCGAGACGCGATCTCTCTATCCGGGCTTGAAGCGCCGGAAACTGTTCGACCGCCGGGGCAATCATCTCCCCGCCCATCGCGGACAAAACATGACCATGCAAGCTCTTCTCAAACGCGTGGTGAACATCTTCGGTTGAGAATTTCGTGGATCGCACCGCAGCAACATCGGCAAGTCCTGTCAGGAAGTCCTTGTGCCGCCGGCCACGGCGATACCCGGGCTCGCGACTCGGATGGGCGAGGTACCGCGATATCAGGGAATCGTCGCAATCAACGATGAGCGATGCCTGATACAGCAGATAATTCCGGCTGCGGAACATTGACGTCCCGCCAAACTTCCGGTCGCCAGCGACGAGGTCGCTGATACCGTTTTGGGAGAGCCCGGCGGAAAAAGAGAAATTGGCGTGGAGGCACGAATTCAACGCGCCGTTGAGGATTCGAAAGTAGCGATCGTTGTAAAAGTGCTCGGAAACCCAGCACCCGACGCTGACTATGACACACCCGGAATAGAGGATGACGGTTCCCCCACCACCGTATCGTTTAAGCACAGGAACGTTGTGCTCTTCGCATTTTTCGAGGTGGCATTCGATCGCCGGATCGTTGCTGCTGCCGAGAACGACCACAGGAGACGCCGGGATCCACGTCGCGATCGCGAGCGGGCTGGCGTACTGCTCGAGGATTTGATCATCAATCCACATCCGATGGTCCAAATTCAGTTTTTTGGTTCACTGTCCGGTCCCAAACCGATGCAGGATCCACGACGCCACATTGAAGTAGATGATGATTCCAGTGACGTCAGAAAGCGACGCGATGAAGGGCGACGAACTGACAGCCGGATCAAGTTTCATGGACTTCATCAGAAACGGCAGCATGGATCCCACGAGGCCACCGAAAGCGACCACCCCGACAAGCGAGAGTCCAACGGCAGCAGCAACAGGGTGACTCTGGCCCCATGCCAGGGCGCGCATGTAGCCAATGACACCGAGCAGCAAACCCAGCCATAAACCCGCGGCGAGTTCGCGTTTGAAAACCCGCATGAAATCACCGGGCTTCATTTCATTCACGGCGAGCCCGCGAATGACCAGAGAAGCCGCCTGTGACCCGGAATTACCGCCCGAGGAAATGATCAGAGGCACAAAGTAAACAAGGTAGCGCATGGACGCGATGGCTTCGTCGTAGTGGCGGAGCGCGGTCCCTGTGAACAACTCCCCGAAGAACAAGAGTGCCAACCACCCGCCCCTTTTCCTGATGAGGGTTTTCAGGGGCGTCTCGAAATAGGAATCCTCGAGGGTGGCCTGACCACCGAACTGCTGGATGTCTTCCGTCGCGTCTTCCTCGGCAACGTCGAAAACGTCGTCGGCCGTCACGATCCCGAGCAACACACCACCGGAGTCTGTCACGGGAATGACCGACTGATCGTACTTGCGGAAGATGTCGACCGCCGCTTCCTCGATATCCTCCGGCTTGAGCGTGACGTTCGATGGTTCCATGATGGAATCGATGGTGGATCCCGGGGCGTCTGCCAAAACGAGCGCCGAAAGGCTGACCTGGCCCTTCAACCTGCCCTGGGCGTCAGTCACAAACAACTCAACCGCGAGGTCCTCGGGGTACACAGTGTTCCAGCGAAGGAAATCAAAGGCCTGCGCGATCTTCATGTCGGCACGCAGGGAGATGAAGTCGGGGTTCATCAAGCGCCCGACAGAGTCCTCGGGATAACTGAGCAGTTGCCAGGCCGTGCGGCGTTCCTCTGGCGAGAGCTTCAACAGGATTCGTCCACGAATCTCGTCGGGAAGATCCTCAAGCAGTTTTGTCCGGTCGTCGGCCTCCATCTCGTTCAAGAGATTCGTGACCACGTTGTCCGGCAAATCCTCGAGCAAGCGTTCCTGCACGTCAAAGCTGAGATATGTAAAAATCTCGGCCCGGCGTCGCTTGGGCAACAAACGGAACAGGACGATGACCTCGGCCGAGGAGAGCCCGTCAACGCTCTCCGCGATGTCGGCAGGTTCCGCCATGCGGCAATAATTGCGCAAATGGCGAAACTGGCGTGAACGCAGCTCGTGTTGGAACTGCCCCCGCGTAAGGACCTCGATGGCCTTTGGCGCGCCGTTTTGGAAGGTCATCATCATCACTGGCTTTTTCGGCAAAAAAGTAAATGCCATTAGGCACTTCGAATTCGGTGTTTCGTGCCAGCCAGGCGCCTGTTTGGCAAGTCCTCAAATGAATGGATTAGAGGCAAGCTTTACTGAGGGTTTCGTCCGTGGCGATGCCGGAATCCTTGTTGGCGACCAGCCATTCCATGAACGTCCGGGCCTCATCGGGGGTGATGGGTCGCGGGGGGCACTCAAATTCATCGCCATCATAAAGTCCTGCTGCCATGACTTCCGCGTTGTTCCAATCCCGCCCCTTGATGAGTTCTCCGGATTTGAATGAAGGACTCCTGTCACCGGTGAATTCCGCGAAGACAAGAGCCTTTTCGCGCAGGATTTCCTCCCGCGGCATGCCAGAGGAATAAACTTTTGTGAGGGCGATTCTCAGGGCACCCAGCCATTGCCCGAATTTTTTCCGGTCCTCGATCATGGCCAGGAAATCCGATGAGGCCTTTTCATCACCGATCGATTTCAACCACGCCAGGGTGACACGGCGCGAGAAGACTTCGGCCAGCCGCTCGTTGAAGTTGGCACTGCCCTTGATCCATACGGTCCGGTGGACCAGTTCATGGAACACAAGCTGCGCGAATTCATCACGCGACCGCCTCGTCATGGACCGGTAAACCGGGTCAGGGAAGAAACCGAGCATCGAGAACGCGGTCACGCTGCCGCGAGCCGTATCGTAACCTTGCGCCTTGAGTGCCCTCTCTTCCTCGTCGCGCTCGGCCCGCGAAAAAAAACCCAGATACGGAACGCGTCCAGTAAACGGAAACCACCAGGTCACCGACTCCAATTTGTCGGGAGGCGCCGCATGGACAAGCCACGAAACCGGTTTGTCCCCGTTATCGATGTATCTCTGGTAAGAATCGCCAGGCCTGAGTCCGCAAGCCTTCGCGAAATCGAGGATCTTACCCAATTCCTCGAGTCTCTGCCTCACGGCTGGCGGCGTGGAGTCGTCGGAAATGGCCTCTTTCACATCACGTCGAGAGGAAAGGAGCTTTCCCTGATACCAGGCCTGCCGGGTGACGTAACAACCGGACAAAACAAGCGTCAGGAGCAAGCATGCGACTTTCAGGCCTTGGTTAACCAGATCTCGACCTCGCCGCCTTCCAGCGGGAATTTCTGGTGATGGGTTCCCGACGCGCCTGAAAGTTCAATCGATACCGCCAAGGTCTCGTCGGCGATGTATGACTGGAATTCCTTGAGAGCAGGCTCGATCCGGTCGGTAGCCTTGAACCCGAGGGTGATCCTGTCCGTGACGTTGAGGCCAGAATCCTTGCGCATCCGTTGGACGCGATTGATCACTTCGCGGGCAATACCTTCGCGGACAAGTTCTTCCGTAAGGCGGGTGTCGAGCAGGACGGTGACGCCTTTTTCCGTCGCGACCAGGCGGTCGTCCTTCGGGCCACGGTCAATCAGGAAGTCCTCTTCAACGAGATTGAACCCGGCGACATCAACCGATCCGCCGGTCTCAAGTTTCGCCAGCAACGCCGCGACATCATCATGATTCGCCGTGACATTCTCCAAAGTCGTCTTGACGATGTTCAACTGGCCGCCGAGGCGTTTTCCGAGGGTGCGGAGGTTTGGCTTGACACCAAGGCGCACGAATTTTGCCTCGTCCGTCGAGAATTCGATCTTCTTGATGTTGAGTTCCTGGCGGATTGTGGCCGCGCCGGCCTCGATGATGCCGCGGTCAGATTCCTTCCGCGTGATGACCAGGATCGACGGCAGGGCCTGACGCGTCTTGATCTGGTGCTTGGCACGGAGGCTGCGCCCAAGATTTGTGACGCGGCGGACCAGAGCCATGCGCTCTTCGAGTTCCGGACGAATGAGCTCCTTGTTTGCCATCGGCATGTCAGCCAGATGGACGGACGCGGGCACTCCGGCGAGGCCTGAAGTGAGGTTATGGTAGATGCGCTCGGACACAAAAGGCGCGAACGGAGCGAAGACCTTCGAGAATTCGCACAGGACATGGAAAAGGGTGGCGTAAGCCATCGGATCGCCTTTTTCACTGCCCGTTCCGTGTCCGCCGGACGATTCGTCGTCGTCTCCACCCTGGTCACTGCCAGCTGCGCCCCAGAACCGGCGGCGGCTGAGTCGGATATACCAGTTGGTCAGATCCTCGATGAATCCGATGACCAGCGGTACGACGGCGTACAGATGATACTGTTCCATCTGTTGCTGGACGCCGGCCAGGAGAGACTGCAGGCGCGAGAGGATCCAAAGATCCATCTCGTCGGTGGCCTTCGGAGCAATTCCCTTGGCCAGGGACGGGTCCGGTTTCCATCCATCGGCAGCCGCGTAAGTCGTGAGGAAGCTGTGCGCGTTCCAAAGCGGCAACAAGACCGCGCGCGTTGTCTCCAACACGCCCTTGTCGGAGAAGATCAAGTCCTCTCCGCGAAGGATCGGCGAATTGAGCATATAGAGGCGCACACTGTCTGAGCCGTATTTTTCGAGCAAGGCGTCCGGTGGGGTGTAATTGCGATGGCGCTTTGACATCTTGCGCCCCGACTCGTCGAGAATGATGCCGTTGACGACCACGTTCTTGAACGCCGGGCGGTTGAACAAGGCCGTCGACAGAACGGACAGCGTGTAGAACCAGCCACGGGTCTGGTCCAGGCCTTCCGCGATGAAATCCGCCGGGAAGATCTTCTCCAGCCGGTCCTTGTTCTCAAACGGATAGTGGAGCTGCGCGTAGGGCATCGAACCCGACTCGAACCAGCAATCAAAGACCTCGGAAACGCGACGCATTTTCGCGGAACAATCCGGGCAATCGACTTCGAGGTCGTCGACAAAGTGCTTGTGCAGGTCATCCATTTTCTTGCCGGTCGCCTTCTCGAGATCAGCGACCGAAGAGAAGACGCGGACATGACCCTGGTCGTTACGACACTCCCAGATCGGCAAAGGAGTGCCCCAGAACCGGTTGCGGCTGATCGCCCAGTCGCGCGCGTTCTCGAGCCACTTGCCCATGCGGCCGTCTTTGAGATGGCCCGGGACCCAGTTGATCTCTTGGTTGTTGGCGACCAGGTCCTTGTTGAGTTTCTCCACGGCAACATACCAGGCCGGGATGGCGCGGTAGATGAGCGGCGTGTCGGTTCGTTCACAGAAGGGATAGCTGTGGACGAGGACGTCTTGTTTGTAGAGTTTGCCCTCGGCCTTCAGCCGTTTGATGATTTCCTTGTCCGCGTCCTTGCAGAACTGTCCCGCGTATTCCGGGATGACCGCGCGGAAACAAGCCTCTTCATCGAGGGGATCAACAAGGTCAATTCCGCCCTTGCGGCAGACGCGAAAGTCGTCCTCGCCATAAGCCGGTGCCTGGTGAACGATGCCCGTACCGTCTTCCGTCGTGACATAGGCGTCCGCGAAAACCCGGAACGCGTTTGGCTGGTCCTTGAAATAACCGAAAAGCGGCTCGTAGGTTTTCCCCGCGAGTTGTTCTCCCTTCACCGTCGCGAGAATTTCAAAAGGCTCGTCGTCCGGTCCCTTTGGCGCGCCCTTTTGTTTCTTGAAGTATGCCGGCAGGCGGGCCTCCGCCATGTACAGGATCTCACCCGAGGCCTTCTCGCGAATCTTGACGTAGTCAATCTCAGGACCAACCGCGAGCGCGAGGTTGGAAATCAATGTCCACGGGGTTGTCGTCCACGCGAGCAAGAATCCTTCTTCGCCCTTCAGTTTGAACTTCACCGTGACGGCCGGATCCTGGACGTCCTTGTAATTCTGGTTGGCCTCAAAATTTGACAGGACCGCGGTGATGCGAGGCGAGTAGGGGACGACTTTGTAATCCCGGTAGACGAGGCCCTTCTCAAAAAGCTGGCCGAAAACCCACCAAACGGACTCCATGAACGACTTGTCCATCGTCCGGTACTGGTTGTCCCAGTCAACCCAGCGGCCGAGACGCGTGATCGTCTTCTGCCATTCCTTTGTGTAATGGAGGACAGAGGAACGGCATTCCTCGTTGAACTTCGCGACACCCATCTCGAGGATGTCCTTGCGTCCTTTCAACTGGTCGCGCTTCTCGATTTCGTACTCAACGGGAAGGCCGTGACAGTCCCATCCGAACCGGCGCTCAACGCGAAAACCACGCATGGTCCAGTAGCGCGGAACGGTGTCCTTGATCGTGTTGGCCAGCAAATGGCCGTAATGAGGCAATCCGTTGGCGAATGGAGGGCCATCGTAAAACGCGAATTCCCGGGCAGAACTCCTCTGGTCAACAGAGGCACGGAAGGTTTTTTGGCTTTCCCATCCAGCGAGAACCTCGCGTTCCATCAACGGAAAATTCACATCGGACCCGACCGGCTTCATGGCTCAAACCCCTTAAGGCTGCCCCCTGGACGCAGAGGCTATAAAAATGATTCTAATAGAACATTGAAATTCTAATAGATTTATATTAAAAGCGCCGGCGATAAGGGAGGCTTGAATGCGTCAAGTCTCTCGACACCAGGGCGCCCAGGCCGGAACGATTAATTGTCAATAAATACGGACACTTAATTCGGATCAGGCCGATTGGACCACCATTTGCAAATTGGCATCTGTGATCCCGCGCCCGGTTTTAACAAAGAACCGCCGCGGAGTCGCCCCCTAAGGTAGTGGAATTGCGCGGTTTCCGTTGTCGTTGTCCGAGCTGGTGAGACTGATGTCGTTGAGTCATGTACGGAAAAAATCAAACGCTCCCATGGCGGCAGGCCTTGCTGTTCTGGCCATGATCTGGCCGGCATGCTTGTTCGCGGAAGCCAATTCAACCGCGGCACGCGTGGTCCCCGCCAAAAAAGACTCTTTCCAGAAGATCTGGAAAATCCAGGAACTTCTGCCGCCTCCGGCAGTTCAATCGGTTAAATCGGAAACCATCGGGGACTGGTCCGCGCGCCAGGGCACCAATGTCGTCACTCGCGTCACGAAAGCCCAGTCCGGGCCAAACGTCGCGTTGCGCGAGTTCCACGACCGCCAGGGGATCATATCGAACGATGACCAGAATCTGCGCATTGCGGCGCTGCAGGACGTAAAGCGGGCGGAATTCCAGGAGACGCGCGAGCTCTCGAAATATCTGATGAACGAGCTTGGCAAGGCCATCGGTGCCCATGCGCAAGAGAATTCAGAGTTTCTTCGCAAACTCGGCCAGGGTCTGAGCTTCAATCTCGGGGGGAGAAATGCCTCCCCGGCGCAAAGCGCCGCGAACAACTCCAGCGTGCGCTATGGCCTCGTTCTCCGGGACGTAAAGCCCACCGGAAAAGGCGTGCATGTCGCGGCACTGACGATGGACGACAGCTATCTCGATCGCGCCCTCGCCAGCAGGAAGAAAGCCCAGGTCGACTGGACGATTGGTCCAATTTCGGAAACCAACAACAATGTGTTCCCCGACCTCGGAAACGACACCGCCGCTCTCGAGCCAGTCAAGGCACAAGGTATTTTCGGGATGCGCCCTGACCTGAGCCTCACGGGAAAAGTTATTCCGAATTTTTCTCCCGACAATGGCGGCAAACCCAGCCTGCGCTTGCGCCTTGAGCAACCTCAGGGCCTCTACCGGATGGAAACCCTCGCCGGAGGCTTTCCCGGCAAAAACACGGTTCACGAGATCCGGCTCCCGGTTTACAGGAAACTCACACTGACGCGCCAATTCGATAGCAGGATGGAAGCCACCAAGAGCTCTGTGCTGAACGTCTTCGGATTCTCGGAAGTGCTGGGCCAGCAACCGTTGAACCTGCATTATGCCCATGCGGACGCGAGCCTCAAGGCAGAGACCGGATTTGACGTACGCAAGGGCCGGGTTGGCGTCGAGGCGAATTTCGCGAATGTTGGTGGCGCCCAACACCCGCGCCCGGGTTCATGTGCCGTGAATTACGGCCGGAGCTTCTGAGAAATTCATTCCCAGACCAGGTCCGCGAACAACGGAAAGTGGTCCGAATTCTTGATCGTCGTATCGACAAAGATCCGCTCCACCGCCAGACCGCGCACAAAGATCTGATCGAGGGCTCCTGAGGCCGGACGTGGATCTCCCGGGATCGGGACGTATTCCAGCCCGAGACGCCTCAAAGACCCGGCGATCGCCGCGAGATAGCCAGGTGTAAACGTATTGAAGTCGCCCGCGAGGATCACCGGGCCGTCGTGTTCCGGCAAGTTTGTCATGAGGTGCTCGATTTCCTCCAATGCCGAACGGACACGCCGGATCAACGTCGCGTGAAGGTTGACGACCATCAGGGTGCTCCGGCGGCCTCGCATCCGGTAGAAAGTCACAAGCGCCACCTTTGGCGTCTTGAATACAGGCTCCGGATATTTGCAAACAATCCTCTGGATCGCTGGCGTGGAACTCACTCGCGCCACCGTCATCACGCCGTCACGGATTCCGTCTCGTCGTTTGTAGGAAGCCGCGTGAATGGCCTCGAACCCGGGCTCGCAAAAGGTGACCAGGCCTTTCTCGGAAAGCAGGGCTTCCTGCGTCAGCACCAAATCAGAGCGGTAACAGATCATGCGGTAGTCGTGCTCAAAAAGCCGGCCGCCAGCCCCCTTGCACAGATTCCAGACAGCCAGCCGGATGCGCGAAGTCTCGAACTGCAGGGACTCGCAGACTCCGATACGCCACATGGCGACCGGATCACTGAGCAACTCGATCTTCCAGACTTGCCGTAAACTGTCGATCACCGCGCGGTAAGAGCGCGGCGGTTTTTGAGGTTTGATCTTCTTGTTCGCGGCTGACACGTGAAGTCACCCTTCAAACCGTTTCACGGCGTCTCCGGCCGAGGCCGCCGCGCCGGACTCGCGGAACCACACAGACGCCTGGCTGGTCCGGCTGCGGGATTCTTCGCCAAAGTGAGCGCAGATCTTGTCTCCGATCTCCTCGGCCAACGCGCGGTAGGTCGATAACTTGCCACCATAAAGCGTCAGCATGACCCCACGCCCGGAAGCAATGGCGCCCAGAACATGAGAACGTGATGTTGCCGAGATCGAGCGGCCTTCTTCAACCGCGAGCCAGCGCAGGCCTGCGAAAGTAGCCTCGATCTTGCTTTTTAAAAGAGGGGCCTTGAGGTACCGGTTGCAATGGCCCATGAGGTAGTCAATCTCGTCGTCGGTTACAGCGAGATCATCAGGATTGCCGGAGAAGAGTTTTTCCGTCGTCCCGACGAGGGTTTTCCCGAGCCATGGCAGGACAAAAAAGATGCGGTTGTCCTCGGGTGATTGCAAGAACAACCCGGACTTGAGTCCCAGGTCTGGAAAAACAAGATGGGCGCCCTTGTTGTTGACCGCCTTGTGGGTCGGTTCGATCCCGCTTTCCTCGAGGACCTTGTTGGCCCAAGGACCCATGGCATTCACAACATAAAGCGCCGAGATCGTGGCCAAGGACCCATCCGGTTTCACCACTTCAACATTCCAGCCATCATCGGCTCGCGAGATGGAAGCGACACGGTGTCCTTCCGACACGCCGGCGCCAAGTTGGCAGGCTGAGTAAGCCGCGCGCCGGACAAGGGCCAGGTCGTCCGTCTGGCAGTCCCAGAAACTGAAGTAGCTTGAGAACATCGAGGGATTGATGACAGGGGCTCGAGCCAAGGCCTCGGATTCTGAAAGTGAGTGATGACGACCGACGTTGTGCCGGCCGGCGAGTGTGTCATAGAGGGATAATCCGATTTTCACTTTGAAGCGGGAGGCGCCGCCCGATTTCAGGATGGGAAAAACAAACTCGAGAGGATGAACCAGGTCCCCGGCGACTTCCATGAGCGCACGACGTTCCCGCAAAGCCTCGGCGACCAGGGGAAAGTCATGAATGCGCTGGAGGTACCGCAGGCCGCCGTGGATCAATTTCGTTGAACGCGAACTCGTGCCGTGACCCAGGGTGTTTTTCTCAAGCAGGTGAACATCGTGCCACCCCCGAGACGCCATGTCGTGCAGGATCCCGACGCCATGAATCCCGCCACCCAGGATGAGGACCCGGACACGCTGGGGCAATGGCTGCTGAAACATGAGGCATCCCCGGTGATGGCGGCCATTCTGTGTGGAGAATCCGCGCGTAGTGACGGGACCGTGGACGACCCGCGGACCCTGCCGTATGATTATAACTTCATTGGCATTATAAATCTCTTTCCGCGAATTTTCAGCAAAGGCGACAGGAAGTGTCCATGCAGAGACCTGACAGGTTTTTCTCCCACGCCGTGATCGAGGCCCGCAGCGTCCGCTGGCTGCCCATCTTTTGTCAAAGCGGCATCCTCCTCGATTTAAGCCAGGCCGGTTTCAAGGTGGAGATCATGGGCGCGGTGAAACACAAGGCGGGAGACCGCTTCTGGCTGCACATCCCGCTCGCCGGTTTCGGTATCAGTGACCTGCCTGCCCTGGATCTCCGCGCCGAAGTGAAATGGATCGATCATGAACTGAGTCGCATGGGCGGAGTCTTCATTGAGACAGACGCGAGTTCAAAAGAACTGATCGACAGGATGCTCGGAAAGTTGTCGAGTCAGCCGAAAGCCAGGATGTGACCTGGACATCGTCGATGGATAACATTGGATTCGAATGACAGCGGAGTCGAAGGAATGACTTTCAAGTACAGCACCAGCCCACTCACAGGCAACAGGGTCCCGGTCATCATCGAAGGAGCGCGCTCGCCCTTTGTGAAATCATTCGGGGCCTTTGCCGAATGTGATGCCCTCGAGCTTTTCAGCCGGACCATTGACGGCCTGGTCAGGAAAGCCGACATCCCGGTCGATGCCTACGAAGAGATCATCTGCGGCGTCGTAACCCCGCAGGTCAAGAACACCAACGTCGCGCGCGATGCCATCCTCAACCTTGGCTTGCCGTATCACATCCACGGTTACTCGCTGAACAGGATGTGCACAAGCAGCCTGGAAACCATCAGCAACGCCGCAAAAAGCGTCATGGCAGGACAGGCGCGCATGATCCTTGCCGGTGGCGTTGATGTCCTGAGTGATGTGCCGGTCACGTATACGCGGGAAGCCCGCAGGGCGCTGCTACGACTCAACAAGGCAAAGTCGACCGGAGACAAGGTGTCGGCTATCGGCAGTTTCATTCCGAAAGCCCTCGCGCCGAAAGCGCCCGGCATCACCGAGCCACTCACCGGCATGTCCATGGGTGAGCACGCCGAAATCATGGCGAAGCTGAACGGAATCTCACGTCAGGACCAGGACGCTTTCGCTGTTCTGTCCCACCAGCGCGCCGCCGCCGCCCAGGAGTCTGGCAAGTTCAGGAGAGAGATTGTTCCAATTTGGCCATCCCCGTCGTTCACGACCTGTGTTGAGAAGGACAACATCATCCGGCCCGACACGACCTTGGAAGGGCTCTCCCAGATTCGACCGGCCTTTGACAGGAAGTACGGGACCATCACCGCTGGAAACGCCTCGGCGTTGACCGATGGGGCCGCGGCCGTGGTGATCGCCGATGAAGCCCACGCGAGGAACCTGGGCCTGAAACCCAAAGCACGCATCCGCGATGTTGTCTTTGTCGGTGTCAATCCATACGAGCAGCTGCTGATCGGACCAGCGCTGACGATCCCCATGATCCTGATGCGCAACAAGCTTGGCATCACCGATATCGACTTGTTTGAGATCCACGAGGCGTTTGCCGCGCAAGTTTTGAGCTGCCTTCGCTCCATGGAGTCCACTGATTTCTGTTCGCGCCATCTGGGCCTCGCCAGCGGATTTGGCTCGATCCCGCAGGAAAAGATCAATGTCAACGGTGGCGCGATCGCCATCGGACATCCATTCGGCGCGACTGGCGCGCGCCTGCTGACGTCCATGACAAACGAGCTGCAGGTTCGAAAAGGCAAGTTTGGCGTCATTGCGATCTGCGCCGCGGGTGGCATGTCAGGCGCGATGCTTGTCGAGATGATCGAGGGGGCATGATCATGGCTAAATTTTTCCGCTATCAAACTGGCAGTGACGGCGTCGCCGTATTGACCTTTGACCGGCCCGACAAGGACATGAATATCCTGTCTGAGGCAGTCTTGCGCGAGTTGAACGACCACCTCGACCATTTCGCGGGTGATTCGTCGGCCAAAGGGATGGTGATCACCAGTGGCAAATCCGACCAATTCATTGTCGGCGCTGACATCACCGAGATCCAGAGTCTCAAGACAGAGGAAGAGGCGACTTTTGGGGCGTCGATGATGCAGGCGCTGTTCAGCAAAATCGCCGGATCGCCAAAGCCAGTCGTCGCCGCGATCAACGGGACCTGCCTCGGAGGCGGCCTTGAAATGTCACTGGCCTGCGCGTGGCGCGTTGCCAACGCGAACCCGAAGACAAAAATGGGACTGCCGGAAATACAGCTGGGTGTCATTCCGGGCGCGGGCGGGACTCAGAGGTTACCGCGTCTGGTCGGGATCCAGTCTGGCCTCGACATGATTCTGACCGCGAAGCGAGTGGACGGAACGCGCGCGCTGAAAATGGGCCTTGTCGACGCTTGCGTCCCGGACAGGATGCTGCTTGATGTCGCGCGCCAGTTTGCGTTGAAGGGAAAACGTCCTCATCGTTTCCGCGCGACACCGGTGACATTCCAGCAAAAGATGATGACATCCGCGCTGGAGGCGAATCCAATCGGCAGACGTTTCATTGCCAAAAAAGCCCGCGAAATGGTCATGAAGACCACCAAGGGTTTTTATCCGGCAGCCTTCAAGGCGATTGACGCGGTCATCGACGGTTTTGACCTGCCGATCGACAAGGGACTTGAGCTCGAGGCGAAATCGTTCGGAGCCCTGGCGCAAACGCGTGTTTCGAAAAGCCTGATTCACCTGTTCCATGCGACGACAGCCGTCAAGAAGCATCCTTACAAGGACGCAGGACAAGAAAGATTCTCCGACAGGGAAATCCGGTCCGTCGGCCTTGTCGGCGCGGGGTTCATGGGTGCCGGCATAGCAACTGTTTGCGCGGACAAGGGGATTCGCGTTCTCTTCTCCGATCCGAGCACCGAGTCACTCGGCAAGGCTCTGGCCCATGCAGCCGCATTCTTTGGCAAAAAGTTGAAGCGCAAACGCATCAAGAAGTTCGAGATGGAGCAGCGCCTCGCGCACATTTCACCGGCGACGTCGCCAACGGGTTTCAACCACTGCGATATCGTCATTGAGGCAGTTTTTGAGGACGTAAACCTCAAGCGCAAAATCCTGGCGCAGCTCGAATCCCAAAAAATCCATGACGACTGGATTTTCGCGTCCAACACATCGGCCCTTCCCATCCATGAAATCGCCGCCCAGTCCAAACACCCGGAAAGGATCCTGGGCATGCATTTCTTCTCTCCGGTGGAGAAGATGCCCCTGCTTGAGATCATCACGACCGACAAGACCGCGCCATGGGTGGTCGCCCGAGCCTTCGATCTCGGAAACGCGATGAACAAGCAGATCATCATCGTCAAGGACGGTCCTGGATTCTATACGACCCGGGCGCTGGCATTCTTCCTGGCCGAAGCCTCACTGGTCCTGGCTGAAGGCGCAAAAATCGAGGCCATCGACGGAGCGCTCACGGAATCCGGGTGGCCGGTCGGACCCATCACGCTGATGGATGAGGTCGGCATAGATGTTGGCGCTCATGTGCTCGAGACCATGGACAAAGCTTTCCCTGACCGGCTCAAGTCCCCCCCGGGACTGGATGTCGTGAAGTCCTCGGGGCGACTTGGACGCAAGAACGGAAAAGGCTTCTATCTTTACAAGGACGGAAAGAAAGGCGCTCCGGATCCGGACGTTTACAAGTTCCTCGATCCGAAAAACGCGACCAGTGCCAATGCCTCGCCAGAGGAGATCGCGACAAGATGCACCATGGTCTTCATCAATGAGTCCGCAAGGTGTCTTGAAGATGGCATTTTGCCGTCAGCTTACGAGGGCGATGTCGGGGCCGTGTTCGGACTGGGATTCCCGCCGTTCCTTGGTGGCCCGTTCCGTTACGTCGATCATCTTGGGGCCCAGGCTGTCGTGGAAAAATTGCGCGAACTGGAGTCGCGCCACGGCGCGCGTTTCAAGCCAGCCAAGATCCTGGTCGAGCACGCGGAAGGGAAGAAGCTCTTCTTCCCGGACGAGGCTTAAGCGCGTTCGCCACGCCACATTTTGAAAGATGCCGCGACGGCGGAACCTGCGATCACACCTAAAAGCAGGCCCGCGCCGACATCTGCCGGATAATGGACACCTAACCAGACACGGCTGAGCGCGACGAGCAACGCGGCCGAGGCGGCTGCTACGATCCAGCGCCGGCGAACCAAATGGGCAAACTGCGCCAACACAGCGACGACGGCACCCGCGTTCGCAGCGTGATTCGAGGGAAATCCGTACATGCCTCCACAACGGCCGCCGGGTAAAACGACGGCGGCGAGCTCATGGCAGGGCCGCCATCTCGCGACCCAGGGCTTGAGCGCGTATGCGCAGAATGAATCCGAGACCGCAACAGCGATGATAACCAAAGCGATCAGCCGCCAGAGTTCACGGTCCTTTGATATCGTGGCGCGAATGAGCGCCAACAAGAGCAGCGCCACCCAAAGGGAATGACTTGAAACGACGATCATCAATCGATCCAAGACGGGATTGTGAAACGCATTTTGGTTGATGATCGCGAAGAGTTGCCGGTCAAGGTCCAGCAGATCCAAATGTCAACTCCAGCGTGAGAATCTGACACAGCACAACTTTTGGTTGACCGGCCAGCCAATGATTGATAGTCCCTGATATCAATAACAAATTCGGCAAAAACGGGAAAGGCTCACTAGCTGCGCAAGCAAGCGGTGACGGCGGGGGCCTTCACGGGTTCAGGTCATCGGCGACTTTGCCATAAAAGTCCGCCCTGACACCCTCGTCGCGGATTCTCGCGCCCATGAACAACTCCGCGTCGCGGGAAAACTTCACCCGCGGCTGCGCGGGAGCCCCACTCACGGACAGGCGGTTAAACCGCAGGCGCTGCGGCACATACCGCGTGACAACCTCTCTTTTGACTTTCGGAGTCGCGCGCGCGGGTTCCAGGTCGTCACGACCGACGATCATCGTGGGCGTCTTGAGCGTCAGGCCGCGGGGATTCGATCGCATCGAGTCCGGCTTGATGAAAACTGGAGCCCCGGGATTTTCGGGGTCGATCACATAGGTTTTTTGCCCCGAGGCCAGCGCGATTGGACCCATCCCGGAGGCTATCGCGATCAACGCAGCCAGGACTGCCTTGGACCACGACTGAGCCGCGTCAAATGATGTCGTATCCGCGATGTGATTTCTCATCTGAAGTCCCCCCACAAGACTTGCCCTCCTGATATCGGTGGAAATTTCGGGGACTTGACCACCCAGGCCCTCAAACTTCCCGGGTTTCTTCCGACATCTCCAAAGGGGATTCTTCAAGGGGCTCGATTTGATTTTTCTGAAAATCCAATCTGAAAGCGGTGGCCTGTCACGTGTTGCCATCAATCACTTTCCGGTCACAATCGGTCGGGATCCGGGTAACCAGATCGCGATTCCCGATGACCGGATCTCGCGCTTTCACGTGCGAATCAAGCGTCGCGGAAGGCTCCTGATCGTCGAGGATCTCGACTCAAGAAACGGTACATTCATCAACGGTGACCGCATCGTGAACGCTGTCGTCCGCACCGGGGATAAAATCCTGATCGGCAGCACTGAGATCGTCGTCTTTTCCTCTGAGGCTGAAATCTCTCTCGAACAGAGAACCCTTGATAGTCAGGGGCTCGAGAGGGGACCAGAAATCACCGTGCAGCCGGCCCGCTCCGGTGACAACGAACCAGACCTTGTGCCATCGGCGAGAATTCCCCTCCAACCCGACCCGGGCATTCCGCTGCCCGGACGCGTCACCCAGGTCATTTATGAGGCGGAAGGCGACATGATCCTCAGCCGGTCAGGGGATGACGCGGGCCGTACCATCCTGAAAGCCATGCATCGGCTGTTGCCGTGGATCCGGCGATCCGCCATTTTCCAGTGGCACCCGGAATCGAGGAAGCTCACGCCTCTTGCCACGCGCGGTCAGGATGCTTCGGGGTACGTGACTGTCATCCAGAAACCCCTTGAGGACGCAATCAACAGGGGCTGCGGAATCTACGTGGGCCAGAAGCACGAGGGCACAACTCCAGGACGCACGCAGGCTCAACAAGAGTCATCCCGTTTTGCCCTGCCTGTCGTAAGCCACGAAAGAATCACCGGCCTTGTTCACATCGAGGCGGACCCGGTACAGATCCAGGACGCCCATCACCAGATCCAACCAGCCCTCGTGCTTCTTGAGCGCGTCGCGGCGACCCTGGAAAATTTCATGTTGCGCAACGAACTGGACAGCTGGCTGATCGGCGTTATCGACACCCTCGTCGCGACCATTGAGGCCAAGGACACGTATACGCACGGCCATTCCGAGAGGGTAAGCCGCTACAGCCTTGCGATTGCCGACGAACTCAAACTCGGACGGGACCTGAAGCGCCAGCTTCTCATCAGCGCGCTCTGCCATGATATCGGCAAGATCGGCGTCCCCGACGCGGTCTTGAAAAAGGCGTCACTTCTGTCCACCGAGGAATACCTGGAGATGAAGCTCCACCCGGTGCTCGGGGCTGAAATTGTCCAGCGACTTCCCGGATCATCGCGGTTCCTTTCCGGGATCAAGTATCACCACGAAAGGTGGGACGGCTCAGGATACCCCGACGGGCTTCGCGGAGAAGATATCCCTTTCTTTGGACGGATTGTCGGGATTTGCGACGTCTTCGACGCGATGGTCTCGGGGCGGGCGTACTCTGGCTTCATGGACCAGTCCGATGCCGTCGAGCGGCTGCAAGAGGAGAAGGAACTTTTCGACCCGGAAATCCTCAAGGCCTTCAATCGTGCGCACGACCGGGGAACCCTCACAATCAAGACATCAACCCGCCAAAACCGGGGTGAGCAGGAACGCTCGCTCTTGAAGATCGAGATTGAGGATTCAGCAAAAGACGCCCGTAAGCGCCGATAGTTCAACCCATTGAACGACAATCCTGCCGACAACACCGGTTCCAGCCTGTTTTGCGCTACAATGGAATAGTCACCGTACTGTCATTTCACGGCTTTATCACTCCTGGAGAGATGCCATGTGGGCTGAGCTCGCGCTGAGTTTCAAACAAGGCAACATCTATGTGTTGACCATGTTTGCGATCGGATTCGTCGCCGCGGTTGTGTTCTTCGAACGACTTGTCATGGTGCAGTTTGTCTATAACATCAACTTCGACCGTTTCCTCCTCAACATCCGCCGCGCGATCGCGGCCGAGGATTTGGACCGGGCGGTCTCTCTCTGCAAGAACGCCGGACGCACTTCCCTGCCGCTGACCCGACAACGGTGCGCGGCGCAATCGAGGAAGAGACCATCCATTTCCTTCCGCGACTAGAGGCCAGACTCACTTTCCTGCCAGCCCTCGCGACCCTGGCGATGCTCGTCGGCGTTCTCGGGACGCTGGACGGGATCTGGTCAACCTTCCATTCAATCGATGTGCTTGATTCCGCGAAAAAGCAGGCAACAGTGGCAAAGGGGCTCGCCGGGAGCCTGAACCCGATGGCAATGGGTATCCTGATTTCGGCCCTGACAATCTTCGCCCAGCAGATCCTCAAAGGTTTCGCGGTTCGAGTGATCGAGAGGATCTACCTTGGGGTTTCGGTCCTGAACAACCTCCTCGTTCCGAGCGAATCGACCGCGTTCGTCCCGATCGCCGCGGCCGGCATGGCCGGAGCGTCAGGTGGCGCGGCTGTCGCCGCTTCGGCGGCAGGAGCAGCAGCGGGACACGATGGTGGCAAGGGGCCTGAAACCGCAGCAGGAGCAACAGCAAATGCAACTCCAGTCGTCACTGCAAGCGAAGATATCAAGGACGAAGAAGAAATTATCTAAACCGGCAAGCCTCGTCCCGGGAATCATCGCGTTGACTGGCATGGCAACGTGTCTCGCTGGCTACATGGCGCTGGTGATGGCGCCCGGAACGTACTCGGTCGTCGCGACGGAATTCCCGGTGGTGCCAGCCGCGATCGATGATCCGTCACTGCACAGGTTCACCGAAAGGCCGGGACACTTCATCAAGGCAACAACCCCGGCAGTTGTCCTTACGATGGATGCGTTGTTCCTCGGTGACATGGACTCGTTTTCGGAGCGTTACCTGGACTCGAGGAGCAAGATCAGGATCGGCCACCGGGATCGTTCGCCCCAGGTTGGAAAACTCGTGACGACCATGAAACGTTGGATAGAGACCAGGAAACAAACGCGCGGCTGGCGCAATGAGGGAGTCCTCGTATTTGCTCCCGCCAGCAATATTCCAGCGGCCATCGTGATCGAAGTGATGAACGCGCTCAAAAACGAGGGCTCATTTGAGAAAGTGATCCTTGCTGGCGGACTGATATGATTTTGCCCGGAAGAAAACGCGTTCGCTTGTACCAGGAGGCGGTTGATCGCACGTCGTGGCGATTGACTCACGACCTGCTGAGCGACACTGGCAGCGGCCTCGTGCCGGGCCTCGTGATGGCATTTCTGGTGGCTCTTGTCGGTCTCGGTTGCGCTGTGAAGGCCTTTGAGGCCGCAAATCCGCGATTGTCGTATCCAGCGAGGCCCTTGGCGTTGGAGGCCGAGAGTGATGACGCCGGCCGGGGCATCTGGCTCTCAATGAGCGCGCTCGGGGGGAACATTTACGTCACGACGGACGAGAAGAAGACCTTCCAGTGGCCACTGGACCCCGAGGAGGTCCTTGAGAGCAAAGGCTACAAGGAATTCACTGATTTCCTTGGCGCCAGACGAAAGCGGATTGTCGAGGACATGGTGTTGTCCATGGATCGTGACAGCATCGAGGCAAAGTCGCGCACCGTCGTGGCTCTTGATGAAACCCTGACGTACGCGCACTTCAAGCCGGTCATGCTCGCCCTCGCGAACGCGGGGATCAGATCTTACGGGTTCGAAACAAGATCAGACGGGGAATAACGGGTTGGTTGCGGCAAAGTCAAAAAACATGATGCTCCACGTCGAAGTGCTGCAAAACGGCGCGCGCATCGCGTCCGTTGAACGTCGCCTCGGCCGCACGGGTCGCATCTGGATCAGCGGCGGCAATTCGGGCCCACTGCCCATTCCACTGTACGGTGACAGGGCCAACACGGATCTCTTCCGTTCTCACGGCGGCAAGACATTTCTCGAGCTCGACCGGTTCTGGGTCGGGTTCCTTGTCTCAAGCGGCGAGGTATTCCAGGTCACCAGGAAACACCGTCCCTCGGGCCCGCTGGAAATCAGGAAGGGGGACTACGGCAGTTTGTCCAACGGAGACTTGACCCTTCTTTACCGGGCCGGGCCCAAGCCGAAGCAGGTTCAGCCGGCCATTTTGAGGGCTTACCGTCCCGGTCTGCTCACGGGAGTCATTCGCGACCGGATGGAGATCCCGTCGGCGGCCTACGCACTCCTTTTGGCGACACTGCTGTTGGGCGGATTTGGCCTCGGTTTACTGAGTCACCCGGGCCCGCCAAACATGCGGTTCGAGACCCTGGATCCGGAATTCAACCTGCCTTTCATTGCCCCACAACATTTTGAGACGGCGCCCGAGGCAATACAGAGTAACCTTGTGCGCTCGAATCTCACCGCGAGTGTCGTCAACTTCTATCGTTCTGTCATTGCCGCGCTCACGGGCCAGGGGAAAGATACCGACAAGATGACTTTCCCCCAGACGAGGCAAATATCCAGCAAGGCATACGGAGACCTGCGGCGCGAACTGTCAGAAATGCGCGCTGCCCAGTCGAGGGAAACTGCCGCGGTCCTGAAAAGACCCGCGACAGCGATCATGGCCATCCCGGCAACCGAGGGCATCACCATCTCCGGCGAAATCCAGCGTCTTCAGGACAAGGTCGACATCTATCAAAAGGGCCTGCGCAGGAATCTCGACATGAAACGCAAGGTCGGGGGCCTGTTTCCGAAAGACACCGACTACAATTTCGACGCTTACCGGGATATCAAGCCTGGCCAAAAAGGCATGCTGAACGAGAAAGCCCTCGCAGCCCTCGCGAAAATCCGCCCCTTTGCCGAGATGACCGATGAGGAGGCCATGTATTTCTCCGCAATGACCACTGGTCAGATGGCGCGGGCATACGGTAAATCCCTGAAAGCGGTGACAACTGGTCCTCACGACAACAAGGCCAGCCACGTCTCGCTTCCAGTCGGGCTCTCCGCGAAAATTGCATGGGCCACGTACGCATTCGACCCGGACGCGATTTTCGACGATGGAAAAATGGATGCGCTTCAGGGTTCAAGCGTTGACCCCAAGGCGGTGAAGATTGAAAAGGTTGTTGAGCCCCTGATCGGGGAGATCAATCCCTCCCTGGTTGAATCGACGATCCAGAAATACCGTTATGAATTGCAGGCTTGCTTTGAGGGGGCCCTGAAACGTGACAAGTTCACGCGGGGAGCCATGGAGTGGCGTTGGCGGATTGACTCGACCGGACGTTTGGATGCGCTGGAACTGGTCAAGTCAAACATCAATGACCCAAACATGGCGCGCTGTGTCCGCCAGAAGATGAGCGCATGGAAATTCCCGAAGCCGCGCCGGGGAAGCGTTGAGATCACCTATCCGTTTGAATTCAGTCCGTCCCGCGGCTAAACTCAGGCCTTGGATCAGCCGCCAAAACGAGAGCAGAGGCCTGCCTTGAATCCCTCAACCCATGAATCGAATTTGAGTCCCGATCACGACAACGACCGGGTGAGGATCATCCCCTTCGGCGGATGTGGTGAGTTCGGAATGAATCTCACCGGATACCTTTTCCGCGACAAACTTTTCGTCGTGGATTGCGGAGTGATGTTTCCGGATCCATCAAAGCTCGGGGTCGACGCCATCTATCCGCACATTGACCCCTGGTTTGAGCAGTTTGGCGGGGTTCACGCGTATCTGATCACCCACGGGCACGAAGACCACATCGGCGCGTTGCCCTATGTCCTCGATCGTTGGCCAGCGCCGGTGTACGCGACCCCCTGGACCGCGAGTCTGATTGAATCGAAGTTTGAACGCCGCAAAGTCGCGGGCCGATTCCCCGTGACACGGGTTTCTCCAGGCGACCGTATCCAATTCGAGGATGTGAAAATCGACTGGGTCCCGGTAAATCATTCGATTCCGATGGCTTCTGCATTGCTCATGGATTTCGACGGGAAGACCGTTTTTCACACTGGTGATTTCCGCATAGATTTTGAGCGTCAATATGAACCGCCAATGGACTTGTCGCGGATCCGGGAAATCGGCGACAAAGGCGTGGACCTGTTGATTGCGGACAGCACCAACTCCCATCGCCCTGGCCTTGGGCCGAGTGAATTTTCCGTGCTGGGTCCACTTGGGGACTTGATGGCGGACACTCCAGGCGCGGTCATCATCACAACCTTCGCCAGCAATTACTGGCGGGTGAGATCCATCGCCAATCTATGCGCGAAGTTCGGGAAGAAACTGCTGATTCTCGGTGGTGGTTTTGAACAGGCCATCAGGATCGGCGGTGAACTTGGCTTTGACCCGCTCCCGGATGGCATCATGGCCCCTCAGGATCAAGTCGGCCTCGGGAACATCCCGCGCGACAAACTCGTTGTCCTCGCGTCAGGCAGCCAGGGAGAGTGGCGTTCTGCGCTTTCGCGCCTGAGCAATGACGAGCACCGTGGCTTCAAGGTCGCTCCGGGAGATACAGTGATCTTCTCCTCCCGGATCATCCCAGGCAACGAGAAGAGCGTTCTGTGGCTGATGAATAATTTCCAGCGCCGTGGCGTTCGCGTGGTCACTTCACGGGAAACTCCCGGGATCCATGTCAGCGGTCACGCGTACCGGGGCGAGATAAAGACTCTGGTCGAACACGTGCGCCCGAAAACGTTCATACCGATGCACGGGACTTTTACTCATCTTGACGCGAACGAGAGCATTATTTCGGAACTCGGGCTTGATGACACCGCGACCCTCCTCATGGAAGATGGCGACATTGTCGACCTGACTTCAGCGGGATGCGAGTTTTCCGGACGTATCGAAGTAGAGACCCTTTATGTGGACGCCGATTCGCACGCGTCAATGACCAAGGACGTTCTGCGGGAGCGATTGAGGATCGGTGAGGGCGGCTGCGCTTTTGTGACCGGGGTCTTCGATGCGGGCGGCAGCCGGTGGTTGCGCTCGCCGGAAATCATCCTCCAGGGGATCGAGTTCCGGCCCGAGGAGGGGCATGCCGGGCCCGTCGACAAGACGCTTTGGTTGGAGGAGGCTTCGATGTATGTCGCTGACGCCATCGTGAGGCTCGCGGCGCAACAACCCGGTGCGACTCCAGCCGACATTGACGAGGAAGCCCGTCTCACCCTGCGACGACTTCTTTTCGGTTCGCTCAATCGCAAGCCACAAGTATTTGCCAGGGTGCACTGCCTGGGATGAAAGATCTCCTCATTCTATCGGCGGCGGAATTCGAGGTGCGGCCACTGCTCGCCATGCTCGGGCGCCGGGGCATCGCCGCCAACAGCCTCGAGGTTGGCATCGGAGCCCTTGAGGCCGCCTCCCGCGCGCCCGGCATCGCCACGGCCGCCAAGGGAAAGAACGTTGTTTTTATAGGAACGGCAGGGACGTTCGGCGCATTCACGAAACCCTCGTTATGCACCGCGGGGCGTGTCGTCTGGATGCCGGCATGCGAACGGCTGGGACTCGGATACGGCATCCCCCGCGGGACTGTCCATCAGGTGAAATTTCCGGAGCCGGCGCGATTCGCCCGCGAACTTCCAGCCATGACGGTCCTGTGTTCCCCAAGCATCAGTCTTGACAACCGGTTTGACGAGTCCATCCGCGCAAAACTTGATCCACGGGATTGTGTCGAAAATTTGGAGTTGTATTCCTGCGCGCGTGCCATCACTGCGACGGCCGCCAGTTTCGAAGTAGTGATGGGAATCACCAATTCGGTCGGGCCCGGCGCGCATGAAGAATGGAAAGCCTGGCATGAGGAAGCTGCGGAAATGACCGCGGCATTGATTGACGGGCTCGTTTAAGGAAAGTCATGAAACTTGAATTGCTCAAAAAGAGAGTCCTCCTCGAAACGATTCCGTTCAATGTCGAGGAAATCAACATCAGGTCAGACCGGGGCGAGGCGCGACACCCATACTACCGGCTTGATTGCGCGGACTGGGTGAACATCCTGCCGGTCACCACCGGTAACAAAGCCCTCCTGATAAGGCAGCCCCGCGCCGGTGTCCTTGGGCCAGTCCTTGAGGTCCCCGGAGGCATGATCGATCCCGGCGAGAAGGATCCGACGATGGCCGCGTTGCGCGAGCTCGAGGAGGAAACCGGATACACGTCCCAGAGGTTGCTCCCTCTTGGAAGCATCAACCCGAATCCGGCGATCATGACCAACCGGTGCCACTTCTTCCTCGCTCTTGGTTGCCATTTGAACCCGTCAAGAAAGCACTTTCCTGACGCGGAAGAGTCGATTGAAATTGTCGAGACGGAATTGACCGATCTGGACCGTATGGTCCGGTTTGGGGAAATCAATCATGCTCTTGCCGCCTTGTGCATCATGCTCGCGTCGAAATACGTCAATACGGGTGGATCCAAGTGAAAAGAAAGGTTGAGGCGATGGGGGCCACAGATGTTGGCCGCATTCGCCAAACGAACCAGGACGCCTTCATGGTCGACCTCAATGACCATCTCTTCGTCGTCGCCGACGGAATGGGAGGACACGCCGGAGGCGAGGTAGCAAGCCGTATCTGTGTCCAGGAAATCGCCAGCTACGTCCAAAGTCACGAAAGGATGTTCAAGAACTGGTCGGGAAAGCATCCGGATTCGCGGCTGGCCAGCGTGCTGGCAGAGGCCATCAACCACGCCTCCATGAAAATTTACGAGAAGGCCCTCGAGGAACCGGATCTCAAGGGCATGGGAACCACAAGCACGTTGCTCATGGTCATCGATGGCTTCGCTTATTGCGCCCACGTGGGAGACAGCCGCCTGTACCTGATCCGCGAAGGGTTCATCTATCAAATCACTCACGACCACTCGCTGGTCAGCGAACAATTGCGCGCGGGCCTCATCACGCGCGAGCAAGCGAAAGTCCACGAACGGCGGAATGTCATCACGAGAAGCGTCGGGTATCAGGAGTATGAGGACGTCGACAGCTTTGCTTTCGCGACAGCCCCCGGGGATCTGCTGGTCCTCTGCAGTGACGGACTTCACGGAAAGCTAACGGATGAGGAAATCTCCAATAAATGCCGTACATTGGGTTGCGCCGCGGTCCATGACCTGATCGCCGCGGCAAATGCCGGTGGCGGCGATGACAACATCACTGCCGTTGTCGTGAAGGTCCCTTGAGGCCACACAACTAAAGTAAAGGTGCGGGGTTCCGAAGACACCCGCATGAGACGTGTCACGATCATGATCATCCCGGATGGGGCCAGCACAGCCCGGCAATTTCATTTGCCGAGTTTCGTGGTCAAATTCGCGTCCCTCGCGGGTATGATTTCCTTGTCTGTCGCGGGATTCTTCGTGATCGACTACATGGAGCTCGTCAAGCTCCGTCACAACGTTCGCGCGATCTCAGCGGAGAACGAAGGCCTGAAGGGCGAGGCACGCATCCTGGAGAACAATCTTGAGGATGTGAAAAGATCGTTGCGAAGGGTCAACGATTACGCTGCGAAACTTTCCGACCTGACGCAGTTGCGGGTTCGCAGCGTCAGCAAGAAAACCGGAATTGGACCGCTCTCCATGGAAGAATACCAGCGGTCGACAGCCCAGGATCTTCGCCAGAAAGCCAGTGGGGCCTACCTGCCTGTTGGCCTGAACCTGGACAAACTGGCGTTCCGGACAGCCTTTGACCGCCTCGGGTCACTCGGCTCGGATGCGGAGAAGAGCGCCATTGAACTCCAGCAATTGCTATCGAACATGAGCCAACATCAGAACATGTTGTCTTCGATTCCGGCGGTAAATCCGGTCAACGGGTGGATCACTTCTGGTTTTGGCCGCAGGATTTCACCCTTCACAGGCGACCAGGCTCAGCACAAGGGGCTCGACATTGCTTCGCCAATCGGGACCCCCATTTTTGCCCCGGCCGACGGTGTTGTTGTCTTCACCGGAGCGAAAGAAGGATTTGGTAATTTCATCATGATTGCGCATGGTTATGGAATTGTCAGCGCTTACGGACACAACGCCCAGAACATGGTCCAGCCGGGACAGGCCGTTTCGCGAGGAGACCAGATCGGCACCGTCGGCATGACCGGCCGCACGACTGGTCCCCATCTTCATTACGAAGTCTGGGTTAATGGCCGGACGGTAGACCCCAAGCGCTTCATCCTCGACATGGAAGATAACACTTCCATTTAGATTGAATCCTTAATTATAACATTAACTTGCCTCAGAATTCCCTGAGGTGCGGGGCGCGGTCTCTTCATGCGTCCAAATACGGGAAGCCCAAGCCATGATGGATATGCTCAAAAAGATTTTCGGGTCCAAGAACGAACGCGAGATTCGACGCATCCGCAGTATTGTGGCCCGGATCAACGAGCTCGAGGATTCCGTGAAGGCTATTCCAGACGAGGCTTTTCCCGCGAGAACGGCTGCGTTTCGCGAGCGTCTGGCGAGCGGCGAGACACTGGATGCGATCCTGCCGGAGGCATTCGCCACCATTCGTGAGGCAGCGCGACGGGTCCGCGGTGAGCGCCATTTCGACGTCCAGCTGGTTGGTGGCATTGTCCTTCACGAAGGCAAGATCGCCGAGATGAAAACAGGGGAGGGCAAGACCCTCACCGCGACGGCTCCGGTTTATTTGAACGCGCTGACCGGAAAAGGCGCGCATGTTGTGACGGTCAACGACTACCTCGCGACGCGCGACGCCGACACCATGGGCAAGGTGTATGCTTTCTGCGGCATGGCGACCGGCAAGATCCTCCATGGCCTGACCGATGAACAGCGTCGCGACGCATACGCGTGCGACATCACTTACGGAACCAACAACGAGTTCGGATTCGACTTTCTCCGTGACAACATGAAAACGGAAGTCGCCCGTCTGGTCCAGCGAGGACATAATTTCGCGATTGTTGACGAGGTGGACTCCATCTTGATCGACGAAGCGCGCACGCCGTTGATTATTTCCGGGCCGACCGAGAGCAATCTTTCCCTCTTCGTCATCGTCAACGCCGCGATTCCTGGCCTGCAGAAGGATTCCGACTATATCGTGGACGAGAAGGCCCGCGCCGTGATGCTCACCGAAGACGGCATCTCGAAACTCGAGAAGCGCCTCCGTGTCGAGAACCTTTACGATCCCAAGAACATCGATGTCCTCCATCATGTTCAACAGGCCCTCAAGGCCCACGTGATCTTCAAGAAGGATGTCGATTACGTCGTGCGCGACGGAAAGGTTGTCATCGTTGACGAGTTCACGGGTCGTTTGATGCCGGGGCGTCGCTACAGTGACGGACTTCATGGCGCCCTTGAAGCCAAGGAGCACGCCGCCGTCCAGAATGAAACGCAAACCATGGCGACGATCACTTTCCAGAACTACTTCCGCCTTTACTCAAAGCTGGGCGGGATGACCGGAACGGCTGACACGGAATCCGTCGAGTTCAAGAAGATCTACAACCTTGACGTTGTTGTCATTCCGACGAACCGGACCATGGTCCGGGTTGACCACCAGGACGTGGTTTTCCGCACGGCCCGGGAAAAGTTCAATGCCATTGCCGATGAAATCGCGGAAGCCCAGAAGAAGGGCCAGCCTGTTCTTGTAGGTACCGTCTCGGTGGAAAAATCTGAACTCTTGTCGGGCCTGCTGAAAAAGCGTGGCATCGAGCACGACATCCTGAACGCGAAAAACCATGCGCGCGAGGCTGAGATCATCAAAAATGCGGGGCAAAAAGGCACCGTCACGATTTCCACTAACATGGCTGGCCGCGGGACTGACATTGTCCTCGGACAGGACGTTGCGGAAGCCGGAGGGCTCTTCGTCGTTGGCACCGAGCGCCATGAGTCGCGGCGCATCGACAACCAGCTCCGCGGTCGCTCCGGCCGTCAGGGAGATCCGGGCGCGAGCAAGTTTTTCCTGTCGCTCGAAGATGACCTGATGCGGATCTTCGCCTCAGACCGCCTCTCGATGATCATGGAGCGGCTCGGCATGCAGGAGGGCGAGGCCATTGTCTCTCCAATGGTTTCCAGGGCCATTGAGCGCGCGCAGAAGAGGGTAGAAGAGCACAACTTTTCCAGCCGCAAGCATCTGCTCGAGTATGACGATGTCATGAACCAGCAGCGACAGGTTGTGTACAAATTGCGCCGCCAGATGCTCGACGGCCTTGAGACGGGCAAGAACGCGGAGATTGATTTTCTGGAGACCGCCGCATCCAACCTGGCGGCGGCGACCATCGAGCGCCAGATCCAGGCCGCAAACGCGGCCCAGAACCATGCCGGGTTGGCGGAGACGATCCGCCACGCTCTCCTTCAAGAACACAACACTGACGTCAAGATCCCGGACGGCATTGAAGTTGAAGGCACCGGACTTGAATCTCTGATCGGCGAAGCCACATCGCAGATTCTAGCGGGCTACCGTTCCAAATTTGACGAGGTTGGGCCTGAGCTCAAATCGAAGATCGAATGTTTCATCTACCTGCAGGTGATCGATCGTGCCTGGAAGAACCATTTGCTGGGAATGGACGCTTTGAAGGATAGCGTCAGCCTGCGCGGTTATGGTCAACGGGATCCTCTTCAGGAATACAAGAAGGAAGCCTTCCGTCTTTTCGAGGAAATGATGATCCGCATTGAGGACGAGACGACGCAGGCGCTTCTCCATTTGGAGCGTCCGCGGCTCGAAGTTGCCGAGGATCTGCACCGTGAAGAGGCAGACGAAGAGGATCTCGAGTTCAAGCATCCGGAAGCCGCCCATTTTGAGGAACCGGCATCTGAGGAATCACAGTCAGGAATCGATCGCCCGGGCATCGCCGAGAAATTTGGTGACGAGACGATGGTTTATCATGGGCCACGCTCTGCTCCTGAAGAGGCTCCTCAGACAGTTGCGGCTGCGCCGATGCGCAGAACCGCGGCGAAAGTCGGACGGAATGACCCTTGTCCATGCGGGTCTGGGAAGAAATACAAGAAGTGTCATGGTCAAGTTGGATCTGAGCTCGCGTCAACGGACCAATAGGTATGACACGGATTGTCGATTACGCGCCCTCTGACGAGCAAACCCTTGTCTCGCGAATCTTGCTGTCCGTTCACCAGGCAGCAGATGAGGTTTTTTCCGGGAGTCGCGTGAAGGAACGCAACCAGGCAAAAACCGTTCTTTCCGCGCAGGGCGCGGCAGGTCCTGCTAACGGACCCAAGATCCCTTCACCACCAGTCATCAATCGCGTGGATGTCTCTGACCGGTCAAGACAACCTGCCGCCAACTCGCGACCACATGATAGCGCCTTCTCGAAAATTGTAGACGACAGTGAATTTGACCAAATTCTGGCGGAAAAGCAGAAGTCCAGAAAATGGATCTTCTTGATCATCACACTGGCCACAGCAGCCTTTGTTGCCCTCGCGCTTCTTGTCGGGAATCGCGGGCTCCGCTGATCATCCTTCCGCTGTTTGTCCTTCTGCAGCGATCTGCAGCAGATCGAATACTGGTTGCAATGATTCTGAAGCGGCATCGACAATGCTGATGATCTGGTCTTTAGTGAATGCCGATCTTTCCGCAGTGCCCTGAATTTCAAGAATCTTCCCCGACTGGGTCATGACAACATTCATGTCGAGGTCTGCCGAGCTGTCCTCGAGATAATTCAGGTCGACGAGAATCCGCTCATCTTTCAACCCGACAGAAACTGCCGCCACCGCATCCTTCAGAGGGTTGTTTTTGAGGCGGCCGGATCTCAGGCAGCGATCAACAGCGAGCTTCAACGCTACATAAGCCCCGGTTATGGAGGCTGTCCTTGTACCACCATCCGCCTGGATGACGTCACAGTCGATGGTGAATGTCGTGTCAGGACACAGGTTCAGGTCGATGATCCCACGAATCGAACGGCCGATCAGGCGCTGGATTTCCTGCGTACGGCCCGACGGACCGGAGCGCTCGCGTCGCGTCCGTGAATTGGTCGCCGATGGCAACATTGAGTACTCAGCCGTGAGCCAACCCTGCGGGGGAGACGCCTGGCGCAAGAAAGACGGCACGCCGTCTTCGACAGTTACCGTGCAAATGACCTGGGTCATTCCATATTCCACCAGAACACTTCCAGCGGCATGCCGTGTAAAACCCGGGGTTATCCTTATCGGACGCATCTGGGCGCCGGAGCGACCGTCCATTCGAGTCATTTTGCCTACTTCCTGGCGTCGTGGGACGAGAGCGATGCCTTGATGAATTCCCGGTTCAGTTTGGCGATATAGTCAGCGCTGATCTGCTTCGGGCACACGGCCTCGCATTCGTATTGGTTCGTGCAATTACCGAAACCCTCTTCCTTCATCTGATTGACCATGTTCAGCGCGCGCTCCTGGCGTTCTGGCTGGCCTTGAGGAAGAAGGGAAAATTGAGCGACTTTCGCCGAAACAAAAAGCATTGCCGAGGCATTCTTGCATGCCGCGACGCACGCGCCGCAGCCAATGCACGCCGCGGCGTTGAATGCCTCGTCGGCATCAACCTTGCGGACAGGAAGCGCATTCGCGTCCTGGGCGGCGCCCGAGTTCACCGAAATGAATCCGCCAGCCTGGATGATCCGGTCGAAAGCCGAACGGTCAACGACCAGATCGCGGAGGACGGGGAAGCCATGGGCGCGCCACGGCTCGACGAAGAGCTCCTCACCGTCCTTGAAGCTACGCATGTGCAACTGACAGGTGGTTGTCGCGTCTTGCGGGCCGTGGGCCACACCATTCACCATCAGACCGCAACTTCCGCAGATTCCCTCGCGGCAGTCGTGTTCAAAAGCGATCGGATCCTTCCCGTCCTTGATGAGATCCTCGTTTACAACATCGAGCATCTCAAGAAATGACATGTTGGGGCTGATGTTGTTGGCGTCGTACGTTTCCATACGCCCGGGAGTCGACTTGTCCTTCTGGCGCCAAACGTGCAATTTCAATTTCATTTGTAGCTCCTCGTCGCGAGCTTCACGCTCTCATAGACCAGCGGCTCGATGTGTCTCTTGTGACCCTTTGCCGGAACATCAGGGGAACCCTCATGTTCCCACACGGCGACGTGACAGAAATTCTCATCGTTGCGCAAGGCTTCACCGTCCGGCGTCTGGTACTCGTTCCTGAAGTGGCCGCCACATGATTCCTCACGGGTCAACGCGTCAAGGCACATGAGTTCGGCAAATTCCATGAAATCAGCGACACGCCCTGCCTTTTCAAGGGACTGATTGAGCTCATCGCCTGCTCCCGCCACGCGAACGTCGTTCCAGAACTCGTCGCGCAACTTTGGAATTTCCTTGAGGGCCTCCTGTAGCCCCTGCCGGTCTCGTGCCATGCCGCACTTGTCCCACATGATTTTGCCCAGTTCCCTGTGGAAGGAATCGACCGTGCGGGATCCTTTGATCGAGAGCAGCTTGTTTACGCGCGCGCTGCAGCCTTCTTCCGCCACCTTGAAGGCGTCGTGACTGGTCGTGATCTTTTCAAGCTTCTGTCCGGCCAGATAATTCGCGATCGTGTATGGAATCACAAAATAGCCGTCGGCCAGTCCCTGCATCAACGCGCTCGCGCCAAGTCGGTTGGCGCCGTGATCAGAGAAGTTCGCCTCGCCCAGGACGTGCAAACCCGGGATCGTGCTCATGAGGTTGTAATCCACCCAGAGACCGCCCATCGTATAATGAACTGCGGGATAGATGCGCATCGGCCTCTTGTACGGGTTTTCGTCCGTGATGCGCTCGTACATGTCAAAAAGATTGCCATAACGCGCACGGATCTTGTCCTCGCCAAGCCGATGGATCGCGTCGGCAAAGTCCAGGTACACACCATACGCGCTTTCACCGACACCACGGCCCTCGTCACAAACCTCCTTGGCGCTCCGGCTCGCGATATCACGGGGGGCCAGATTGCCGAAGCTCGGGTATTTGCGTTCGAGATAGTAGTCGCGTTCTGACTCGGGAATTTCTGCTGGTTGACGCTTGTCGCCCTTCGCGAGAGGCACCCATACACGCCCGTCATTCCGAAGGGATTCCGACATCAACGTCAGTTTGGATTGATAGTCGCCCTTCACTGGAATGCATGTCGGGTGGATTTGGGTGAAGCAAGGATTCCCGAATGCCGCGCCGCGCTTGTAGGCGCGGTACGTTGCCGTCACGTTTGATCCTTTGGCGTTGGTCGACAAATAGAAAACATTCCCGTATCCACCGGTCGCGAGGATAACCGCGTCTGCCGCGTGAGACTCAATTTGACCAGTAACGAGATTGCGCACGACAATGCCGCGGGCCCGGCCGTCAACGAGAACGAGATCCAGCATCTCCGTTTTCGGGAACATCTTGACCTGACCGGCGCCAATCTGCCGGCTCAACGAACTGTAAGCCCCAAGCAAGAGTTGCTGCCCTGTCTGGCCCCGCGCGTAGAATGTCCGCGACACCTGCGCGCCGCCAAAGGACCGGTTGTCCAGCAAGCCGCCATACTCACGCGCGAACGGAACGCCCTGTGCAACGCACTGGTCGATGATATGACCACTGACCTCAGCCAGCCGGTAGACGTTTGCTTCGCGCGACCGGAAATCGCCGCCTTTGATCGTATCGTAAAAGAGGCGGTAAACACTGTCGCCATCGCCGCGATAATTCTTGGCGGCGTTGATACCACCCTGGGCAGCGATTGAATGCGCGCGGCGCGGACTGTCCTGGAAACAGAAACACTTGACGTTGTATCCAAGTTCACCAAGCGTCGCTGCGGCGGAAGCACCCGCCAAACCTGATCCGACAACAATAATGTCGAACTTGCGCTTGTTCGCGGGGGAGACAAGTTTCAGATCGAATTTATGGCGCTCCCACTTGCTTTCAAGTGGGCCTGAAGGGATTTTTGAATCCAGTTTCATCTGCTTTAACCCCCGTTAATTCACAAGGCCGAGATAAATAGAGAGCGGAATCGACGCAAAGAGGCCCGCGATGCCGACGCCTATTGCCGGTCCGGCGGTCCGGACCAGCCGGTTGTAACGCGGGTGATTCAACCCAAGCGTTTGGAACATGCTGGAGATTCCGTGAGACAAGTGAAGGCCGATCGCGACCATCGCGATCAGGTAACTCGCGGCAATCGAGGGCTTTCTGAAGGCATGAATCGCCATGCGATAAACTTCAAATTCGCCCATGGAAGCAATTTCCGGATCCGTCGCGCGCCATGTGAAGTGCAAAAGATGGAAAACAATGAACGCGAGCATGACAAGTCCAGTCAGCGCCATATGACGCGAGGCCCATGTTGCCTGAACCGTGTTGTTAAAAACGTAGGGCTGGGGCCTGGCCGCGCGATTGCCCAATGTCAGGTACGCCGCGAACGACAGGTGCGCGATGAAAGCCACAAGTAGCCCGACGCGCGCGCCCCACAAAAGCGCGGGAAACTTGCGAAGTCCCTCGGCGTATTGGTTGATGGCTTCTGGTCCGGCATAAATCAGCAGATTGCCGGCAACATGGCCGACCAGGAATCCGCTCAGCATCAGGCCCGTGATGGCCATGATCACCTTGGCGCCGATGGGGCTGGTGACCGCGTGTCTAACCCAACTCATTCAAACTCCCCTGTTTTTCCTCAAAAAAACCGTATGGAATCATAGTCCTATCAGAACCGTTTGTGCACAGTTTTTATCCAAAAATCTGCGTGCAGCATCCATAACATCTCTGGCCCCGACGCCATCAATCCGATGGGGATATTCCAGCCACGCGTTGTGCCCAACCCCGTATAACTCCATCAGGGCCATGGTGCTCGCCTGAGACTCACCGCTCTGCAATTCCATCACGTGATTCCCCTTGATGTAATTCTTGCTGCGGGACAATTCCTCGTCCGTCGGGCCCTTGGCCGCCATTTCCTCAAGCTCCCGCCAGATTCCTGCCTCAGCGGCTGGAACCTTCTCGTGACTGCAGGCGATGTAAGCGCCGATAAGGCCACGGTTTTTTCCGTAGCTCAAAACAGGGGCAACGCTGTACGCAAGGCCATCCCGATCACGAAGGGTCGCGAACATCCTGCCACCCGTACCACCCAATATGTTGCACAAAACGTCGACAGCATATCGGTCGGGTGAGCTCCATCCCGGACCAGGCATTCCGACCGCCATGTGTACCTGTTGCCGGTCCATCGGGATTGTCTCCCGGGAGAATGAACTTGGCGATGGCACGTTATCCGAGGAGAAATTCCGTTGATACGAAGAGGGATGAAATTCCCGCAAGCCCTTCTCGAGAAGTCGAACGGCATCCTCGGGGGGTAAATCTCCACAGCCGGCAATCACCCATGGGCCGCTACGAAGCCAACGATGATATGCCTCAAGCAAGGCACCCGGAGTCATCGCCGCGACCTGGTCACTGGTTCCGGCGAGATCCCGGCCGTAGGGATGCGCGCCGAGGACGGCATGTTGCAAACGCCTCATGCACAGACTGCCGGGCGAATCCGCCTGGTGCCGGAAATACTCCTGCGCCTCCCGTTGAAATGACTCAAACTGCTGGCGGGGAAATTGCGGGTCCAGCATCATCTCGAGCAAAAGCCCGATGAAACGCTCGTGATCTTGATTCAAGCACGTCAACCGGAATCCGAGAGAGTCCTTGCCCGAAAAGGAAGACAGGTCCGCCCCCGAGCTTTCGATCATCCACGAGCATTCATCCGGTGACAACCTGGAGGTTGCCCGCCCGAGGTTCGAGGCCATCGCGTTGAAAATGCCTGGCGTGAATTCTCCATCGAACTCAGCTCGCTGTCCGCCTTCGGTTGCCAATACCAGAGAAAGCAAACCAGACCCTGGGCGTTGCCTGTACAGGAACGTTACTCCCGGCTGGATCTCACACTTCAACGTTTCGGACGCGTCTACCCTGCGTCCCCGATTGACGGGCAACGCGGACGGCTTGGTGCGGGTATCTGGCCGGCGGCTGGAACAGCCGCGCAGAAATGCCTGCTCAACATCAGTTTCGCTGATACCGAGTCGATCCGGGGCAACTCCGACGACGTGAAACCGTTCCGGCTGGATCCAGCGGTCCCACGCGGAGGCAAGATCCTCCACCGTGAGGCGCTCGACTCGCTGCATCCAGGCTTGTTCGTACTGATGCTTCTGACTTGTTGAGACCCCGAATCCAATTCGCGCGAGACCATCAATCGTCTCATCGCGAAATACCTTTTCCGCGCGAATCGCCGACTTGGCCCGGTCGAGGTCAGCCGGCCCCCATGCCTCGCCTGCAGAAAAGGAAGACAAGATCCCCGCGACGGCCTCAATGGCCTCGAGCGCCGCCTCATCCGAGGTCACGATGCTGACTTCAAAAAGACCGGGGAAGGCCGGCGAAAAAAGAGTCGCCGCGGCCGAGGACACAAGACCTGATCCGTCACGCAGTTCGCGATTCAACAAGCCCAGGTCGCCACCACCCAGAAGAAAAGCGCACAAGTCCAGCGCAGCGGTATCGACGTGCTCGAGCTCCGGGCAGGAAATCGCGAAATCAAACCGGACCTGCTGATAATCACCGCGGACCAGCTCGACCTTCATGGCATTCCTCAGCAGAGGAATTCGCGCGTGGTAATGCGTCGCTGGCCACAAAGTTCGCGCGTGCGTAACAGATGGCGACGTGGGGTCAGCGATACCGCCGAGACAATGGACCATCGCGTCGCGACTGAAATCACCCACAATGACAAACGCGCAATTCGACGGCCTGTAAAACTTGTCACGGAAATGACACAACTGCTCCCGCGTGATCGCCGCCACACTCTCAGCGGACCCGATGACTGGCCTGCCCGCCTCGGAACCGTCGTAGGCACGGGCGAAAATTTTTTGCGCGGCGCGGGTACCTGGATCGTCAAGACTCCGGCGTACCTCCTCGAGGATCACCTGACGCTCGCGCTCAACTTCCGCGGGATCAATTTTGCTGCGAAATACAGCGTCGGCAAGAAGTGCGAGAGCCTCCTCCGCGAATTCCCTGGCGACCGTCAAGTAATAAACGGTCCGGTCAAAAGTGGTGTAAGCGTTGATCTCACCGCCCCAACCCTCGATCTTTGACGAGATCTCACCGACACCGTGGGTCATTGTCCCTTTGAAGGTCATGTGCTCAAGGAAATGGGCTATGCCTCGTGGATGGCCCTCCGACTCAATTTCCATGATGGATCCCGCGCGAAGCCAGCATTGTATGCTGACAACCGGCGCGAAAGACCGACCAAGGCTGATCAGTTCAATTCCGTTGGGCAATATTTCATAGCGCGCCGAGGTATCGCTCAATTGATCATTCTCACATTGAAAGTTCGAGGTTCAAGTTGATCGCCTGGTGCGCATCTTCCATCCGGACATCAGGACGACTCGCCGCGTAAGACAGCGAGAATTTCGGTCCAACCAGGGAAATACCTGCCGCTGCAGTTTCGCGCGAGTGGCCCGGAAGTGGATCCTTGCCATAAGCTCCAAGGAGTCGCAGGTAGTCATATATCTTGACTGAGAAGGACCCCGTAACCATTTGCTCCTCCTCGATCTCCCCGGGGAGCGTCTCACGTCTCTGCCAATCCAGATGCACACTTGTTTGCCCCTGGGATACAAGACTGGCAAGACCGACCCGGGTATAAGAAGGGGAATAGATGCCGACAGAGTTGTTGGCCAGCCCCTCCACCGAAAAACCAATACGAGTCGATGGCGTCAACAGCCCCACAACACCGGCATTCAAAGAAGTCCCGTGGACGGCCCCCGGAGACTTCGTGTCAACCTCAAAACTTGCTGCTGGAGGCCCCGCCTCGGTCCACTGTCCCGATACGCCGGCCGCGAATGTCCTGAAAGCCCATGCGGCCCCGAGCCCGACGCGGCGCGCGACGTAGCGCCCATCGGAACTGCCTTCGCCCCCAAAGGCCGCGTCATCTGGAGTGACAAAACTCGTGTAGGAAACGCCGGCAGCAACCGGACTTGTCTGGGAGTCAACGACCCCCAGCTTGTAAAACTCACGACCAAACGCTGGCCAATGATAATCAGCCCCCATCGAGTACTGCTTCTCGATGGCCAACATCCCGGGGTTCAATTTGAGGGATCCGGGACCTGAATACGCGACACTCCCGGAGTTCGCGAAAGCGAGGGAAGGTCCCCCGGCAACCTCGAACTCCCCGGGAACTGCCACTGTACTGACCGGTACCGCCGCCATGGCCCCGGCACCCATAAAAATGCCAGCCACGCCGAACACACCCGGCAGCAAGACCCTTGAAGATTTGGCCAGAGATCCCATGTCAGCGCCTCCATCAGGTCTTAAGACTTTAACCCGAAGGAGGTCTGGCCGGAAGTGACGCGCCATGTCCTTGAGTACCAAGGAAGCCCCGCGCGGGCCCGCGACCCTCGCGCATGACGCCGCCTACTTGGACGCGGATTTCTCTGGAACTTTGGTCTGACCGATAACGTTGGCCTTCATGACCTTGAGAGTGCTGTTCAAGGATTCAATCGTGACAAAAGAATCAGCCACCGAACGGATCCTTCCGACAATCCCGCCGCTCGTAACGACTTCATCTCCCACTTTCAGGGCTGTGACCATTTCGGAATGGTCCTTGGCCCGCTTTTGCTGCGGACGAATGATCATGAAGTACATGATGGCAAGGAAAGCAGCCGGCAACGCCAAGGTCTCAAAAATCGACGGGCCTTTTGGCGCCGCGGCGGCCTGGGCATAAGCGATGTCAACAAGACTGAGATTCATGGTTCCGTTCCTCCAGGCGCGCCAAACTACCGGAGCGCGACGGTTGCCGCAAGGACCCTTGGCGGATTCGTCTCAAAAAGCTAGGTTCGTCACCCATGAGTCACCCAGGCCAGCGCATCAATCTGAACGACCTGAACCCCGAACAACGCTCTGCCGTTGAGAATTTCGAGGGCCCGATGCTCATCCTTGCGGGCGCCGGGACGGGCAAGACCCGCGTCATCACATACAGGATGGCCTGGATGCTCCAACAGGGAGTCGCCGCGTCCCAGATCGCCGCCATGACCTTCACCAACAAGGCTGCCCGCGAGATGGGCTCCAGAATTGGCGAACTCGTCGGGCCGGAGCGTGCGAAGGGGCTTTCTGTCAGTACTTTCCATAGCTTCTGCCTCAGGATCCTCAGGGAACACGGTCATGCCGTCGGTGTTTCAAGTCGCTTCGGGATTGTCGACACCGGCGACCAGGTCGACCTGGTC
>RGVZ01000140.1 GCA_010029825.1 bacterium | reverse complement strand
GAGCGAGTTTCTGGCTGGCAGAAACGAGAGCGGTTCCAATCCGGTCCGTGTGACCTTGTCCGTGGAAGACGACTTGCGCAACCTGCGGGCCCAACTGGACCATGCGCATGGCATCGAGTACCAGGCGATCCTGTACAAGGACACGCCTCTCTTCATCGCCGAGAGTTGTTCCTTGACGGCGCTGCACAACGGATGCCCGACTTCAAAAGTCTGCGGATACCGGACGCTTGAGGTGGAAAATCCCAAAGGCGAGCGATTCTTCGTGGCGCACGAGAGCTGCAAGTCGATCGTTTACGGCAAGCAAGCCTACGGCGTGACGCAGCACCGGGATCAGTTCACTGCCCTCGGCATCAAGCGGTTCCGGGTCGATTTCCTGACGCGAAATTACGAATCGGCTGAAGTTTCGAAAATCATCCGCGCCGCGATGACAGGCGAGCCAGTCGTTGGCACTCACAGTGCCAACTTGAATGGCGAACTCCTTTGACCGGGACGCGTCAAGGCGCGGTCTTGAGTCGTGGCTTTGCAGGCGAGGATCCCTTGGCGTCAGATCCAGCCAGTGCCATGAGCTTGTCCGCGATCTCGTCGAGAGGCAGCACCATTTGCGGAGCCCCGATCTCGGCCGCGGCCTTGGGCATGCCGTAAACGACGCACGACTGGGCGTCTTGCGCGATGGTTGTAGCCCCTTTTTCCCGCAGGTGAAGCAGGCCTTGGGCCCCGTCGCGACCCATTCCGGTCAAGAGGGCGGCGATCACTTGCGGCCCCAGGATCTCACACGCCGAATCGAACATGTAATCGACCGAAGGTTTGTGCCGGTTGACGGGATCATCGTCTGTGACGCGCACGACAAACCTGGTGCCCTTGCGGTCGATCCGCATTTGCTTGCCACCGGGGGCGATCAGCACGCGGCCAGGTAACAGTTCCTCGCCATCACGTGCCTCTGCCACGGCCATGTTGGAAATCGCGTTCAGCCGTTCCGCGAACAATGCCGAGAATTTCTCGGGAATGTGCTGGACGATCGCGATGGGCGGGAAGTCCTTTGGCAGGGCCGGAATCAATTCCGACAGGGCGACGGTCCCGCCGGTCGAGGCGCCGATCAGCACGATCCTGGAAGCGTCAAACGAGCCCTGGTTGCGACTGAATCTTTTCTGGAAAGTGTGGGCCTGGATTTTGGATCTTTTGACTTGCGCCGCGGCGGCGACTTTCTCGCGGATGGTGTGCGAGAACTCATCGATCCGGTCGGGCGACGGTTTCGGGATGAAATCAAGGGCACCAAGTTCCAGGGCCTGAAGGGCAAGACGCCCGTCCTCGTTTGACGCGCCGGAAACCATCAATACCGGCAACTGGCGGCGCGGGATCATTTGCCGCAGGTAGGTCAGGCCGTCCATGCGTGGCATCTGGAAATCGAGGGTCATCACGTCCGGCGCGAGGGCCTCGATCCTGGATTCCGCCTCGACCGGATCCAGGACGGATCCGACGACTTCAAATCGCGGGTCAGAACTGAAAATATCGCCCAGCAATTTGTGGATCACCCGCGAGTCGTCGACGATCATGACCCGGATTTTTTTCGCGGCGGGCTGGCGTTTGAACTCAAATTCCCGGGTCGTTGGACTCAGGCGGACTTTGATGCCTTGTTGCTTGCCGCCCTCAAGGCCATCCGCCGCGAAAACCGCGACGCGCCAGCGTACTGGAATTCCCAGGCGCGCGAAGAATTCTCCGATGGTCAGCTTCAGTTCCCGGTAAAAAGGCTTCCTGGTGTCCTCGATGCCCTTCGCGTTGGCGAGAACCATGATTCTCAGGTCAGATGGTGCCGTGCCACCGTCCTTGAGTTGTTTGAGGGCTGTCCGCAGGGACGTGACGCAATGGTCAATCGCGACCAGGCGGGCCTGTTCACCGGCACCGCCGGCCTCAAGTGAAAACCCGCCCATCATTCCGCAGGTCAAGATCCGGCCCGATTTCATGTCGGCGACGAGCACGGCAGCGAGAAGGCCCGGAGGAAGCTCGATGATGTCGTGCCGCGCGTCCATCAGCGGACCCTCCGGAACGTCGAGTGGCCAAGGGCCTCCAGTTCAGGGATTTTCACGGGCAAGGCCTCGCAGTGGCCCAGAAACAGCATCCCGCCGGGCAGCAAGCTGGCGGTCACATTTTGGATGGCGCGCATGACGTCATCCGGTTTGAAATAGATCAGGACGTTCCGCAGGAACACGGCGTCGAACTGGACTCCGGGTCGTCCCGACGGGTCCATCAAGTTGAAATACCTGAATTTGGCGCGACTGCGCAGTCCGGAGTGGACCCGGTACAGGCCCTCGTTACGCCCGATGCCTTTCTCGAAGTACTTGCGCAAAAGGTCGGCGGGAACTTCACCCTGGACGGCCCGTGAAGTATACACGCCGTCGCTCGCGGCCTGAAGGACGCGCATGTTGATGTCCGTGCCGAGGATCCTGAAGTCACCCCGGGCATGGATCGCCTGCAAGGACTCGTGCAGGATCATCCCGATCGTCCAGGCTTCCTCGCCCGTTGACGCGGCGGCGGACCATGCGAGAAACCGTGATCCCGGGCGCGCGCTCAAGCGTTCGCGCGCGAAACGGTCGAGAATCCTGAAATGCTCGATCTCGCGAAAGAAGTTCGTTTTGTTGACGGTCATCATGTGCACGAAAGTCTGGAATTCGCTGGCGTCGCCCTGGACGACCCGCAGATATCCGTCGATCGACGGGATCGACAATTCCTCCATGCGCCTGCTGACTTTGACGACCATGCGCGATACGCGGTGATGGTCCAGATGAATTCCGGTGCGTTCGACGAGTATCCGCGCGAGTCCTGAAATGGCAGACGACCCGGAGGCAGTCTTGACTGACTCCGGGCCCTGATCAGGGATCGCGAGGCTTTTCGCGATACGCGCCATCAAAGTTTTTCCCACTCGTCGTTGTCATTCTGGTCATTGATGGCTGGTCCGGTTCCCGGGCCATTCGTATTTCCACCGACGACAAGTTTCAGGTCCTTGTCCCACTTGGCTTCGCCGCGCGGTGTGGGCGGGGTCCGCGTGGCCGGCGTCTGGCGGGTTGGCGCGCGCAAGGCCCGGACATTCGCCGCGCTGCCCCTGGTATGATGTTCGTGGGCGTGAGTCGCGGTGCCATGCGAGGAGGATCCGGCCTTGGGACGGGTGTCCGCGTGGGCAGGGGCCCCGCCCGAGTGGCCGATCACGGTCAGGAGCGCCGAGACGTTGGAGCCGAGCTGGTCAGCCTGGGCCTTGAGCTGGTCGCTGGCAGACGCGGTCTGGTCCGCTGCGCTCGCGTTTTGCTTGGTTGCCTGTTCCAACTGGTTCATGGCTTCGTTGATTTGCTTGATGCCCTCGGATTGTTCCTTCGAAGCGGTCAGGATTTGCTGAGCCTGCTCAAGAAGTTTCTCGGCGTCGCCTCCGATGCGGGACAAGAGCGATCCGGTCTCAGTCACGAGTTGCGCGACCATTCCGACTTTCTCGGAGTTTTGCGCCGTGATTTCTTCCGCGGTCTTCACGGATTCCTTGACCATGCTGGCGATCTCGACAGAGGCCTTGCCGGACATCTTTGCGAGGTTGCCGACCTCCTGCGCGACCACGGCGAAGCCACGTCCATGCTCGCCCGCGCGCTCGGCCTCGACCGAGGCGTTGAATGACAGCAACTTGGTCTGGAACACGATCTCGTCGATGACGGCCGTCTTGTCGGCAATCTCACCGATGACGCGGACAAGATCCTGGATCTGGCGATTGCTCTCACGGATCTCGTCGGTCGCTGCCTTGAGTTTTTCCATCGAGGAATTGCCTTTGTCCGCGGTCATTTTCACGGTCGTCGACAATTCAGCCGATTGTGCCGCCTGCGCGACGTTGTTGGCGACCATCGCGGAAATCTCGTCCATGGAGGACGCGGTTTCATTGATGGACTCCGCCTGTTCTTGCGACATCTCAGACAGCTGCTCGCTGGCTTTCAGGAGTCCCGTGGCGGCTTCGCCGACCTGGGTCGAGTTGTTGCCCAGGTCATCAGCGATCTTCAGGATGGGCGACGCGATGCTGCGGCCAATCAGGGTTCCGACAACGCTGACGAGAACAGCGGTCAAGGCAAGAAGCGAGAAGATCCACATCGACAACATCGTGGCCGGTGCCAGGGCCTCTTTTTCCGTCATTTCCGCGACGAGTGCCCATTTCAGGCCGAATACCTGAACCGGCGTCCACGAAGCCAGCACGGACTCGTTGTTGTAGTTCGTGACGAAACCGTCGCCGATGGTGCCGGCAAGGGCCTGCTTGACGGCGTCGGATTCGATCTTGCCGGTTTCTGGACGCAGGAACGAGTTCACAACCGAGCGGTTTTTCGTATCGAGATGCGAGTCAGAACGCATGAGGAAGTCTGGACCAACAAGATAGACTTCCCCCGTCTTGCCAAGGCCGGAGCGATTCGCGAGCATCGCGTTGATCTTGTCGATCGACACCTGGAAGATCAAGGCCGCGAAGGGCCTGCCTTTGTGAGCGATCGTGGTTCCGACGAACGCGGCAGGTGCCTCGTACGACGGGAAGTAGTTGCCGAAGTCCGACATCAGGAGGTTGCCGGGTTTGTCGGCGCGCTGCAGGTTGCTGAAGAGGGATCCAATGCTGGATTTCGCGTTCGGGCTGGAAACAAGGTTTGAGCCCAGGTCGACTTCCTTGAAATCCGTGTAGTAAATTTCGCCAGAGGCCAGATCGACCAGGAATATGTCGTATAGGTCGAATTTGGTCGCGAAATCGCGGAAATACGGGTGCCGGGTGGCATGGATCCTTGAGTAAGTCGAGCGGTCCGGTGACTGGTCGAGTGCATTTTTTGAGCCGATGGGATTCGTGTTGCGGACAATGTAGTGATGCTGCAGCCACACACCGTCATCCGAGAGGCTGGCGACATATTGGGCGACGTCCTTGGCAGGGGATCCGGACTTGGCCTTGTATTCGTTGCCGAAAGCATTGTTGTAATAATTCACGAGATCCCGGCGCATGGCATCGAGTTCGCTCGCGCTCGTCCTGGTGTCCGACCGCGCGCTCTTGTACGCGCCGAAGAGTTGCCAGGCCATGTCTGCGGTGTCAGGGTCCGCGGCCAGCAGGGCCATCTGGTTTTCAATGTTCTTGAAGTGGTTCGCGACCGCGTTCTTGCCGTTGTCGCGGATGGCCGACATCGATGAGGTGACATCCCTTTCGATGGCCTTTACCGCGATGCGGTCCGCGACGAATCCCAGGACCATGATCGGCAACATCCCGATCAGGAGGAACTGGAACGTCAGTTTCTTTTTCAAGTCCATTTTGATCCCCATGATGATATCTCCCTGCACTCAAATGGCTTCGTTGACGGATTCAAGGAATAATTGAAGTTCGGCCTGGTCCAGCGCGTTGTCGAGATCGATCAGCGGGGTCAGTGTCCCGTCGGCGTCCTTGGCAATGGACCCGATCCCGCGATGCTTTATGCCAGCAGCCCCGGATTCGCGTGCCATGGCCATCGCGTCGGGACTGTAGGACAAAACCTCATGGACTTCGTCGACGAGAAACCCGAACTGGCGGTCCCCGATGCTTGAGATGATGACACACGTTTTTTGCGGTTTCAGGGCGACTTCACCGACGCCGAATTTCATCGCGAGGTCGATCACGGAAATGACCTGGCCGCGCAGGTTGATCAGGCCGACAAAGTGACGCGGGACGCTGGGAAGCCGCGTCGGCTGTATGAAACTCGTGACTTCCTTGACGCGGGCCAGCGGCAGGCCGTAACGGCGTCCGCCGAGGCTGAACGTCATGAACTTTTCCTTGCGTGTCGCTGTCCGTGCTGGTGTCGCTGTCTTGTCCACGTTCACTCCCGTAACAGTTTCGATGCCGCGCGCCGTTTGCGCCTCACGCGGCGATTCCAAGACGCCCTTCGATGATTTTTGACAGGCTCAGGATCAGCGACACCTGGCCATTGCCCAGGATCGTGCAACCGATCGCGCCGACCACCTTGCCCATGTTCTCGCTGATGCGTTTCAAGACGATCTGCTCCTGGGCCAAGAGCTCGTCCACGATGAACCCGTACTCGACTCCGCGGTACTCGATGACCAGTGCCGGGACCTGGTCGTGACTGACTGGTGCCTGGCCGTGGCTGTTCGGTGCCGACAGCGTCGAGGGATGCTGGTTCGCGACAAGGATTTTCCGCAGATCGTGGATCTTGATGACGCGATCCTCAATGCGCAGCAGGCTGTCTTCCTTGCCGATTTGTTCCAGTTTTCCGCGTGGTACGTGGACCGTTTCCTTGTATTCGCTGTTGGACAGCACGTAACGCTCGTCGGCGACTTTCACGATCGTGCCGTTGAACATGTCGAGGCTCAGGGGCAGCCTGCAGGTGAAACGCGTACCCTGGCCGAGAACCGTGTCGATGAGGACGCTGCCTTTGAGGTCCTCGACGGACTTGCGAACGACATCCATGCCAACCCCACGCCCTGAGATCTCGTTGGCCTGGTCGTTGGTCGAGAATCCGTTCATGAAAATGAACTTGTGAATCTCGCCGTCCGTATACTGCCGGTTTGCCTGGACGAGTCCCATTTTGACGGCTTTCGCGAGGATCTTGTCCTTGTTCAGGCCCCCGCCGTCATCCTGGACGCAAATATCGATGGCGCCGCCTGTTCGCTTGAAGGAGAGGGTGATTTTCCCGCGCGCCGGTTTGCCTGCTGCCGCGCGGGCATCGGCGCCCTCGATGCCATGGTCGACAGCGTTGCGAACCAGGTGGGTGAGTGGATTGGCGATGGCGTCAAGAATCGTCTTGTCGATCTCGGCATTCTCGCCGACGACTTCAAAATCGATGTCCTTGCCCGTGATCTTCGCGGCATCGCGTACGGCGCGCTCGAGACGCTTGACGAGAGGCGACGCCGGGATCATGCGCAGGGTGACGACGCCGTGCTGCAGGGCGCGTGTGATCTTGCGGAGTTCTGTGACGGATTTGCGCGCGAGATCCTCATTGGGTTCCGCGTCTTCCATGGCGTGATCCAGGGTCGATTGCAGGATGACCTGCTCGCCGAAGAGTTCAATCAGGCGGTCAACCTTGCGCGCCGAGATCTTGATGAATTCCTCGGCGGGCGCGGCGGATGCTGGAGCAGGCTGCACGACCGGTTGAGGCACAGGCGCGGGTGCAGGTTCCGGCGCGGTTGCGGTGACTGCAGGGGTTACAGGCGGGGTAACAGTCGGAGTTACAGTCGGAGTTACAGGCGGAGTTACAGTTACGGGGGCAGCCGGTGCCGATGCCTGGCCTTTTCCGCCGGGTTCCATATATGCCCGGATTGCCGCTGTTTCCGATGCGATCAGTCCGCCGCCGATGTCACCTTTTTTGAGCTGGCCAGAGGAGTCTTTCAGCGCGTCGACAAAACGGAGCAACAAGCCAAGGATTTCATCATTGAGCTTGACGTGGTGATTCTTCACCTGGGACATCAGGCTTTCCGCCGCGTGTGCCAATCCCGCCAGTTCGGTGAGTCCGACGGCCGCGCTCGACCCCTTGATATTGTGCGAGTACCGGAAGATCTCGGAGATGAGACCCTCGTCCCCCGGGTTCTTCTCGAGTTTGAGCAGACCTGACTCGAGCGCTTCAACCTGTTCGTCAAGTTCAGCGACGAAGATCTGTTTCAGTGAATCCGGAATTCCGCTCACGTCGTTTCCCCACAGCTGCGCGTTCATTGGCCGTATTGATCCCGGGGCACCCAGGGAGTGCGGGAAGGTCATCGGCTAGTTCGGGCGAATCCTTACAGGGGTTCCGCGCTGGAGTTCCGCGCTGGAGTTCCGGGCGACGTCTTGAATCCAGACAAAATCGGGTGTAAGTGCCCTACGCGGCTGGATTTTCCTGGGGATCGTCATTGGTCCCGGTCAGCCTGGGACCGTCATTTTTTGGTTTTACAGATTTCAAGACATGACACAGCAATTTGGACGTCTTGCCCTTCAGGGCGAGCTCGTCGGAACCTTCAATTTCAACAAAATCCCGGACCAGGTTGTAGGTGGTGTCGCTGATCAGGACGTGATCCTTCGGGGCTTTGCTCTCGAGTCGTTGCGCCACATTGACATTGTCACCGATCACCGTGAAATCCCGGCGTGAGATTTTGCTGCCGAGGTCGCCAAAGACTACGTTTCCGGAGTTCACGCCGATCCGGATGTGGACGTGTTCTTCCGGGTCTTTTTGCGCCGCGTTGATCTGCTCGAGGCGACGGATCATCTCGAATCCGGACTTGACGGCATTGTAGGCGTTTTCCTCGGCGGTTTTTCCGAAGAACAACGCCATGATCGCGTCACCGATGAACTTGTCGACGGTCCCGCCGTTTACTTTTATGATGCGAACCATGTCGTCAAAATAGTTGTTGAGCAACGTGATGATCGCCTCGGGAGTGCGTTTTTCACTCATCGTCGTAAATCCGCACACGTCCGAGAACAGGATGCTCGCGTCATCGCGATAGGCCGTCATGCCGTGACCGGAACTTCTCTTCGCGATGTCTGCGGCGTGCTTGATGGCGGCGTCGGACATGTATGACATCATGGCGTCGCGTTCCCGGAGGACGCGGGATTCGGCCAGCAGGCGTTCCACAATGACAAGGAGTTTATCCGCAGTAAAAGGTTTTGATACGAATTCAGAGACCCCTGCCTTGCGGGCCTTGGCCTTCTCGACGGCAGTCTCCTTGGCCGTAAGCATGATGACGGGGACATGCTTGAAATCGGCCAGGGACTTCAGGCCGCGGGTGAGGTCGCGTCCGTTCAATCCCGGCATTTCACAGTCGGTGATGACCAGTGATGGTTTGACAGATTTCGCGACGCGCAGGCCTTCCTCGCCATCGTTCGCGGTCGCGACGCGGAAACCTTGCTGCTCCAGCGCGTTGCCAATGAGGCTGAGGATGACTTTGCTGTCGTCGACCGCCAGGACGTATTCGCGTTGGCGTTTCAGTTCACTGAACAGCGTGGACTTGAGTTTGGCCACGAGTTCGTCGGGGTCGACCGGTTTCACCATGTAATCGTCGGCGCCGACATCAAAGCCGCGGTCGATCTCGAACCCCTGACTGAGGGTTGATGAGATGATGACCGGCAGGTGACGCCATTCCTGCGAATTCTTGATCCACGAGCAAACATCGTAACCGTTCATCTCGGGCATCTCGATGTCGGTGATGACGAGATCCGGTTTGAACCTGGCAAGGACTTCGATGCCCTGCTTGCCATTGTATCCGTGCGCGAGGTCGTACGGTTCTTCTTTGAGGATGTTCTTGATGTATTCGTGGATCGTCTTCGTGTCATCAATGATCAGGATTTTTTTGCGACGATATTGGGCTTTTTCTAGGACTTCGCGGAGTTTCTCGAGGGGGGCGGGGAATTCGATGAAGTGGTCACCGCCAGAGTCGAGGGCCTCTTTCTCGGCTTCGCCAGTGGTCGAGAACATTATGATTTGGATGTTGCGTGTCTCTGCCATGCCCTTGAGCATCCGGCTGAGTTCGGCCGTACTGACGCCGTCGAGTCCCATCTGGAGCATGACGATGTCAGGGCGTTCTGCGCGGATGCGGCTGAGCAGTTCAGCGCTGTTTTCGACATCAAGGACCTCGACGCTCAAGGCTTGCAGGGCTGTCGTCATCACGGTGTTGACGACCCGGGATCCGCACGCGAGGACGACGCGCAATCTTTTTGCGTTGTTTGACTCTGGTGCCGTTTGCAGGTCGGTCACGCGGTGAACCCCGGATAGGCGAAAATCCTCATCGTCTCCGGAATCGGAACGGGCCGGACCCTCCTTGACGAATGGCGGTTTGAAAAAAACGAAATAAGCGCGATAATCCGGCATGAGTTCAATTGGGAAGCCCGGCGTGCCGGGCGCGCGAGAGGTGACTGAAATGACGGGTAAGGCCAAGGGGCCTGGAAAGTCCGGGCGTCGCGACGAGGCAAAGTCCGTCGCGGAAATCATGAGCGGCCTTGCGGTCGAGGGGGCGGAGGGTTTCAACGCGCGCAGGGACGCCGCCAGGTCGGTGTCCAGGCTTGACCGTTCGGCGTGGATGGCCTTGGGGGCGGCCGGTGACCAGATCTCGGCGCTCGTAACCCGGTGCTGGGACGCGGCCGTGGCGGAACTCGAGAGGAATTCGCGCGACGCGCGCGTGGCGTCTGAACTCAAATGTCTGGCGCCGGCATTGGCAGTGAGCGGGCCCCGGGGATTGCGGGAGCGGTGTGACGCGGTGCTGGCCATCGGGGCGCTGCCGGATTCAACGCGCGCGGCATTGGCAAAGGAATTTGACCGGGCGCTGGTGATCGCGGCACGGGAGGAGAAGGTTCCTCGCTCCGCTCGGAACGACGACTACCCTCGTCATTCTGAGCGCAGCGAAGAATCCTCTCTTCCTCGCTCCGCTCGGAACGACGACTACCCTCGTCATTCTGAGCGCAGCGAAGAATCCTCTCTTCCGCGCAGCGCGGGGTGGTCGCGATCCGATGAAGTTGCGCTTTGCGGAGCCGTGCCTTGCGCTCTCTATTGCCGTGCTGGTCTTGAGGATCTCATCCTCGCTGATTTCCGCGCTCGGAAATTCAACGCGCGGACGGCAGGGAAGGGACTCGTTATTGTCAACATGGGGGCCGACGCGGATGGGGCGCGTCCGTCGCCATTCGCGATCGTGAACTCCATTCGCATGTGGCACGACTGCGGATTTGTTTTCACATTTCCGCCTTCGGCAACTCTCGATGAGATCGCCGCCTTGATCGCTGGACCAGTTTCAAAATTGCTTGCGCCTTTTGGTGTCCGTGGCCGGTTTGATTGGCAGGCCTCGCGTGGCGCCAATTGGGACCTTGCGGGAAAGTTGGTTCGCCTTGGCAGCGGGATTGTGAATGCGCCGCGGGAAGCCGATTGGGATCTCATGATCGATCAGATGGCCGGCCGCCTTGTGGCCAGGCCGAAAGCGTGGTTCGACCACCGTTTCGACTACCGCGAGCGTGACGTCCCGGCGTCGTCCCATGCTCCGTTGGCGGCGGCGTTGGCACGTCTGGCCTTTACTTCCGCTACCTGGTCATCCGGCCCATATTCCCCGGGGAATAT
>RGVZ01000139.1 GCA_010029825.1 bacterium | reverse complement strand
GAGCGCGACAAGCGCGTATGGACTTTCTGGTCTCCTTCAGTCATCACTCTCGCCTCCTGGCTGTTCTGCCTGTTGATCGCCGTCCGCGTCGTGGCGAACATTAGCGCTGTGGATGCGCAGAAACACCTCTTTCGCGCTATTACCCTCGTTGGGCTCAACCGACTTTCTTTGCTCGTTACCGCCTCCACTCTCCTCGCTTTCGCCGTGCGCGCACGCGATCGCTACACAACCTACTGGTGCATGGGCGTGTTGACCTTACAAGTCCTTCTCGCCATCGTGACCGCGGTCGGCTTCATGAACAGGCACAAGATACGAACCATTCTCGAAATTCACAACTTTCTACATGCATGCGCGCTCCTACCTGCTTACAACAACGTCTTGCAAGCGCGGATGGACGACAACGGCCGTGTCATTGTCACGGTCGACGACAGTTCCATGCCAGAACCGCCGACCGAAGCGAGCATGAAACCATGGTGGGCGATTGTTACCGAGAGGCAGATTGGTGCAAACTTGTCGCCGCACACCATTGAACTGAAATGTCGTCACTTACCCGTTACGCTCCTCGACTCCCAGAATGCGTTCTCCTCTTGGAAACCCTCGCAGGTTTCCCTCCTCGACTGCAAGGTCGTTACAGAAGCAACACATACGGCTGTGAAACACGTGCTCCGACCGTGGGTCCGAAAGGCACGTTTCACAATCACTGTCACCCCCTCTACACTGCTCTTGATTCAGGCATCGTTGGAAGCATTCCGCGGCGCTGCGCTGAACAATTACAGAAATGAAGGTAACACCTCCACCGGAGATTTTCTTTTTCGGCTGCCGTCTCGCCAGCCTCTCGAACGAAGAGTTCCAACGCGTGGTGGACGCGTTCACGGCCATCGGCGACAAACCATGTTCGTTCCACATCTATCTCCCAATCCGTCGCAAAACCGACGGTCAGATAACGCAAGAACGGAAGGACCAATTGAGCAGAACGACGACGTGGACGCAGGAGTACGCACGGTCCGTGATGGTCCTATAGGATATACATTCGAGATATCTATCTTCTCTCGCAACAGCAAAAAGCGTCATTGACATCGTCGAATTCATCGACATCATCGACTCCGCATCATGCTCTCTTGCACGCGACAACGACTCGAGCCCTTTTACACCGACGACACCGTGGGACAGGTGCTCAATCCACACCAGCGCCGACCCCCGCCTCTACGACGTGCAGCGCAACGTGCGCACGACCTTTGCCTCACCGGCCCTCCAGCCCGCCAACGTGCAGCCGCTGACCAACGTGGCCTGCGCACCCTGTCTCGCCCGGCCCACCTACGACGACTATGCAGATATCCGACTGGGCAACGTCTCCTACTACACGACGCTCTTCAAGAAACAAGTCTTTCCGGCACCGGTCTACCAGATCCGGAGCGAGGTCGACGCCACCGTCATGGTCGATCCGATGGGCTCGCACAAGCCGTACTACGAAAAAGTTCCGCTGACGCAAGAGGCGCAGGTGCTATCGCCCTACTCGTTCGACCAAGACCAACTGTTCTTTCGCGAGGACCTCATGTCGCGACAGAGTTCTCTCATGGACCGCAAGTCCTACCACAAGTTCCACTCCTTCTTTGACGCGTAACGTAACGTCAATGCGCAAAAGTGATATATAGCGACGTATGAAGCGACACGCACGCGTCGCCACAGCCGTGGCATTCTCTCGTATCTCCTTGCATCCTCTCTCACATTGACATGACGCGATATGGACGACAGATGAGGACGATGAACACGCGAATCGCACGCCTCGTGCTCACGGCTTCCATCATCACCTCCACGCCAGCAGTCGCTACAGCGACCGTGCAGCAAGGCAACGCCACCTTTTCGACGAGTCCACACCAAGACAACGTTTCGTGTCAACTCCCGCGCGCGTTTCCGGGCATCGACATCACCTGCGCCATGAGTCCGCAACACTTTAGCGACGGAGACACGTGCGGTCGATGCGTTCGCATCCAGAGCGGTTATCGCATCGACGATCTATCGGTGCTGGCAGAAGTAACGGCCACGACGAATCTATCTCCCTTTGTCGTGCTCGTCAACCGTGTGTGTCCGTCGTGCCAACCGGGCGACTTGGTTCTGGCGATGGAAGGCGACGGCCAGTGGCGTGTGCAGTGGGCATTCGTGTCCTGTCGAGAGGCGCGACAGAACTTGTCGAGCAGCAACTTTGCGACGCGTGAAGAACACACACCGGCGCTGCGCGGCGGCGATAGACGCTAACTAACTACTCAAAGAAGCATGATGAAACATTGTGAAACATTGTGAACATTGTGAAACATTGTGAAACGTGTGGTCATTCCTTTCCTCTTTACGACGACGAGGACGACGGAATGGGCAACTTCATGAGCAAGTCGCACAGACCGGTGCCGATCTTGGCGCGCTTGCCGCAAATGATGGACGCGCTCACGCCGCTGAGGTCCTCCTCCTCTTGAAACACGCTCGCCGTCAGGAAGTGGTCCATGACCTCCTCGAACGATGCGCGCGACAGCGGGCCGGCGGACTCCTTCTTCATGCCGTACCGCGAGATGGACGTGATGGTGCCGTGTCGGGTCATAATGTCAATGAGCAGTTGCACGTGAGAGGGATGGACAAAGGATCCGTCGTCGGACATGATTTTCGTAAACTCGTCGAGCAAAAACTGGCGCGTGCCCTCGATGCCCATCAGGTCGTACACGTCCCACATGTCGTTCGTGCGCAAACTCGCAAACGAAACGCAAGGATGCGCCGCCAGTTCGCGAAGACAGGCGCCACGCGCTTCCATCAACAAGGTTTGATGGTGATCCTTGCGCACCGACAAGTGCGTCACGCCCGGACGAACCGGTGCACGTTGGGTAAATGGGTCGCCGCGACGGCGGGTGGAAAGAGCACGGTGATTTCGCACACCCATCGCGGCGCGTAGAGAACCTCAATGTCCGAAAAGCGCGCCATTAAACTGTCCGCCAACTGCCGCGACGCCAACCGATTCTGGTAGACGCGCCTGCGGTCCATGACGAGCGTGCAGGCAGCGCGCAGATCGGGCGTTTGCGTAACAACGACATCATCTTGCACGTTTCCGTCCTTGTCGCGTCGTCGCACGAGCGACAAGGGCCACCACCACCGTTGTGCACTCGGAACACACTCGGTCACGGCCCGACGCAAGAGGTGACGCCAGGTCGTGTGCACGACCGCACTGGTCATGCGGCACCGCATGGCCATGGGCGGCTCCTCCGACGACAGTCGAAACTGCGTCGTGGTGGTTCGCAAATCACGCGTCGCGTTGAGCAGTTCCAGGAACCGCGGCACCCCCGTGACGACCGTGTCCACACCCAGCCCCGCCGAGTGAAAGGAATTCAATGTGAGCTGCGTCTGACGCTCGCCGATCGATTGCGCGCAAAGGACGCCGACACAGTCCCCGGGTTGGGCGAGCATGCGAGGGAGATTGGTGTTCAAGCGGTCTCGAAGACGTTTCCAAAAACGCTCTTCCAATCCTTGCTGCTCGATCTTGCGCATCCTGTCCTCGTTCGCCATAATTTGCTTCTGCAAGTCGCGGATCATGTGCTCCTGCACGGCAGCACGGATCGCCGGCACGCGGAGAAAGTGCAATTGACGCCGCACAACGTCCTCCACCACCGCACGCAGGCGGCGTTCGAGAGATGTCGTCGTCGTCGTGGTCGTCGTGACAGTTTGCAATGTGTCGGATGTGTCCATCATACTGTCCGTTATCCGACTGCCCGACGAAACTGACGCATTCACTTTTCCAAACATGACGACATTACGATTCCTTCATCTGGTGGAAAAAAATGTCGTACGCACTCTCCCAGCAACAATGGCTGGAACTGTCGGAAGACGACAAGACGCGTTTGGAAAAGGCCCTCACAGTGCGCATCGAAGCGCCGATTATACACAACAAGAACAAGACCGCCCGACGATTCGCAGCGCCGCCGCGTGAAATGACCGCCTGGCGGCATCACGCGTCCTGCAACACCGTCGCGACTCCTCTTGCCTGGACTCGCCTCTTCTTGGGCGACAAATTCCACCGTCGCAGTCGTGCGGCATTCGCGGCCATGAACGTGTCTGACGAGCAGCATGCGCAAGGCGTTTTTGTCCAATTGCGCGAGCCCCAACGCGTCATTGTGCAAGAGGTGCTCCAGTTATGGCGTCAACAGGACGGCACCGCACTGCTCGCCGTCTACCCCGGCTGCGGCAAGACGGTCATGTCCATTGTGCTCGCATGGATGCTGCGGCTCAAGACCATGATCCTCGTCCATCGCTTGGTCTTGATGGATCAGTGGGTGGAGACGATTCACCGGTGCCTCGGCAAAGACCGCGTCCGCGTGCAAGTGCTCACGCCCGCCAATGACCTCGATCCGTCATGCGACATGTTTGTCATGAACGCCCTCAACGTGCCCAAGTTCCCCGTCACGGTGTTTCGCGACATTGGCTTTCTCATTGTCGACGAGTGTCACCTCCTGCTCGCGGAGCAACTGGTGCAGAGTCTGGCCTTTTTCTTCCCACGCTACCTGCTCGGACTGAGCGCGACGCCCTACCGCCGCGACGGACTCGACGCCCTCTTTGACTACTTTTTCGGCGCCGGACGCGTGCAGCGCGCGTTGCAATGCCCGCACGACGTGTGGTGCATCCGGACCTCGTTTGTCATGCCGCACGTGCTGACTCGACAGGGCCAGTTGGATTGGAACGCCCTCTTGCATGCCCAGTCCTTCCACGACGACCGCAACGCGCGTCTGGTCGACCTCGTCATGGCCGAAGCCCCGCGCCGTTCAGGTGTGCTCGTCTTGTGCAAGCGCGTCGACCACGTCAAGGCGCTGCGTCAGCGCTTCTTGCTGCGCGGTTTTGACGCCGTGGCGGCGTTTACGAGCGCGCAGCGCAGCTTTGACACGGACGCCAAGGTTCTCCTGACGACGTTTCAAAAGGTTGGCGTCGGCTTTAGTCACGACAAGATGGACATGCTCGTGCTGGCGTGCGATGTGGAGGAGTATTTCTTGCAATACCTCGGCCGCGTCTTTCGACGCCCCGACCAGCGCCCGCTCGTGGTCGACATCGTAGACGATCACCCGGTGCTCCGGAAGCACTTTGCGACGCGACGTCGCGTGTACCGCGCGTGTACCGCACCTGCGGCGGCGTCTTGTCCTTTCCCGCGACTTGGTAATGATGCTTATTCTTCCGACTCGACCGACACGCTCTGTTGCTCCGTCATGTGCGTCATGGCGCGCATCATCATGTCGCTCACGACGGCCCACGCCAATGTCGCGCACAAGACGACGGGGTAGTCTTGCACGACGTTGCTTCGTTTCCACAAGAGGAAGGCTAACGACGCGGCCGGAACGGCAACCACGACCGAGACGCACAAGTTCCACAGCCAGAGCAGTTTCGCACAGGATGTAGTCGAGTCATCATCGGTTTCCATACTCTTCAAAGTCGTGTCAAACACTTCTTGAGGTATTATGCTTCCTCGTCGTGCCTCGGATATTCCTCGAAGGTCGTCATTGTTTGTGATGATGAGAAGTTGCGCGAGACCGGGAACGGACACGTCCTTTTCGAGATACTCGGTCAGCACGGGGTTGTCTTGCGTAGCCGTGGATTTGCAAATGACGTGGTCCACGAGAAAGCGTCGGAATTGCCGCTGCTGTTGGTCGTTTGGTTCAAAGCGCGTGGACAGTCGGTGGGACTGGTACCACTCGTTCCTCGCCTCCTTGTCCTGCGTTCGAAACTCGGCGCGGACAAACGGGTTGTTTGCATCTCGATTGTGCGACTCGACCCAGTCGAGCAACAGTTTCCAAAACAAGACATTGTTGACCGCGTTCTGTTCGCGAACCATGACGGTCGCGAGAAGGACGAGGTTGCGCCGATTGTGGTCGCGGAACGTGGCCTCATCCTTCGGGTCAGGCAGAATGCTGTGCCACCATTGACCGATAGTCTTGTTCTTGTCTGGAAGACCGTTCAGCCACGCCTGACCTTCGGATGTCAGAACGACCGCTGTGTGCCCGCCTGTCCTGATGTAGTACACGATCTTGGACCCTCGTTCGCTCCGGTTATCAAAGACATTCCACAGCTTGGTGTACTGCTCCTCCAGCAAGGCATTGTCGTTTGTCGAGTCACGCACCAAGTTGTTGAGTTGGAATTTTCCAACAGTAGGCTCATAGTGAATCGACGGTTGGCGCGCCGTCTTGACATACTTGATGAAATGCTGCTGGAACGTCAGGAAGCGTTGCAGCACCACGTACACGCTAAAGAGCACGCCAACGACGCGCGTGCGCGCGACCGGTGACTGTGCACCGCGCAGCACTTTCTGGTGCGAGAGGAAGAGCAAGACGATCAAGCCCATGGACAAGGCCATGGTCACGCCCGTCGTCACGTCGCTTTCGCACGCGTCAATCACGACGCGCAGGTATTGAAGCACGGGCGGGACCGCGAGGAGTGTTTGAAAGAGCACGCCATCCAGTCGTTCGAGCGCCGGGTGGCTGCAGGTGGGCAGGCGGTGCACGACGGAGCGGTAGCCCACAAAGAGCAAGAGCATGCCGATCAGCGGATCCGACACTGTTTGCAACATGGCCTCTCCGACTGCCAGGTCGTATCGCGTGAAGATGATGCGGAGGTTGGCAATCGTGGCTTCAAAGCCGACAAACAAGAGGACCAGTGCGCTGACGATGGTCGTCTTGTCCTCGTCCGTGGATGTGCGGCACTGTCTCTTGAAAATGGCCAGATGGGCCAGCACCACACCGACGACAAGAGCGAGGACGGACAAGGCGGTCTTGACTTTGGCTTGCCTCGCAAAGGATCGCGTGTTGTTGATGACGAGAAGGTGCAACGCCTCCTCCACCACCTCGACGAGTCTGGAAGGCAAGAGCGTCTTGCATGACTCGGCGCATGCACTCGTCGGCGCTACGCGGCTCATGGCTTTCCTTTCTTTGTCCTCACGTCAACAGAAGATTTAAACGAGTGCCGAGCATGCAAGAAAGGTGCCACAATGTCTTCCCACCCTGTGCAAGTCTTTGACGCGCTGCGCTCGCCCACCGATCGTCCGACGGGGACGGCTCCCGCGTTGGTGCGGAGCACGATTGCGCCTCTTTCCGAGACGGAAACGCTGGCGGGCATGGTTCAGCTGAACAAAGACCTGACCTTTCTGAAGGTGGACCGACGCTACGCGGACCCCGAGATTCAGAATCAAAAGATTGTGCTCGTGAGCTTCGTGCCCTCCAAGACGGCCAAGCCGGACAAGGACGGCTTTTTCGGCATGATGAAGGTGCGCGGCGTGTTTGCGACGGAGGAGGAGGCCAACGAACGCGCCGAGTGGCTCATTCGCAACACGGACTCGCTGCACGACATTTACCACACCTTTGTCGGCCGCCCCTTTCCCGTGACCACCAAGTCCGGCTACGAAAAGGAGATCAAGACCATTGACATTCGCCAAAAGACGGTCGACCTCATCAGCGAGGACATTCTGTCCAAGCGCGCCAAGGAGCGCCAGGAGGCCGAGGAGTTGCAAGAGAAGGAAAAGGTGCTGCTGGAGGAGAGCCGCCGCGCGCAGGAGAACGAGCCGCCCGACTCGTTCGAGGTCTACATCACGGAGCAGGTCAAGCGGGCGCAACTGATCTGGACCTACAACGAGACCACCAAGAAGGTGAAGCAAATGGAAGAGTCGTTTGCGCGCACTGTCGCCAACATTCGGGCCATGGACGCCGACCACCCCGACTACCAGCTGCGCTACAAGGACCAGTACATGAAGGCGCGACGCGAGGCCGGTATCCCGGACGACGAGCAGTCCTTCATCCAGTATCTCAACCTCGATCTCTCCACCCCCATTTCTGGCGCATCCGCGTGAGAACGAACGAGATAAAGACGGATGACGCATCGTTAAGTAATGGGCGAGAAGGAGTAAATCCCGAAAATCCACACGACCAACAGTAAGTCATGGAAGCCACTCCTGCGCCAATCTCGCCGTCGCATACACCATCGCATACACCATCGCATACACCGCATGCGCACGAGCAAAAGGTGCAGGTGTCGGATCGCCACGTCATGGTCGACCTCAACAAGGGTCATCGCAAGTTCTACGTGGACTTTGACGTGTCGGCCGAGGGCGGCGGCGAGTTCGACGTCCTCGTGGTCAATCAAACGCAACTCGACCAGGTAGGGCCGGCCAAACTGGCGCTGCGCACCGTGCGCGACACGACGTCCGGCAACGTGCGTGCCGACAGCGACGACTACCAGGACTACTACCTCATCTTGCGCAGCGGAACGCCACGGACGCTGACGATCAAGACGCGGCTGACGCCGCTGACGGAGGCGTCATCATCCGCAACGCCGCCACTCTCTGCTGCAACAGACGAGATGGTCGGCGCGTCGACGACGTCGGGCCTCTTGTCCTTCTTCCGTATCCGCACGTGGTCGGACCTCCCCTCCTCCCGCATTTTTTGGATCGTGATTGCCCTGATTGTCGTGTTGGTTCTCTGGTGCGTGTTTTGGAAATCGAGGAGCGGCGCGTCGTCGTCGTCCGACGCATTCGTGTCGGTAGAAGATGACGATGGCAGGGAGATGTATCGCGCACCGCTCTCGTTTTCCGACCGCGCCTCGGATGACGGCGGCGCGTCCGTGCATTCGACAGCGACGGGCACGTCGCCCCTCTCCCAAGCCGTTCAACGCTTCCTCTCGTCGCAGCCAGTGACGGCGGAAAACTGACTCGGCCAATCGTAGAGATATCTTTCCATCGCAAAAGATATCGAGCATGACCGAACCCGAATGTCCCATCTGCTACCGGGCGACGCACGCCCGGCGCCGTGTGCGTCTCGAATGCGCGCACACGCTTTGCCAGACGTGCGCCCGTCGATGGATCCTCCGTCAGCCGACGTGTCCGATTTGTCGATCTTCGACGCACTTCTTCTCGCGCGTGACGCGCAGCATCCACCACTGCGCCCCCCTCATGCGCCGCTTCGCCCACGCGGTGGCCGTGCTCTGCGTGGTGGTCGGTCCGATCGACAAGAACAGTGGTGGATCCAAACTCGCCCACGGTCTCGTGGCCATTGTCGACCGCATGGTGTGCGCGCAGGCGCACGTGTGGTATCGCCCGCACATGCAGCAGTCGCTGCGAACGACGCGTCGCTTGTTGATGATGGTTCAGAACAAGGAAGATCCCTTCGAAAGCGTTCTGCTCACGCGTCGCGAGCGCGACGTCGTGCGACGGCTCCAGCGCATGTGTCTACGCGCCGAGTGACGCCGTTGACGTATGGACCGTTTCGTCCATGCTCCGTATGGACGCGCTGACCTGGCAGTAGGCCGCGGAAGACGGGAGGCAGACCCACGTGCGGCCAGTGGCGTCGGCGAGGTGCTTGATCGTTCGCAGTCCCCAGTAGGACATTTCAAAGACCACGTGGTTCCTATCGGCGGGCAAGGCAAAGACGAGGTTGCACAAACCGGCGCCGTGCTGACCGACGATGATGCGTGCGTTGCGGAAATAGAGGATCTGGCGACGCAGACTCATGTTCTCGAGGACGACGTTGTGGAAACTCCATTGTTGCGCCGCGCACCACGACGCCACGGCGGTCCGCAACTCGGCGTGGTTGCGCAGGTGCCGTCGTCGCGCGCCCGTGTCCGTGGCGGAGAGGTGGCCGTGGCGCGGCACGTCGACGGGTTGGAAGCCGCGCTCAATGAGCACGACGCGGGGCCACTCCGCCAAGTCGTCGTTGCCGTCTCCGGAAGCGAGAAAGGCGTCCACGTGCCGTCGCAGCGCCGCCATGGCATCGGGTGGGTAGGGTCCGAATTGCAAACCGACCACGCGCGTGACGGCTTCTTGTCGTTGTCGCCACGCTGCGGGGCTGCAGTGCTGCAACTGGACGCGTGGAAAGAGTTGTCGGAAAAAGCCGGTGAATGTGTGACCCATGTGTTGCGAGGGAATGTCCTGCAGCCAGCAAACAATGTCGGTCTCGTCGTTCTTGACGGACAAGAGGGTGTCGTAGTGCAGTGCAAAGGGAAGCACAGCATCGACTAAAAAGTGACCGTAGTGGCAAATGTTGCCGCACGGGTAGTCAAACAGCAAGCGGACACTCGTCATTTGGGTCTTCTCTACTTCTACCGCTTGAAAAAGTGGAAACATTCGTTCTCACGCATTCGTACATGTGTTGACGATGCACAGCACAGGCATGTTTCCGTTCCACAAACTACCCTCCGATATGCAGGTGCACGTCGCCGAGTTTCTCTCGCTGCGCGATGCGGAACGATGGTGCATCGCCCTCCACATTCTCCACGTCTTGACGCACGCCCGTCACGTGGCGCGACAGCGACGACGAATGGCAGCGCTCGAACGCGTCTTGTGCTATCAAGCCAGTCGGCACGACATGCTGCTCGCCGGCATGGATGCAGGCGCGCACCGACGATTGGCCGCTTGTTTGCATCAGTTGGAAGTGAATGTCAAGCAGGGACGTCCCACCATGCTTTACGAATCGCATCCTCTTGTCGATGGAGCACCCATGTTATCTCTTTTTCTGGCGAGATAGAAGGCGGCAGGAGCACAAAGGCGCGGTCCGTCTCGTCCGTCCACACGCGCACACGCAGACCGTCGCGCGTGACGACGCGCCATAGCTTGACCGCGCGTCGAAAGGAAAAGGCCGCGGACCGTAGGTAGTGTCGCAGTCCCCATAGTGCCTGTGGGTTTTGTAAGATGTGAATATGCTCAATGTGCATGGTGTGAAACGGCTCGTCCGGCGCCGTCGCCGGCACGGTGTAGGATCCGAAAAAGGACACGTGCTCGCCATTTTCCGACCGCGGCACCGGAACATCCATACGCACCATGTCCGAGGAAACGTGCACGCGCACCGTGGGCGACGACGATTGCACGTGCCACACGCCGTGGAGGAACCATCCACCCACGCCGCGAATCGTCGTGCTGGTCAGCAGCGTGACGAGCGCCGCACGCAGAACGGTTCGGAAGAGACGACGGTGCATGGTCGTGGGAGGCCTTTTCCTCTCTCCTCCTTCCCAGTTAGATGAATCTAAGCACACTCCGCAAGTGAAAA
>RGVZ01000138.1 GCA_010029825.1 bacterium | reverse complement strand
GGTGCGCGTGAAGTCGTTAACCGCATCAATGGCCTGCTTCTGCATGCCGGGGGTATCAAGCTGCTCAAAGAGCGTTTCGTTGAGCAGTTGGATCTCTTGCTGAGTGGGCATTTTGGGAACCTCCATGTTCCTTAGTTAGTTAGAGATAGGTCAGTCGATTGTGGCCGCGGTGCCCGCGGGCAGGTACACGCACCAGAAGGAGAGCGTGTCCACGCCGTTGTGGTTCTTGGCCGCGCCGCTAGAAACAACACCGCAAACCGGGTTGACGTACTGCACAGCGTTGGCCTTCGTCAGCACGCCCTCAACCGCGGCGCCGCCGCTGGTGGGAGCAGTGAGAAGGTCACCCGGGCTGTAAACCACGGCCGAGCCACCCGACGTCTTCACGTACTCAGTGGTGGCAATTTCGTAACCGCCGGTCGCAACAAGACCCGACAGCTTGCCGGACGGCGAAACTGCTTGGTGCATGAAGTTACCAGCCGCTGTGGTGCCCGGATTGCTGACGTCAGCATCCGTCGAGCCGTTCAGCAAGAAAATCGCAACGCCGGTGGCGCTGACACCCGGGAGGAAAACGTCTTTGCCGTTCTCCTTCGACAGATGCACGACGCGGCCGCGCGGGACATCATAAGTGACTGTGCTCGCCAGTTTGGCCGAGTAGTCAAGCGACGCCATATCGAACCAGCCCTTTTTGACGTCAAGGCCGTGTTCAAACATAAGATCAGGAGCAGGCATTGTTAGACCTCCGTGTCTTTCTCAATTGGAAACGTGTTCCGGTAGGGGACGAACTCAGGTAGTGGGCGGGTTAAGACCAAGGCCCGTAAACAACTTTACGTCGGAAGCCTTGAGGCGACCATCGCGGGCACCCACATACCCGCTCGTCAGGCTGCTCGTCGGGTCGTAGCTGGCGGTCTTTGTAGCCACCGGCGTACCCAGCCGAGCCATTTCAGCCGCGTTTTTATGCGCAGCTAATTTGATCACAAGTTCCATCGTGCGCACCGGATCTTGAAGCGCCGCAGCGAGCGCTTCCTTCTGGTGCGATTCGATCCGCTCGTTCTCCACGCAAGCCTTTACGGCTTCCGGGATCAGATGAGCCAACTTTTCGTTGATCTCAGTCTGCGCCTTGTCGGCGGCAGCGGCCTTGGTCATCGCCGCATCGGAGTAACCGATGTAGTCGATGATCTTCTGTACGAGGGCGTTATTTTCGGTAGACATTAAAACCTCCGTTGGATCAACGATTCACGAGTTCGATAACGTGCTGCTTCATCATGTCCCGCAGTTGGCGCGAACGCTTTGTGCGAGCTTCTTTAACTTGAAACTTACCAGCACGCTTAAAGTTTACAACAGCGCGACCGATGGCGTCTAAATCTTTAGCAGCCGCCATCTTCGGTTCTTCAACCGGAGGAGCGCCAGCTTCAGGAGCCGGAGCGCCGCCACCTTCAGCGCCGGACAGCGCCTGCAGTAAAGCTTCCGGGGGAATGCCAAGCTCTTCGAGAGCCATGGCAAGTTCTTGAACAGCTTCATCTTCAGACGGCTCACCGCCGCCGGCAGCTTCGGGACCCATGTCGCCGCCGCCTTCGGCGCCCATCATGGCTTCAAGACCAGCCGGGGCAGCGCCCGCAGCAGCGTCAGCCGGGGGAGCGTCGCTGGCGCCAGAAGCGGCGTCAGCCGGAGCAGAGTGATCTTCGCCTTCGGCCGCTTCTTCGGTCGGGTCAGCCGCGGCGGCCTTCGACGTTACGAAGCCGATGAAGAGGTCAGCCATCTCGTCGGCTTCGCGCAGCGTGTTAGCGCAGACGTCGCGGACAGAAGCTTCAGCTGCTTCCTTGCTGAGACCAAGCTGCGTGGCCAGTTCATAACCAGCCTTGAACGCAGCCGCTTTATCCGAGCGCAGCGCGGCGAGGTCAGAGCCCTCGATCTTGCCATTGTTGTTGACGTCCAGCTTGTGCTGGTCGCCCTTCAGCTCTCCGTGCGAGCCGTCGGCCTTCTCTTCCCCGCTGGCGTGCTCGCTCTTCTCCTCAGCGGGAGATTCTTTTTTTTCGTGAGCAGCGGCAAGGGCAGCCGGCATCTCCGCAACTTTTTCGTTCTTGAGCTTGTCGGCACCGAAGTTAATCAGGTTAGCAAGGATATCGTTGCCAAGAGCGCCAGCACGGTCGCGGGCTTCCTTGAACGTTACCGAGCTGTACTTCTCGCCGTCGTTAGCCTTGACGGGCGAAGTTGTGCCCGGGTCATCCTTGTCGCCTTTGAAGTCCTTCTCGTTGGAGGGATCTTCGCCGGTGGCCTTAGCCGACACGCCGATGTTCGTTTGCACATCGTCTTGGCGGCCTTCTTGCGACATTTCCGGTGTGTTGTCTACAGCAAGAGCACCCTGCTGCTTCTTGATGTCGGCTTCGTACTCGCTGGCGCGCGCACCAGTGGTAGCGTTCTGCACACCATTGTCAGCGCTGGTCGTGGGGTGCGAAGAAGCACCTTGATAGCCACCCGGATCAGCAGGCACGGGGCCGGCAGACTTTTCAGCCGCGGTCTTAACTGGGCTCTGCGCAATTTCAGCGGCGAGCGCATTGAGTTGATCGAACAGTGAACGTTGCATCCGTGCCATGACTTTCTCCTTTGGGGTCTAATCGTTTAACCGATTAGCTTCCGTTCATGTGACATAATTTTGCAATACACAGTGGTTTGCTGTCAACCAATTGTTTCCGTATTTCTCGCAGATAGTAGTGAAGGCAGCAATCTTATACAACGCGTAATGTTGCGCAAGAGCTGTTTCTGCTTTTCCACTCGCTTGCTTGTCGGACGGAAACTCAACTGCCCGCGTGTCTCGAAGGGCGGCTAAGTAGGCGCGCTTCTCAACGTTAGCGGGTAATACGCTATGTGTGTGTGCTACCTTTTCAGCCCACACGCGCACACTATGGGGCGCCGCGTTGGCCGGGTAGTACACGTTGTTCTCAAGCAGCGAGACAACATCGACGTCGTTCGCCAACTTAGAAAACACATTAGGCAGCGCATACGCCACTGCACTAACAAGTTTTGCGTCTGCTGACTTAACTGTCAACGCTAAAAAATCTCGCACAGGCAAGATTACTCCAGCGTCGGTCAGGCCGCGCAAGACCTCAGACATTTTAACAGATGGGCAGCTATTTACATCAAGGGGCGGCTGTACAGTCTCGGAGCTGGCCAGAGCGGTCTGCGCCCAGTTACCCCCGCCGGCAGCTGCTTTCTCGGCCTGCGCCAGTTGTGTTAACGCCTCCAGTTGCGACTGCACGCGGGCAGCCGGGACGCCGCCGATATCAAAGCCGATGGGCGCAGTAACACCCAGCTGCTCAGCGAGTTCAACCCCGGAAATGCAACGATTTGAAGCGGCTTTTTGCAACTGCCCGGATACATAAGCAATGCGGTCAGCCGGGCGGAATACGTGGCTGATATCAAAAAACGTCGGGTTCGGGTTGTCGGCGTGCAGCACATGGCCGTCTTCCAGCACGCGACCGATGTTGTGCTTTAAACCGCCCGCCTTGCAGTGCCCGCCGTTCTCAACCGAGTCGCAGTATTCGGCGCGGGTTTTGGCTGTATTTCCGCAGGCCGAGCACTTATCGAACGGGATCTTGCAGGCCATGGAAACCGCAATTTCCTTATCGTTAGCCAGCTTTTCCAGTTCCTTGTCGGCAATCAGGCCGCCGTTCCGGTCCGCCGCTTCCTTTGAACCGTTGAGCGCCACGACTAACTCGATCCGGCGCATGGGCTCGTGGTAGGCCGACGCTTTTACAATCCCGAAGCTCTTGGCCGGGTTCTTGTTGGCGTGGTCCCGATAGAAGCGCGCAAACTTCTCAAACGTCTGGTGGTAGTTGCGGCAGCAGTCTCGTGTAAAGCCGTCGCCGTTGCGGTTCGGGCCGTAGTCTTCTGTAGCGCCGATCGCGATCATGTGGACCGGCACCTCGTCCTTGGCAAACTTGATGTTTTCAAGCTTGTGGGCGAATTCGGCTCCGGCGCGCTTTACCAGCTCTTGCTTGTCGGCGCCGATGATTCCGCGGCTGGATATCTTAATCAGCGCAGCGACCGGCTCGCTAAAGTCTTGCGAGTGCGGTTGAATCACCTTGATCATGCTCATGGTTACTCCCCTGCGGACGAGCCGCCAAAGCTGTTAAGAAGCGCCGGGACGCCAAGTGCGCCGGCAAGCGGCAGGCCGATGCCCGCCCAACGGCCACCTACGCGCGGCAGCTTACGGAAAGCTTGGCGCAGTTGGGTGCCGGTTAAACGACGCCCGGCGGCGCCAACGCCGGAAGCGGGCTCAGATGCAATCGCGGCTAATACGTCGGCGGCCTCGTCCGAGTTGCGACCGAGAATCCCGCCGAGGAAGTTACCGCGGGCAGCGTTTTCACCGACACGCACACGACCGGGAACCGCAGCCGGCGTTGTCATCCCAGCAGCCTCTAGCGGCATGCTTACGTCACGACGCATGTGCTCCGAGCCGCGCATCATGCTAAGGATCTGACCCATCGTGGTCGGATCGGTTGCGTCGGCGGTGTTGCGCACGTGCTGCGACAGGTTCTTGGCCACGCTGGAGGGGCCGTTGTTGGCGCGCAGCTGGTCGACTGTCGGACGAAGCTGTTTAGCGATCGGGTCGCCTGATTCAAGGAACCGATCCAGCTTGCCGTAGGCGTCGAGTGAGTTGGCTACCTGTCGGCCGCCGTAAGCACCTGCGCCAGCAGCGCCGAGGTTAAACAGCGTCTTACCTGTCGCGCCGTCTTCTTTTGCGGCGGCCACGTTCGGCGGCGGGGCGGTGGGCTTGAGCAACATGTTCTTCGCCGCTGTGGCGCCGAGACCGCCAATACCGCCCATCAGTGCGTAATCGAGCATGGCGCGGCGCTTCTTCTTACCCTGCAGCGCGCCGATCAGGCCGCCGGCGCCAGCTCCGAGCACGGCGTTCTGCAGATACGGGTTGCTCAGTACCTGTTGCAGGTCAGCTTCTTTCTGCAACTTAGCGGTAACGCCGGCGACTTTTTCGGTGGCTGGGTCGTTTTGTCCAAGTGCGATCGCGGATAAACCGCGCGCCAGTTCTTGTGCGTCTGTGTTATTCATGGCTTACAGTAACCCACGGGCCTTTTCTTGCGCTTCTAAGTTACTCTTCAGGCTTTCGGCGCGCAGCTTCTCCATCTCGATAAGTTGCTTCACGTCGAAGTCGGCTAACTGCCCCGCTTCTAGACGCTTACGTAACAGCGCCTGCATCGCCGCGCTCGAACCGGTGAAGTTCGGGGCAATCTCCGCAATCTGGTTGTACGCCGACGCGATCTCGTGCGGGTCGTAGCCAGAGATTACCGGGTCGTTCAGGATGAGGTCGTTCAGTACGCCGCGAGACTTGATTTGCTGCAGCTTGTTTTCGTGATCAGCGTCCGACATGCTCATGAACGCTTTGCGCTTTTGCTTTTCCGGGTTTGTGCTGGCCTCTTCGTTGGCGTTCATTTCCGACGACATGCCGCCCGGGCTCATGAGCTTGCCGAGATGCCCCATCGTGCCGCTATAGGAAGTCAGCGGCGGGGCACTATCTGGTTTTTTTTTAACTACGTTCGCCACCTTCAGCGCTAACGGCGCGGTGCGCGGATCGTGCAGAATCGATCCCGTTACGGGCTCCGGCGCGGCTTTCTTTTCAACCGGCGCCGGTGTTTGCGCGGCTAACTTGTTCTGCGCGTCATTAAATGAACTGACAGACGAAATAACGTTTTCAACCAGCGTGACGACAGGAAGGTTACCGAAGTAATCTTGCTTGGTCGCGGCCTGTTTCTCCAGTTGTGGATACACAGCGGCGACCTTCTGCAGCACCGAAACGCCGGTCGGGCCAAGGCGCAGACCAACTTCGCGGACAGCGTCGTTGAAGGACATGTTGCCGGGTACGCGGAAGTACTGGGCCAGTTCGTCCATGGCAGCAGCAGCCTTGGCGTGCGCAACCGTAGCTTGGCGGCGCACTTCTTCAGCCGCACGTTTCTCAGCCTGCTTCTGGCTGTACAGTCGGCGCGCAGCAGAGTGTTCGTCGCGCGGCGGGGGTACGTATTCAGGCGCTGGGATCATCGCGCGGGCGGCGGCCGACTTGCGCAGCTGTTCTTGGCGCCGGGCAATAAAGCCCGTCGGCGAAACAGCGTACTCGGTCGAAATGATGCTGGTTTGTTTAAGCTCTGCCGATGTCTTTACTTGCTTCGGGTACAGCGCCTCCATGACAACGTCGGCGTCGGCAAGCTGGAAGTCAGCTGCCTTCTCCAGCGTGTCGGCGCCGAGTTCGCGCTGCTTGTTGGTGCGGCCGGTGTTATAGGCATGCACCATGAGGTTAATGTGCCCGGCCGGAATGTTGGCGGCAGAAGCGCTCTTGATGATCGCGTCATTGGGGCTCGCACCCTCGTTTACAAGGGTCGCCGCGCGTTCGATCGCGCCGAGCAATTTTTGTTCAGCTTCTTTACTTAGTGCCCGCATCGGTTTTCTCCGGGAAACGCAGTTCTTGGACAAGAGTTTGATTCTCTAAAGAACCGCCAGCCGCAATAACCATCATTTCATCGTTACGTAATTCTGCAGCGCCGTCATCAAAGGGTAACATTTTTATGGCTACGGAATCCAGTTTTGTTCCCACTTTAAACGGCAAGCTCGACAGCATAGCCCCGATATTTTCCACAATCGTGGCCTGCGATTTCGAGGCGTTGTCGCTGTTTTTCTCGATCTCTACATATTTTACAAAAGAATCGATCAGCGGTAACTGGGTGTGCGTGTTAACTGGGATGCTGAGGCTGGCGATCGCGGCTTTGTACTTCATGGAGTTAATCGCCACGTCTTGGAAGAAGTTCGATACTCCGCCGGCGTTTTCCGGCTTGGGGACGTCGACAAACCGATTGATGGCGGCGTCGAGGGCGTGCGCTCCGCCGCGATAACCCAGCAATTTCCATAAAAGATCGTAGTGACGTTCCTGCAGGCCGCGCGTTACAGCGTCGCCCATGACAACGTTTACGATGTAATCCGAGTTGTAGATTTTTTCGCGGACGTCAAAAAATACGTTGGCATACGCCGTGACGATCTCTTCGTTTGTTCCGAGTTTTTCCGCAATTTCTTTATCGCTCTCGCCGGCAAGGATTCGCGCCTCGATTGCCCAACGTGTTGGCGCCTTATCATCCGCCCAGATCGAGTGCGCCCAGAACAACGCCCGGTCGCGATACAGCGTGGCGTATAACGCGTCGGCGCGGTTGTTTGCCTGCTCGAAGTGCCGCTTCAAGCGCAAAGCGCGGCGGATCCACGTAAAACCATCGGGGCCGTCAAGCGCGCGGCTTGCGCGTAATCCACCCCCGTCGATATGTACGGCCCGAAGCCAGCGCCAATTCGGCGGACGCTTCGGGTTATCCCGCATTGCGTTAAGCATTAGCGAAGCGTCGGCGTATCTACAGTCACGGAAAAAACAAACGTCTTTGTCGCCGACGGGGTCACCTTGAGATAAAGATATCTTTGCGGGTTCGTCGGAGTTCCGTCGCGGTTCAGGTACGAAACATCTAAATTGTTTGTAAACGGCGTCGTCTGGTCGAACGACAAGACTTTAAACGTGTCGGCCGGCAGCGAGCTGTTCGGCGCTTTGTCCTGCTTGCTCGAATACAGCGTGGCCGTGAAATTGCCGGTGGCGCCGCCTGCGGCTTCAACAAGGCTGTAACCCTTCAAAATACCGCGGTGCGGCATGGGTACGGCAACGGTCGTTGCCTGCCCGCTATTGGCTGTAAATGTAACGCTACCGGACCAAACTGTACTGGGCATAGTTCACCTATTAAGCGTTTGCGATGGCGCCGAGATCGATATCTTGCGCCGCCTCTTCCGGGTACGGCTCAATCGTCTTTTGCTTGAGGAAGAGGATCACGTCGCCAAGCATTTCGAATGCGTTGCGCAGCGAGTCTTCCAGCTCCGGCATGTCGGCCTTACCATACCGCTCAGCGAAGCGATCGCCGTGCCAGTAGAACATGAACAAGATGCGGCCGAGCTTATCGAGGCCCTTGGTCAATTCGCCCATGTAACGATCGACGAGCGAATCGTCACGTACGGCGCGGAGCATGGCTCCAACCATTGCCGTGTCGAACACTTCGCGCTGACCGCTCTGAGCGGCGTCGATCACCGAGCGCACGTCCTTCTGGTCGAGCATGGTGTTCGGGTTGTATACGCTGCGGTCGGTCTGGCTCGCGCTCATGCCCGGAACAGGAACGCCGACGTCGATACCGAGTTGCGTCGGTACGCTGGCGCCCATGATCGTTTCGCCACCCATCACCGGACCCGGATCAGACGGCGCGCCCGGCGCGTCGTTGATCATCATCGGAGCACCGTAGGGCGCGGCGTACTTCACGCGGCACTCAAACTTCCGCTTGGCAGCGGCGGTCTTCAGGATCTCGCGCGCGGCTTCTTCACGCAGGCCGTGGTGCTCGACAAGCGTCACCAGCGCCTTGATCGGGCTGAGGCCGGCTTCCTTATTAATAACGACTTCAGTGCCGTTGTGATACACGGTCAGCGCGGCCGTCTTGTTCATTAACGCCAGCTGGGCGTCGACAAGATTGCCGGGCTGCAGGGCCGGAGGATCGCTCTCGCCGCAACCGCACGCGCCCTGATCTTCCGCTACGTCAGCGTCGTCTTCACCCTTGCTGACCTTAAGGAGCTTGAAACCCTCCGGCACAAAGATGTCGCCCATGCTGGCGCGCAGGCTGGCACCCTTCTTGCCGTTCAAGTGGAGACGCACTCCGTCGCGCCACTTGTCGTAGTTCAGCGGGTCGGTGTAGCAAGAACCACAGATGCTGCCCTTGGGCGGGTACTTCGAGTGGTCTTCGAGGTGAACTTCGTAGGTCTGGGTGTTGTCGTCAGACTTGCCGTACTCGCGAATGACGCGGAACGGGGCTGTCGTGTCGCCGCGCTTGCTGAGCGCGATGTAGCGAGATGTTTTGCTTGGTACGCTGTTCGCTTCGGGCAGCGAGTCGAACCAGTCGTCAAACTCGTCGCCTTCAACGCGGGCCAGCGCAAATACTTGGTCAGCGCGGGTGTTCAGCCAGTCGGGTTTCCCTTCTGTGCGGACCACGGTGATGAAGTTCTCGCGCTTGGCGGCACCTTGTGGATGAACAGCGACGTAGCAGCGCTCGATGTTGCCCGGCTTGACAAGAATCTCGTACAGGCCGCTCTCGGTCGGGTTGAACAGCTTCTTCTCGACCTGAATGTGATACGGAATCGAGACGTTGTCGCGGTCACGCTGGTCAACGATCAGCACGCCGTCGCGCAGCAACTTCTCGTGATCTTCTTCGGTGTAGCCGCGCGGAAGCTTGGTCTGTACCGTCGCGTCATACGTAATGACCTTCAGGCCCTTAGCCGCTTCCGGCTCCTTGGGCGCTTCGGACAGCACGCTGGCTACCTTTGTCGTCGGCGTAGCAGCGCGCACCTTCGCGGCGTCCATCGCCTCTTTGATGATATTTAAACCGTGAAACTCCTCGATGGCAGCGGCGATCTGCGGGGCATGCTTGCAGGTGTTAATCAGCGAGCCGATCATCTGCAGGCCGGCTTCCTTCAGGAACGCCTTCAGGTTTACAGCGTTGCCGATTTCCTTAAGCGTTTGCGCCGTGTCCAGCGTGGCGCTCTTGGCCAGCGCCGGCATGGCGGCGGTCATCATCTCTTTGAGCGTGGGCTGCGCCGAGCCGAACTTGGCCGGGCTGCGCGAAAGCTGGGTAAAGTCGGGCTGGCGCTGGCCGAGGCCCGAAAGGTTCCGCTCGACGCCGCTGCCCAGAATGTTGGGCTTGCGGTTAACGAGGTAGTTAATCCAGTTTTCCTTGAGCGGTACGAACATATCCTGATTCTTGATGTACAGGAGTTCGTGGCCCTTGAGGTCGCCGTTCAGGAAGAAGACCGGAGCGTACAGCCAGTTAGAACCGACCTTGAACGCAAAAACGCCGACCGCCTTGGTGTTTTCACGGTTGCGGTCGAGAAGCTGGAAACCGATTTCGTGGTCGAGCAGCTTGGGGGCCGAGTCGCGCAGATAGGCGTGGGCTAAATTGCTGAAAGATTGCTCGAAAGAAGTGTCGTCGCCTTTGCCGCCTAAATCAGCGTACTTGGTCTGGGTGCGGTCATACGACTGCATTACCTTCAGCCAGTGCTTTACAGACGACTCTTTAGCTTTTTTGTTGTACACGGCCAGCCTCCATGCGGCACAAATATTGGCGCGATATTAATTTACCGCGCCGAAGTCTCTATATCCTACAAAAACAGGCTCAAGGCTTCCACCCGCTTGTTGCGCCTGTTACGCCAAATTGCTCGCCCTGCGCTAAAGCCGGGACATAGCTACTGCCCGATGTATCGCTTGTTAACCCGCGCTGGACGCTATTCATGAGTCCTTTTTCCTGATACGAACCGAGCATGCGAGTCATCCAGTCGGGGTCGTTCGAGATATTTGCCATACCGCGGACCATCTCGGCTTGGAACGGCGGCGGTTCTTTATGCGCCTGCACGGTTTTTATGCCGTATTTATTCAAGTTGGTCAGCACGTTTTTACCGATCTTTGTGCCGATTGAATAGTGCAGTATGGGTTTTTCAAGATAATGCCCAGTTAATGTGTTCGGCGCGCCGGTCACACTACCATCGCGCGGCGTCCAGTTTCGCTCGATCGCGGAATAAGGCACGACGTCGTCCGGCGCGTAATCGCCGTATTCGTCGGTCATGCGAACATGATTTACAAGCCCACGCGCCAGTAGTTCAATGTTGCGCCGATGGGCTGTAATACCGCTGTTTCCCATCACTTGACGCATAGCTTGTACAAAATACCGTCGACCCTCCCCGACGCCCTTATGGCGAACAATTTCCGCTGGATTTGGCATACCGTCCGATAAGACGTCACCAGCTTCAAGGTCATCGCCCTTTTTAACCGCCAGTTCTCTTTCCGTCGGGACGTAATGGTCCTGCCCGTTAATCTGCACATAGTGGCCGCCCTGCGGAGCCGGACGAACTTCCTGCACCCGGCCATCGAGCTGGGCGTGGGTAGCGCCGCCGGGATACTTCTTCGGCACCTGTACAAGCGCGTTGAGCGCTTTAAAACCCGAGATTGCTCCTGCGCCTCCGACACCGCCAGAGTGCTTCGAGCTA
>RGVZ01000137.1 GCA_010029825.1 bacterium | reverse complement strand
CGCGTGGTGGCTATCATTATTTTTAGCTGGTTCCTCTACAACACCCCGGCGAGACACGGAAAAATGCGGTTTTAGACCGCCTTGGCCAAGTTTTGCCTGAAAACTTATTCACGATGCCGTCACAAGGAGTGCAGGCATGAAATTCAAAAGGCATTTCGTAAAGACCAAAGGCCAACCCTACGAAGGACTGAAGTTCGTGGAACGGACTTCAGAACTCAAGAATTCTGATGGCAGCAAGGCCAGCCGCCAGATGAAAGTCACGGTTCCGGAACACTGGAGCCAGGTCGCCACGGACATATTGGCCCAGAAGTATCTGCGTCGCGCAGGCATCCCGAAGATCGGCGCCGAGTCCGATAGCCGTCAGGTTTTCCACCGCCTCGCCGGTTGCTGGACCGATTGGGGTATGCGCTACGGCTATTTCGACACGGAAGACGACGCCGCGACGTTCTACGACGAGACCTGTTACATGCTGGCCAACCAGATGTGCGCGCCGAACAGCCCGCAGTGGTTCAATACCGGCCTCTATTTCGCATACGGACTGAAGGGTTCCAGTCAGGGGCATTACTTTGTCGATCCCGAGACTAACCGCCTCCAGAAATCGACCAGCGCGTATGAGCGCCCCCAACCGCATGCCTGCTTCATCCAGGCAGTCGGCGACGATCTCGTCAATGAAGGCGGGATCATGGACCTCTGGACCCGCGAGGCGCGCCTGTTCAAGTACGGCAGCGGAACCGGGACGAACTTCTCCAGCATCCGTGGCGAAGGCGAGCCCCTCTCCGGCGGCGGAGTTTCCTCTGGCCTGATGTCCTTCCTCAAAATCGGTGATCGCGCGGCTGGCGCCATCAAGTCCGGTGGGACGACCAGACGCGCTGCCAAGATGGTCTGCCTGGACCTCGATCATCCGGATATTGAGAATTTCATCGAGTGGAAGGTTGAGGAAGAGCAGAAGGTTGCCTCGCTCGTGGCCGGATCAAAGGCCATGGAAGAGAACCTGAACGCGATCCTGAAAGCCTGCTCCGTACCGGCTGACGCCACGAAACCGGACGACCGGTTCAACCCGGTAAAGAACCAGCAGCTTCGTGAAGCCATGGCAAAGGCGCGCAAGGCGCACATTCCACTCAACTATATCCAGCGTGTGGTCGATCTGGCCAAGCAGGGCAATTACAAGCTCAAGATCGAGACATTCAACACGGACTGGAACTCTGAAGCTTACTCAACCGTTTCCGGGCAGAACTCAAACAACTCGGTCCGCATCCCGAACTCGTTCATGGACGCCGTCGAAAAAGGCACCGAATGGGCTCTGAAGAGCCGCATGACGGGCGAAACCATGCGCACCGTCAAGGCGACGGACCTTTGGGACAAGATCGTATACGCCGCGTGGTCCTGCGCCGATCCTGGCGTCCAGTTCGACACGACCATCAATGAATGGCACACTTGTCCGCAAGACGGCCGCATCAATGCTTCAAATCCGTGCTCCGAATACATGTTCCTGGATGATACGGCGTGCAACCTCGCGTCTCTCAACCTGCTGACATTCTATGACGAGAAGAACGGCTTCAACATCGAGGCGTTCATCCACGCCTCGCGGATCTGGACCGTCATCCTCGACATCTCGGTGCAGATGGCCCAGTTCCCGAGCAAGGAGATCGCCCGCAAGAGCTGGGATTTCCGTACCCTCGGCCTCGGTTATGCCAACATCGGCGCGATCTTGATGCGTATGGGTATCCCGTACGGCTCGCCGGAAGCCCTCGCCATCACTGGCGCTGTCACTGCGATCATGTGCGGCGAAAGCTACCGGACCAGCGCCGAGATGGCGAAAGAGCTTGGCGCGTTCCCGCACTTCGAAAAGAACAAGAAAGACATGTTGCGCGTCATCCGCAACCACCATGCTGCGGCGCAAGCAAACGGCAATTACGAAGGCCTGACCATCAAGCCCCTGGAAATCAATCACAAGCTTTGTCCGGACGCTTTGAGCAAGGCCGCGAAAAAGGCGTGGGACGATGCCCTCGCTCTTGGTGAAAAATATGGCTACCGCAATGCCCAGACAACGGTGATCGCCCCGACGGGGACAATCGGACTGCTGATGGACTGCGACACGACGGGGATCGAGCCCGACTTCTCGCTGGTGAAGTTCAAAAAGTTGGCCGGTGGCGGTTACTTCAAGATCATCAACCAGTCGATCCCGGTCGCGCTCAAGAACCTTGGCTACACCGACGCTCAGACGGCAGACATCATCGCGTACTGCCTTGGCCGCGGTACGCTGAAGGGCGCGCCCACGATCAGTCACGAGGCGCTCAAGGCGAAGGGCTTCACAGACGAGGCGATCGCCGCGGTTGAGAAGGAGCTGCCCCAGGCGTTCGACATCACGTTTGCCTTCAACAAATGGGTCCTCGGCGAGGAATTCTGCGTCACGAAACTCGGCCTCAAGAAGGAAGACATTGAGCCCATGGATTGCAACATCCTGAAGCTCCTTGGCTTTACCGCGGCCGACATCGAGTCGGCCAACGAATACGTCTGCGGGACGATGACGGTCGAAGGAGCCCCACACCTGAAGGCGGCGCATCTGCCAGTATTTGATTGTGCCAACAAGTGTGGCCGCAAGGGTGTTCGCTACATCGCCGCCGAAAATCACATCGGCATGATGGCCGCCGCGCAGCCGTTCATCTCGGGCGCCATCAGCAAAACCATCAACCTGCCGTTCGAGGCGAACTTGACCGACGTGGCTGATGCCTACAGGAAGTCCTGGAGCATGATGCTCAAGGCCAACGCGCTCTACCGCGACGGGTCCAAGCTCAGCCAACCGCTGAACGCGACGGCGACCGAGTGGCTCGACATCATCGACCACGACGAACCAAAGACAGAGCAGATCAAAAAGATCACAACCCAGATCGTCAAGGAATACGTCCGCACGCGCCGTCCTTTGCCAAGCAAGCGCAGCGGGTACACCCAGAAGGTCAAAATTGGCGGCCACACCGTATATCTCCGCACCGGGGAGTACGAAGACGGACAAGTCGGCGAGATCTTCCTCGACCTGAACAAGGAAGGGACTTTGCTGCGCTCGATCATGAACTGCTTCGCGATCGCGGTGAGCCTCGGACTTCAGTACGGGGTACCCCTGGAAGAGTACGTTGACGTGTTCACGTTCACCCGTTTTGAGCCGAACGGCCCGGTGACCGGTCACGACAACCTCCGCCGTGCGACCTCGATCATCGACTTCATGTTCCGCGACCTTGCCCTGAATTACTTGGGCCGGACGGATCTGGTTCATGTAGCGCCGGATGAGATCGACGCACCCAAGTCAAAAGCTCACGCCAACCAAACGAGCGCGGATGACGAGGAAATGCCCGTTGTCATCATGACATCGTCAAATGGCAGCCATGGGCACTCCGCCTCTGTCAGCGCGGGTGGCTTGCAGGCGGGCGGTGAGAAGAAAGTCCCGGTCGTCCTCTCCGAAGAGGAGTTTGACCGGATGGCCGAAAAGATCGCCGCCAAGAAGGGCCTCAACACCGTACGCGCGGCTAAAATGAAAGGTTACGAGGGTGATCCTTGTCCCGAATGCGGAGCCATGACCCTGGTCCGCAATGGTGCCTGTCTAAAGTGTGATTCTTGTGGTGGAACCACCGGCTGCAGCTGATGGCTGTGGTCGGGGACACTCCCCCTTGAAAGTGTCGTTGAAGTTTATGGTTTTTGTTCAAGGTTTGCTCCCGCCGTTTCTGAAGTTCTCAAGTTCTGGCTGTTGCCCCCGCCGATGACCTGACCCCGCCCCGTTTTCTGCTTGTGAAGGGCCTGCACTTACGAGTGCGGGCCCCTTTCATTTTTATTGCAGGCATGCCCCTGGATCGTGGGAGGCGGGAGGGAACCAACAGCGCCTCCTTGATGTGATAAACTCGCGGCATTGCCGCAACAGACCGACAGAAAGGAACCATAACGTGAAATCAATCGTGATCCTGTCGACCGGCATCTTACTGTGGCTTTCTGGATGCTCCAGAACCGGGACAACCACGCCACCTCCGGCAAGTGATAGCGGGATATTTGTTACAGGCGAATGCCTGCGCAAGGTCATCCAGGACCGCGCGGCAGTCTCGGTGTCTTCAACCCTTGTTTTGGCGACACCAAAAGAGGCCTCTGAAAAAGTGATTACCGAACATGAAGCCCTGAAAGGGAAAGTGAAGGAGTTGGCACTTAAGGATTTCGAGTCCGAGACCCTGAACTATTCTGTCAATGAAGAACGCCAATATGAGAACAAGAAATGGGTCATCAAGGGTTTCCGCGCGACGATGACCACGCGCTTTGAGACATCCGAACTGGCGCGGATCGGGGAAGTCATTGCTCAGGCAAGTCAACACGGAGCCCAAAATGTCGGGGCACTCGAGACGTTCGTGTCACCCGCCAAGTTGAAGGCGGAGCGAGAATCCTGCCTCGAGACCGCGACACAGGATGCCGCCTCAAAAGCCGCCAAGATCGCTGCCGGAGGCGGAGTCAAGGTCGGAGAAATTCTGAGCATCACTGAAAACGAGGGGGGCAGCCGGTATTCCGTCTCCAAATTCGGGGGCCGCGAAATGATGATGGCGGGAGCGGCCGCCGACATGGGGGAAAGTCCAAAGGCCCCCGTGGTAGAATCCAGACCGGTAGATCTTGTTGTCAACGTCCGTGCCCGCTTCAGCGTCCGCCAATAATTTACCCTGGGGGTGTGTCGATGTCCATCGCGAGGAGGCTATGGCTAGGTCTGGCGGGCTTGATGTGTCTGACTCCAGCCCATGTGTTCGGGGCAAAGCCAAAGTCACTTGAATTTGGAGCCGGGGTGACCTCGTGGCAATTGATGCAACTGACCACCAAACCATCAGGGGATCGCAACACAACGGGTACTTCTTTTTATCACCTCCATGCCCAGTACCACTTGCCGGTGGGTAAGAGCCTCATCAGCCCGTGGCTCCATTACATGCCAGACAGCCTTTCCGCCGTCGAATCCAGCAGCAAATCATCCAAGACTTCGCTGCTTGCCCTCGGCGCTCCATACGTTTCGAACCTCAGCGGCGTTTTCGATTTGTCAACGGGACCGGTTCTTCTCCAATACACCGTCAACGGTACCGGGAATGGCTCTGAGACCTTGAACAACGGTGAATCCAGTTCCGTATTTCTGCAACCGGACCAGCGAACAACATCGACGACATTCGCGTGGCAGGTCGGTTCAGCCTGGAACTACTCAAGTTTCCGCACTGGCGCTGACTTGTTGTTCCAGGGACCCCTGTCCCAAACGAAAAGATCTTTCAGCCTGATGCTGACTGCTGCATGGGTGAAATCGTGAGGAGTCAAGGGATGTTGAATCGCATCATACAATCATCCACGATCGTCACACTGCTTCTTGCCGCGGTGACTTTGGCCTCGGACGGTGCCTTCGCTTTCACCCTTATCGGGGCCGGCAAGGCCGTGAAAGGATGGGCTGGGAACGCGCTTGAATTGCACGTCAACCCGGACAATTGTCCGGGCGAAGTGGACGATTTGATGGACAAGGCCATCGCCATCTGGAACGAGGTTCCGACGCTTGGCATTCTGTTGAAGCGCGGCGATGACACAAGAACCACAATCGACCAAGCCCTTGCTGGCGCGGCGTCAATAACGCCGACTGTCCACTGCGTCACAAGCATGGCGGCCGTTGGACTCAATCCGGCAGTCATCCCCGGGGTCGCGACGGGTCAGCAGGTTGACAGCCAAGGACACCTGAATTACGGCGTTCTCATACTTAATGCAGAAGAAGGCGCGGCCGCCAACGTAAAGACTCTCAATGAAGAGCTTGTCGTAGATGTCATCGCACACGAAATAGGTCACATCCTGGGGCTCGGACACTCATCCGACACAAGTGCCCTCATGTACTACGATGCAAGCAAGCGCAAGAAAGCATCCCTTGCCCAAGACGATGTCGATGGCATCACATATCTGTATCCTCGCGACGAATTGAACGGAGATAACCCGTTTGGAGGCTGCGCGGTGATCAAAGGACAACGGGGTAGGGCGGCGATTGATGCGACCTTATTGGCGCTGCCCGCTTTTTTGTACCTCATGACGCGCTTTTTTCAGCAGCGTCGCCGCGTGCGCAAGGCTTGAATCCGTCAGTTCGTCGCCCGATAGCAATCTGGCTATTTCCGTCTGGCTGGCATCCGAATCCAAGCGCGTAATGGTCGACTCGGTCCGGTTGCTGGCGCCAAACTTATGGACCAGGAAATGCGTATCCGCGTAGGCTGCGACCTGCGGAAGATGCGAAATACAAATTACCTGGAAACCGCGCGACAATTCTGCAAGTTTTCTGCCAACAATATCGGCAACACGACCTGAAATCCCAGTGTCGATCTCGTCAAAAACCAAGATGCAAGTGTCGGCGCCGGTGGAAAGGGCTTTCTTGAGCGCCAGCATGATGCGAGAAACTTCGCCTCCGGAAGCGACCTTGTGTAGCGGCAGGGCAGGCTCGCCCGGGTTCGCCGACAAAAGGAATTGGACCCTCTCGCATCCGGATGAGGAAACCCCCGACAGCTGCGGCAGGATCTTCTCTTTCCAGCTCCGGGTCATGCCTTCCCCGAGGCATGACATGTCAACCTCGTCACCGTATATTCCCTGAACGGGAACAAACTCCACCTCGAGCCGCGCGTCCTTCATCGCCAGCTCGGCCAGTTCCTTGCCCACAGCCTTGCTGGCCTTCTGCGCAGCCGTGCCCCGCGCGTTGGTAAGAGAGGCAGCAAGCGCTTTATAGGTCGCAATCGCCTTCTCAATCAGGCCGAACAAATCCACAGCATCCTTCGCTGCCGACTCAAGGAATTTCGTTTCCTCCTCCATCCGACGCCAGGATGCGACGAGTGATTCGACGTCAAGAACACCCATTTTCCGGAAAAGAGCCTGATATCCTGAAAGTCGAGCCTGTGCAAAATCGACATCCTCCTCGCTGGTGTCGAGGTTCGAAACTTCCTGCCCGATGGCGTAACTCAATTCACTCGCTTTTTCAGCGACGGAGAACGCCTGATCCGCGATTGGCTGCAAACCAGGAACCTTGGTCGCGGCCTGTTGCAGCACGCGGCCCGCTTCACGCAAGAGGCGCTCAATTGACGTGTCACCGGCACCTTCGTCGACCATTGCCGCGGCCTTGCGCAGGGAGGAAACAAGATAAGTGACATGACGAGCCTGGTCGCAAAAGTTCCGGGTCTTCTCAAAATCCTCCACGGAGGGATCAAATTTCCGTAGCTCCTCGCACCGGAAAGCAAGGTAATCCGCGTCTCGCTGCTTCAGCGCAAGGTCCGAGACCAACCGTCTCAATATTGCTACGTTGTCCGATACGACCTGCCATGACGCCTGCACTTTCGCAGGCATGGTCCTGTCATCGAGAAACTGATCGAGCACCGCCAGATGTCCCTCGGCATCAAGCAACTTGTGGTTTTCATGTTGCGCAAACACATCGATGAGCGCATCTGCGAATTCACGCAAGGTGGAGGATGTTACCGGCACATCATTGATCCACGCCTGCGACCTGCCCTTTGCGGATATGACCCGCCGGACAATCACGCTTTGCATTTCCTTGCCATTTTCATGCATGCCAGCCGATTCCAAAGGGATGCCGTAGGATTCCAGGCAGGCCGTCACTTTGTGGCTGGACGGCAGAACGAATTGTCCGCTAACCGAGGCTGCCTCGTGTCCGAGACGGACCGCTTCTGCCGAGGCCTTGGCTCCAAGCAGAAGGTTGAGCGCCTTGATCAGAATCGATTTCCCGGCTCCTGTCTCACCCGTGATGACATTGAAGCCCCTGGAAAATTCGATTTTCAGCGACTCAATGATCGCAAGTCCGTTGATGTGCAACTGGTTAAGCATTCCAGGTACCCCTTTGTGTCATCCATACCTTTGTATGGTTGCATATCCAAGTTATCAAATGCTGCGCGTGACCTACAACCGACATGTAAAAAATATTTTTGCGTTCCTTGCCAAACGCCAGCGTTTTGAATAAACCGTTTCGATAGCAAGACTGAAATTTCCGGTGATTCAACGCCTCGCCAAGGGCGCGCGATGAGAGGCTCCCTCAAAGAACCCAATCCATTTTTGTGGTTGCTGATCGTCCTCGCCATCCGCCTGGCGGCAACCGCCGTCTTGCCTGTCACCACAGACGAGGCTTACTACAGCAACTGGTCACGAAAGCTTGCCTGGGGCTATTTTGACCACCCGCCAATGGTGGCCCTTGGTGGTATTCCCCACGTTTTAACGGAAACCTGGTTTTCGACCGGTCCACTCATGCTCCGGATCCTGGTTGTGCTGGGCAGCTCGTTATTTGTTCCAGTCACCCTTGTGGCGATCGCTAAACGCCTTGGCATGGAATCGTGGTTTCTACCGGCTTTCGTTTTCTGCGCCAGCTTCGCCGGTCTCATCAGCGGCATGCTTCTGACACCTGATGCCTTCTTGATGATGGCGTGGGCCGCATCACTTCTTGCGTTGATCGACCTCGTTTCGGCTCTGGAACGGCGCGGACAGGGGATTCCATGGGTCCAAAGTGTTCTTTGCGGTATTTGCCTCGGCGTTGGGATGCTTGCGAAGTACACTTTTGCTCTCATGCCTCTCATCACAGTCTGGATGCTCATGTTGAGCAAGACAACCCGTGCCATACCCGTCTCAATGAGGATGCGATCGCTTGCGATCACAACCGTCACGGCTTGTGTCGTGTTCGCCCCTCACGTTGCATGGAACGCGCGGCATGAGTGGGTAACTTTTGAATTTCAGTTGCGGCATGGCTTTGCCGGCACGCATGCACATGACCCTGAGAAGCATGAAGCAGACAACCAACCAGCGTCGCTTCGGCTGCCATATTCACGAGGTAACCCTCAGCTGGGCGATTTCTTTCAGCAATACGACACCGTCATGCGGGAAATCACGAGGAACGATGACAAGGAAAACAAAAAGCAAGTCCAGGACTCATCGGACCAGTGGCCGGACCCCCTTCGGCACTCGTCTGAGTTCCTGGGCAGTCAGCTTGTCGCCTTGGGACTCCTCGGTCCGGCCATACTGTGGACATGGCGGCGCCGCAAGCCCGCTGGAATCCCGCAAGGGCCTCCGGTCAAAAGCCGCTGGACGGCCGTGAAACTGGCCACTTGGACCCCTTTCATCTTCTTTGGCGCCCTCGCGCCCTTGACGCATGTGGAAGCCAATTGGCCCGCAATGGGATTCATCGGGCTGTCATTCCTGCTCTCGATGAGACAACCATCCAAAGCGGTCTTCCTTGCCGGGGTCGCCAACGCCGTTCTGGTCTTCGGAATCGCCCTTCTGGCCGCAGCCCCCGGAATTCGAGCTGTCGTCCATGCGAAATCCAGCAGGATCATCGAAGAGACAGCTGGATTCTCTTCCTTGGGCGCGCTTGCCGGGACACGCTGGAACAGTCCCCGGCATCCTTTACTGGTCGACAAGTACCAATGGGTCGCGATGATCCGCTATTACGCGCCCGGGAGTTTCACGCAACAATTCCGCGGAATGACGCGGGATTCAGAGTTCACCCGCAACCCGGACTGGCAGCCCGCGACGCGAAAAAATTGGCGCCAATTAACCGGACTCTCCCTGTTGACAAGTGACCGGATGGTGCCCCGGATTGAAAGTTTCGCGCCGGAGTCCATTGAACTTCTATGCGTCACGCAGGACAATCGCCTGCTGATATTGAATCCGAAAACTCCTGAGTTCCCGGCGCAAGACGGGGGAACAGAAACTTGCGCCAAGCGGATGATTCTTCTGGGTTACCGGCCCTGGTGAGGAAAAAAAAGGCCCCCGCGCGAGCGGAGGCCTTTTTGCATTGAGTGGCGTCCCCAGGGGGATTTGAACCCCCGTATCCACCGTGAAAGGGTGGTGTCCTGGACCGGGCTAGACGATGGGGACAGTAGTGGTGAGCCCGGATGGATTCGAACCATCGACCCGTACATTAAAAGTGTACTGCTCTACCAGCTGAGCTACGAGCCCACTACCGAGGATTTCGCCTCGAGGTGGTCGTAATTACAGGGGTGGCCTGAGTCTGTCAACGGTCGTTTGCAATTTCCGTGACGCTCACCTAGACTGCGCGCGAGGAGGGCTTTTTCGACCATGACCATCATCAAGCGTGACCGCAAAAATTCTTCGGCCGATCTGGTAGTTGCGATCGAAAAGCTGATTCCGCTCCTGCGCGACCAGCGCGAGGATGAAGCCATTGAAGACCTCGAGAAAGCCCGCGCTCTTTTGACTAAAAACACCCCCGGCTCCGAGAACCATCAGCAAGCCATCAGCATCATCGTGGACGCGTTTGAAGGGGATCATGAACTCTCCGCTTACACCCATCAGCGTGCTGGATCGACCGACTGGACCGAATTCGAGGAATTGTCCCTTGCCAGCAGCCGGGTGATCAGCCTCGCGCGTCGGATGCGCGGCTAAGGGTCCTATGGGACTCTGGCCCTATGTTTTTCTGTATGCTCTGGCGTTATGGCTGGCATTTGACCTGATTCAAGAGCGCCGAAACCCGAAATCAACCATCGCCTGGGTGGTTGCCCTTGTCGCCATGCCATTCGTCGGCATTCCGCTCTACTACGCTTTCGGTAAAAACCGGATCAAGGGGCTCATGCGACGCCGCGCGTTTTTTGATCAGCACGCCCTGTCGCCTTATTCCCACTCTCACGAGGACACCGCGCGCCAACCGGCCATCCGCCAAAACCTGTCCGGAATCGAGTCAAACTTGAGACTGGCCAGCCGAACTGTTCCGGTGAACCTTAAAGATTTTGGCAGCACTTTCGGCAGGTTCGGGGAGCTCTACGACCCGACCCTCAATGACGTCAAATTACTCGTGGACGGTCAGGAGACCTTCAGGGAAATTTTCGAGGTCATCAGCAAAGCCAACCGCTATATCCTCGTTCAATATTACATCCTGCGCTCGGATCGACTCGGCGCTGAACTCCAGAAGCTCCTGATTGCAAAGGCAAAAAGCGGGGTCGCGGTTTACGTATTGTATGACGATATCGGATCTTTCTTTCTGTCAGGCGCCTACATCCGGGACCTGAAGGCCCACGGGATTTCAGTGGCCAGTTTCCTGCCGATCCACAGCTGGAAACGAGGACTGCAGCTGAATTTCCGCAACCACCGGAAGCTGGTTGTGGTTGACGGGGTTGAAGCCTTGACCGGCGGAC
>RGVZ01000136.1 GCA_010029825.1 bacterium | reverse complement strand
GCGGCGACGCGTCGCCGCTCGCCAAGAGAGTCGAGGAGGAGCTGGCGTGGGTCTCGACACACCAGCAGGCGACGGTCGAGGAGGTCGAGGAGCGGCAGAAAGCGTTCCTGGATTTCATGAAAGAGAACACGACCGCGCCGCCACAGCCGGAGGGTGCGGAGGAGCCGCCGAGCGAGCCCAGGATCGAGGAGGTCGACTGATGCGCGATCCCGTGTGGCCGGGACGAGTTCTTTTTTTACAAATGGCTCCAATAGCTCAACCGGCAGAGCATCAGTCTTATGAGCTGAAGGTCAAGAGTTCGATCCTCTTTTGGAGCACAAAGACGGTATTTTTCCAAAAAAAAAAAGTATATAAAAACCGATGCAGCAGCAGCCAGAAGGGTTCAAGGGAGTAAAACAGACGATCCAGCCAGAAAAGTCCAAGGGAGTAAAACAGACGATCGTGGAGATCATTAAAAAAACGATGAATGATGAATCTCCGCATTTCCGCAAAATGCTCGTCCAAAAATTCGTCACTATTTTTGGGAACAAAGATCTCATGAAACAGATCGGATCATCATGTGAAGAGCTGAGAATGTGGCTGTGTGGTAATTACCCGGTCGAAGCCGTCGAGATCGAGATCGGGCTCTGGAAATCACGGCCTGGCAATACTGATTTCGATAAGAAAAAAAGAGACGACGAAAAACAAAAACTCCTGACGGCGATTTTTAGCCTGCCGAGGAGCCGTGACAGGGTGCGGCTACGGGAGATGCTGGGACAGAGCGGCGCTGCCAGAGAGGGACAGGACGTTTTTTGGATGTCGAAGCGCATCCAACAGAACAAGGAAAACAAGAAAAAACTGGCTGTCCGCCTCGGGAAACCGGAAAACACGTCTTTCCAGCAGCTGGTTGCGGCGGTTCCTGATCGGAGCCATATCCAGCAGCTGAAAAAAAACGTCCAGGGGCTGACAAAGAACGCAGAGGCGGTAAAAGAGGCCGTCCAAAAAAAGATCCGCGAACTGGAGCAGCAGAAAATGACCCTCCGAGTCGAACAAAAGAAAATCACACAACAGAGACTCGAACGGGACAGGATGATTGAGAATGAGGTTTTGGAGAGGATCAGGCATGGATTATCGATACCACAAGACCAAGATCCGATCCAGTTTGAGGAAAAATACAGGAAACAGGTCGGAAAAAAAATGGATGATCTGATACTAGGGAGCACAGCATTGTTCGAGGAAGCCGAAGAGCAGATCCGGCGGCTGAAAAAAATCGAGACCGAAAAAAATGAGCAGATCCAAAAACTCGGCAAAGAGCGTCAACAGACGGATACGAGGCTGAAAGCGGCATGCCAGCAACGACTCGTTGCCGCGGAAAAACAGAGACAAAAGAAAATCCGACAAGAATTAGAAATCCCTGAACAAGAGGATCTGATCCCGTACATGAAAAATTTCATGAAAGAGATACGACAAGGTCTGGAAAAAATCGATACCGCCAAAAATGAGCAGATCCAAAAACTTGGCAAAGAGCACCAGGCAACGATACAAAAGATACGTCGACAGACACGACAGTGCCAACAAAAAAGACAGGAGCTCGAGGGTGAGGTGGCGGTTCAGCGTCGTGCCAAGGCAGAACTGGAGTCTCATATCCGGTCATTGAGAGAAAGCGGTAGGCAGATCATTCCACAACAGCGAACCAGGCTGCTCGAGGAGCATCGCCTGACGATTCAAAGACTCCAGGCCTCTCAAAAAGAACGTGCCGGACTCGACCAAAAGATCAAGGAGCTCGAGCAGGAACTGCGGACGAGAACCGCGGCACGGCACCTGTCCCAAGAGCCAGACGCACACGCCGGTGCCGACCCGGTCACGCGGAAACAGTACATCGACGAGTACGCCCCGGCGATCCAGGCCTAGCGCGGTCGCACCCCGGTAAAGAAATTGTTCCAGGGGAGCACGTACTGCGGAAAGAAACGATTGGTATCCATGACGAACACGGGAGGCTTCCGTGGGCGCTGCATACCTATCTATCGCTAGACAAGAGATTTATAAACGGATGTCGTGTCTCATCCACACGGACAGGAGTTGTGGATCGTCCGCCGCGACAAGAAAATACTGTCCCTGTGTGGGGAAACGGAGGTTATTACAGAAGAGTGCGCCGCGGATGGCATCACTGACCAGGATCCGTCTCGTTCCTTTCGGCGCCTGGAGCGCCGCGAACGACGCGAGCCGCAGCTCGATATCGTGCATATCCAGGCCGAGTCTCCTCAGATCGATCATCGGGTTGAAGAGCACGGCCGTCTGAACCTGTCGGTCCGCGTTTTCGGTCGCGACGAGGCACGCGATCCACCGGTCGCCGTGGAGGGCGAGGAACAAGCGACCCGTCGTGTTGTCACGGATCGTGCGGAGGAGGTCGAGGTCTCTCTTCTCCCACGGCAGGGTGGACAGTGTGGCCAGGAGCTCACGGAACGGCTCCGATGGGCCGATAACGGCCCATTTCAGACCATCCGTGTTCTGGATCGCCACGAGGCCATCCGTCCATCTTTTCTGGATCTGTCGTATACCAAGCTGACGCTTCTGCTGACGCTTCTGCTGACGCTTCTGCTGCAGAAAGGACGGCGCCGCGATGGCCTTCATGCCGGCATCGTTCTTGAACGCGTATTCGATCGAAAAATTGCGGCATGGATCAGCACGGAACGCACGGAACTCGCCGCTCGGCAGCTGGTTCAGTCCCTCTTTGCTGGAGAGCCCGAGCTCGTCCCGGAAGCCGCAGATCACGAAAGGACGATCAAAGACAATCGCGGCAAGCGAGTGAAGCAGGAGGCCGACGCTCCCGGTGTCCTGGAGCGCCGGTCTGAAGAGGACGAGCGCGTGATCCTGTGCCTCGCAGACGACCTCGTCACGGAGCACAAAACGTGCGTCCGGCCAGACGGTCATGGCCGCCTGCCACTCCGTGCCTTTTCTCAGGACGACCAAGAATCCGCGACACGGACGCCTGGCAAAAAAAGAAGCGAGATCCGTGTCCCCGAGACAGCCCTCAAAGAGATAGAATTTTTGGTCGTTCTGGATCCGCAGCCCGAGCGCCGCACGGAGCAGGTGGGTCATGAACCGCGTCTCGGCCTCGTCTCCGGTCAGCGCTCCCAGAAAATCACTCAGCTGTCGTCTCGACTCGTCGTCCTGCGGGCTCAGCGGCACGACATCCAGAAAAAAACCGTCGCGGAGAGAGAACGTCTGGCTCATCTTTGTCTTGTGAATAAAAAAAAAAGAATATAAGGATTATCCGATCCGTCGTAAAAATGTACCTCTTTCCCAACATGAAAATCTACATCAATACCCAGCCGCCACCGCCACCGCCACCACAGCCGTCCCCGCGGATCCGGACCAACGTCTCGCGCACGGCGAGTTCGGTGCTCTCCGGCCTCATCCAGAACGTCCTGCGCCGTGCCTCGGACAACGGTGGTGCCACCACCGATCCCCCGGAGGACATCCAGTTCTATTTCGGTTTCGAGGCGCCGAACGGCGACGCAGCCACCGACAGCGAGAATCCGATCCGTGTCCTCTCGCGGGCGACGGAGCTGTTCGTGTCCCAGGCGCGGGAAGAAACGGCCTCGACGGAGCTGTGCAGCATCTGCCGGAACGGCATCGGCGACGGTGAGATCTGCCGTCGGATCCGGACGTGCGGGCATTTTTTCCACCACGCGTGCATCGATTCCTGGTTCGATCGGAACAATCAGACCTGCCCGGTCTGCCGAGCGGTGCTCACGACGACGGAAACTCCAGAATGAAACGATCATCCTACCGAGCCATCCGCTTCGCCCGCTTCTGGACGCGCTGCCCTGCCTCAACCCGCGGCTCCCAGGCCGCGTCGTACCCAATCACATCCTCGCTCCAGTCCCTGAACTTGTCCTCGGACACGACCACCAGCCGCGTCCCACGGATCTTTTCATCCTTCGCGCTCTTGTAGAACGAGACAAGGCACAAGAGGAAAAAATCGTCCAGGCTCCGTGTGTAGGGCAGATCGTCGCGTCGCACCGCGATATCCACAAACACCCGGCGGTGGTTTTTTCTCTCGCCAGGCACGGGTCTTACCACGATCCCGGTCTCTTGACCCACCCGCGGGTATACCCAGACGATCGTCGTTCTTTCGGTGCCGGCCTCGAGCACGCCCGCAATGTCTTCCGCGTGCGCGTCAAAAGCGGTATCCAAGACGGCCTGGAAATTAGCGTCCGTGTAGTCCGTCTCGCGCAGCGTCTTGTCTCTCCCGCGCAGGACGTTGATGGTGTCCACGGCAAAGACCGTCGTCCCTTTCTGGAAGCCCTGGTACAAGACGCCGATCAGCGGTCTTATCGCCTTGAACCACACGCTCCGTCGTCCGACAACGCTTTCGGAATCCGTCCACCGGATCGGGATCATCGTTTTTCGTTGTAGTGATTGGGTGGTACGACGGAGAATGTCCAGCCCGTTGATGATGTCCCGGAGGAATTCCGCATAGTCGGCTCTGGATCTCGATCCCATCAAGACCTCCTCCCGAGCCGAGGCGACGATTGCGTGCCATATTTTTTTCCGGCGGTGCTGTTCCAAGATTTCTGGTGGCAGCCGCTTCGCCTCGTCGTCTTGGAGGAGGCGCGTCAGCACCCCTTTTTCGTCCCTGTAAAGCGGAACGTCCGGACGCATCGCGACGACTCTGTATACCGGGGGGAGAGATTCTCGGATGCCATAAAGCATTTCGCGTAGCTCGGAGAGCATCTTTTCATATTTTTTGTACGCTTTTTTCCTCGATTTCTTGAGGTGATCGATCTCATCCTGCGACAAGACCGCGTCCGCGGATCGGAGCTGCTCAGGGATGGATGACCGGAGCGTCGTCCGCATTTCCTCCAGCGCCTCCCCACGCGCCGTGTAGTCCGTGTACATGGCTTTCAGACGCTCGTCGGCGCTCTCCAGGCTTTCCAGCTCGTGTGCCGAGAACTCGTCCTCGGGCAGTGCCTCGACGCGGATGGTCGGCTCGGCGCCGAAGCCCAGGGCAACGGCGTCATAAAATCCGAGTTCCGCCGCGACCGTGCGTTCCAGCTCCAAGACCTCCTGTCCGAAAATCGCGAGCTCTTCCAGATCCATGCGAGCCTCGTCTTTTATGCGCTGCTGCTGTCGTTTTTTCTTGGCCACTTTCTCCATTTCTTCGGCCATCATGTCTCTCATCTTTTGCGTGCCGACGGGCTCACACCTCGCCCCGCCCCGGATGAGGCTCTTGACCTTACCCCCTCTATCCGCGAGGGCATAGAGCGGGAGGAAAGAGTCTTTCAGCAGACCCAGCTGTCTGACCACGGTGTCCATGAGCTTGTAGACTGCATCCGTAAACACTTCTGCGGGCCTTACGAACTCGTCCGCCATGTGCTCGATGAGCCCCAAGACGTTCGACCTACGGTTCATGTCGTCCCGCAGCTCCAGCAGGCTCTTGAGCAGGATGGTGAAGATGGTCTGCCGGTCGCGGATCGCTCGTATGAGCATGACGATGATTTTGAGGTTCTGGCGCTCGCTGATCAGAGCCGTGTGGAGCGGTATATGACCCGTGGCGTCTGGGATGTCGACCGGGACACCCCTGTCGAGCAGAGCCCTGACCACGTCGGGTCGGTCTGCCACAATGGCCGCGTGGAACGGTGTCTGTCCGGCCGCGTCTCGGAAAGCCCTCAGGGATGCGTCGGGAATGAGCCCCATAATCTCCTCCAGCGGTGCTCCCTCTCCCAGTCTCCCTGTGATTCTTTCCATCAACACGCGACCCATGGTGCCGCCGAGAAACTCCTCGCTGCAGCCCACGGCTCTCACCAGGTCTTCGTCGTCGACTTTCCGGAGGTCGGGAGGAGGAAGTTTTTCAAACATTCTAATAAAGTGTTTTGCGGCTGCGCTATTGTCGCGACAGATTTCGGCAAACAAAGAAACAAGCGATGCGGGATCCTTGAAGAGCTTGAGGAGCGCTGATTCATCAAAATAACGGTTTCCCCTCTTGAAATCAGAAAATACAAGGAGACGGGTTAAAAGATCTCGGCCATCCACCGCTTTTTTCAGAAAAGACACCTCGTATTTCCGCGCTTCGTTCAGCGCCTCGGCCACGTCTTTCGAAGTCCAATCGATCCTGTCGCCGGAAGCGAGCCCCACAATGGCTCTATAATCTTTTTTTTCCACGGCCCGGCGGAAAAGCCAGTTTATCATGTTCGGATATTTCTGGAGCACCGAGTCCAGTCGTTTGCCGGAGACCTGTCCCAGCCGAAAGACGATGTCTTCCAGCAAATTTTTGATTTTCTGATTCCTCGTACGGGTCTGCCGGATGGCTCTCCACGCGGCGTCGTAATTCTGTCTGATCTTTGCCATGAGTCTGGTTTCATCAGCCAGATCTTGCTGTGTGATGACGTCCATCAGAAACTCTGTCATGTCGGACAAATTTTCCTGCGACAAACCGGTCTCGCGTGCGTGCCGGGCACATGCCTCGAGGATTTTGCCGTATCTGATTGCTTTCCTTTTCAGCTGCATCGCAAATCGCACATTTTTCTGGACGATCTCTTTTTTGGCATTGCCGGTGGTCTCTCCGACACTCGCCACAATTCCCGGCATCAACTCCTCTACCGTGCTGTCGATTTCTTTCTCCTCCATCCCGGTCTGTCTCAGCGCGTCGCGGGTTAGGCAGCGCAGGTCGAGATCCCTGACGACTTGATAGGTTCTTATGGCTTCTTCCGATCCCGGCACGATGCCGCTGATAATTTCATGGATCTCCCGACGCGAGTCCTCTCTGAACTGGCGCATCGCGTCGGCTCTCTCCTGGTCTTTGGGTATCCTCGCGATGTAGCTCTTTCTTTTCGGAATGTCCGTCATCGTTTTTGCCATGCTCCTCATGGCTCTGGAACGCTGGGTCTCGTCCTGGATACCCTGGATGTATTCCTGGCGCTGCTGCGGCGGCAGCTCCAGTGAAAGCGCCGTCTTGGCACGCGAGCGTGCTCCGACGTCTCGGATTGTCTCGATGAATTTTTTCCTCTGTCCGAGATCCTTGATGTACGGTGCCGTCAGCTCTTTTGTTCTCGACTCAGCCAGCATCCGTTGCGCCGCCGCCTCATCCATTTTCTCGTTACCGTTTTTTTTTTACAAGAGGTCGTAAAAGCTCCGGACGAGGATCGCCTTGGAGCGTTTCGCCTTTTTCGCCGGCGGCTTCTTCGGCTGCTCGTCGTCCAGGAGGATCAGCGGACCCGAGCGCTCGCGGATCTCGCGCATGACCAGGTGGTGCCTGGCATGGACGGCGTGGATTCGCTGGACGATCCCTCCACCGCCCACCACGTTCAGCAGCTGATCCAGCGGTTCCACGAGCGATTTCAGGTAGTACAGCCGGTCGATCCGGAGGAGATCCCGGTGCTCGCTGTAGTAGACCGGATCCTCCAGCTTGTCGTACAGCCGGCTCTTGGGATCGTCCGGATGCTCGAGGATCAGGTACTCGATCCTCGACCCGGCCTCCACCGGCGAGCCGCGCTCCGTCATCTTGAGCGCGAGCTGGGCGTGCGCCGGGAGCGCCTTCACCAGATAGTCTCGTGCCCATCCCGAGCCGGCCTTCTGCTGGGCGAGGCCGTCGTTCACGCGGCGGATCTCCGCGGGCGAGGGCACCGCCGGCACCACGATACCGAGATCCGTCAACCGCTTCTTGAGCTTTTTCTCGTCCTCGGGCAGCGGACGGATCTTGTACCCGGCGTTGTACTGCTTGGTCACGATCAGGTCGCGGATGCTCCTGCCCTCCATCCGGAGGAACGACAGAACGGCCTCGTTGACGTGTCCCACGAGCTCACGGGTCGGGACGCCGTCCATGATCCGGCGCACCACCTCCTCGTACACGCCGCGGATCCACCGGCAGTTGTCCCGGCGCGCCAGCAGCACCCCGCGGATCGTCAGCTTGTCGTCGACCCGTCCGTCCTCCCCGCACGTGTAGGCCATGTACCGCTTCTTGGTCAGGATGAGGAATTTCTGGTAGATCTTTTCCTCAAAGACCAGCTTCATCGGCGCCGGGAAGAGCCGGAGCAGCTCTTTCTCGACCTCCTTGGCTTTCTCCCACGCCGTGGACGCCTTCTCCGCGCCCTCGAAATGGCAGTAGATCGAGTCCGTGTTTTTGACCACCAGCAGCCCGACGCCCGCGTGGAAGCTCCCGTCCTCCGTCTCGACGTCGTACACCCACCGCTCCGTCGTCCCGAGGTCGTCCACCCGCACCACCTCCGCCGGATCCGCGCCGTCCGTGCCATTCAGACAGATGTCGCACCGCGTCTCCGAGATCCACCGGAGGCTCGCGTGAGGGAAGCGCGGCCAGATCCGCAGGAACACCGCCTGGATCTCGGCCGGTGAAAAACTCTCCACCTCCAGCACGTCCATCGTCCGCGCGCGCACCGTCGTCTTGTCGAAGCGGTGCACGGGCGGCTCCGTCATCCGTTCGAGGACATCGGCTCGCTCCGCGACCAGCAGCCGCCGACCCATCGCGTATTTCGGTTTGATCATCGTCTTGGCCTCGTCGAGAAGGCTGTGATCCTCCGTCACCTCCAGGAAGCCGAGACCGGTGCACACCCGGAACACGCGCTTGGCCGTCTTGTGCCGGATCACGCGGCGGACTTTCGCCCACCCGCTCCCCGACACGATCCACCGATCCCGGACCTCGATCCTCTCTTTGGCGTCGGTCGGCTTGTCGAACTCCGGGTACGGCACGGCCGTGCCGCCCTCGAAAAACTCCTCGATACCAACGATCGTGGTCTTGCCGTCTTTGGTGGCCAGGAGGAGCGGCGTCGACGCGGTCACCGAGTCCCCGTAGATGAGCCGGCCGTGGTGCCGGCGCTTCACGTGCTCCGCGGCTCTCTGGATCGACATCCGGCCCATCGCCGTCGTCGACATGGCGCCCGGCATGAACGGCAGGTAGCCTTTCGTCACGCCCATCGCGCCGTAGCCCGAGTTCGCCGACAGCTTGTACGCGAGCTGCCGCTTGTCGAGCACCACCAGAGCCGTCCTGCGCTCCGCGTCGGACACGTCCGTCCGCGCCGCCCAGGCCTTCATGGTCTTTTTTGTCTCGTTCCGCTGCGAGATGAGGTTCTGGAGCAGCGACGGCATGACGCCCATCGGCTCTTTCCGGAAAACGAAGCGGTGGTGGCCGCACAGCACGCGCTGCTTGGCGCTCCCCTTGGCGCGATCCGGGTCGTGCTCGCAATTGACGTGGTCGTCCCACTCGATTACGTGGCAGGTCGACAGATCCACGGAGGACTCGTCCAGAACCAGCGTCGAGTAGTCGATGTTGTACGCGATGATCGTCGTCGGGTACAGCGAGCTGAAATCGAACGGGATGACCCAGTCGTAGATCCCGGGCCGCGGCGGGAACACGTACGCGCCCGAGTACCCGTTCTCGGCCGGCGTCAGCACCGGGTGATCCGGCGCGGCCTGCACCAGGATGTTCTCCCGGAAGCATTTCTGGTAGATCTGGCTGTACACCTTGATCTGCTGGCCCTTGGTAAACAGGTACATCATCGGCACGCAGCAGATCTTGGCCATCTCGCCGAGCCCGATCCACAGCCGCAGCGTGTCGAACAGCCGCATCACGAGATGTGAATCCTGGACGCAGTACCTGCCGCACAGCGAGAGCTCCCGCGTCCGGCCGTCGCGTCCCGCCTCGTACGCCGCAAAGATGTCTCGCGGCGTCAGGGGATCTTTCGTCTCGCCGAGAAAGAACGTCGAGACGGTCTTGAGACGGTAGTTGCTGAACTTGTAGTCGCGCTGGACGACCGGGAGCAGGTCCACGAGGATCCGGCCCTCGGTGTCCAGGTAGTGGAACTGCTGGCACGAGTAGGCCTTGGACGACCACTTGATCTCGCGCTCGGGCGAGTGCCGGTAGAGCGGGACGCCCAGCACGTCAAACTCCTGGAGGATCCCGAGGCGCCGTGCCCGCGCCGTCATGTACGGCATGTCAAAACCAAAGATGTTGTACCCGATCATGACGTGCGGGTCGATCTCCCGGACCAGCGCCGTGAAGCCCAGCAGGAGCGCGGCCTCGTCCCCGAAGCACCGCACCTCCACGTCCCGACCGACCGTGGCCGCCTCCGCCCTGAACAGCGTCAGCAAGATCTTTTTTGCGCCGACGGCGCACCCGATCTGGAAAATGCAGTCCGCGTCCACATCCGACCGCGGCATCCGCTGCGGGTTCGACGAGTAGACCTCGATATCGAACGACAGCACGGTCGGATCCGGTCGTGCCATCCGTTCCGCGGCCTCGATCCGCCCGAAATCGACCGCGTACTCGTGCTCCAGCGCCGTGATCTTCTCGCGGACGCGGCCAGGCACGAACGAGACCCAGCCGCACGACGGCAGCCCGCGCGAGACCAGCAGCTGGAGGAGCGGGCTCGCGTCCGTCTCGTGGCACCGGATGCGGTGTGTCGCGGCGTTGAGCCGCACCGACTGGTTGTTCAGCCCGTAGTACGTCCGGCGCCGTCCCTCGATTGTCGTGAACGGCACGTGGAGAAAATTCTCTCGGCCGGCCGAAAAATAGAGGCGCTGCCTCTGGTGGACACGGAACTCGCCGCGCTCGACCGTCCGGAGCGCCGGGCAGCGCTCTTTCAGCCGATCCTGGAGCATGGATAGCGAAGAGGTCCACGTCGGCGGCGTGATCTCCAGGTACATCCACGGCCGGAAATTCCGGACGTGGATCAGCACCGTCCTCCCGTCCTCCGTCAGCCCGTACGCCCGGATCGCCAGCTCTTTCTCGCCGTCCTGGTTCGGCTCGTCCTCCGCAAACCAATGATACAAAAAGACGTGCATTCCTTGTGTGGATCAGGAATGACCGCGAGCATAAATCATTTTTTTTTTTACGACGCGTAGTAGCGGACGCCCAGCATGCCCCGGTAGTCCCGGAAAAACACATCGCCCGTGTCGCCGTTCTCCAGCGGTTCGATCTCGATCACTTCAAAATTGAAGCAGGACGCATCGGCCATTGTGCGCAGCCGTTTCAGCTTTTTCGGGTCGATGTACAGCTCGCGCAGCGCGAACGACTCGACCGCCTCCAGGATCGGTCCGCGGAGCAGGCCAAAGACGTAGAGCTCCGGCCTTTCCCCGATCGCCGCGAGATGGATCTTGAGCCGTTCGTGCCGCTGCCGCATCCGGGCGCGCTCACCGAGTTCGACGATCTCTCGCCGCGAGGCCGGCTCAACCATCAGAATCTCCGCGCCAGC
>RGVZ01000135.1 GCA_010029825.1 bacterium | reverse complement strand
CACGGCCACAATGTGGTCGACCAGGGTGTTCTCCTTGCCCTCAAGAGCCTTGGTGAACTCGGCGTGGACTTTGTCCACGAGGAGGATCAGGGCGCATTCCTCGTTGGCGTTCCGGGCCAGGTCGCTGATCTGCTGAAGAACTTGCGCGTTCATCGTGTTCGTGATGACCGCGACAGGCTTTTGCGCCAAGGCGACCGGCAGGGCAGATGGATCGCTGGTCGCGATCAGCCTGGCGCCTGCGCAGAAATTGCCGAGGATTCCGGCTTCAGGCAACGGCGCCCGGCCTGTCTCGTTGAATGCGACGATGACGGGCTCGCTAGCCGCGTGGCTCATCTCAGGTCACCGCAGGTGCGGGGCTCTTGCCAACGGCCTCACGGTCGATCTTGTCCTGCAGCATCATGAGGCCCGTGATGACGGCTTCCGGAGTCGGCGGGCAGCCAGCCACATAAATATCAACCGGGATGATACGGTCAACGCCCTGAAGGACGTGGTACGCGCGGTAAAAACCGCCACTCGAGGCGCAGGCGCCCATGGCGATGACCCACTTGGGCTCCGCCATCTGGTCGTAAATCTTCTTGATGACGGGTGCCATCTTCTCGGTGATCGTGCCGGCGACAATCATCAAGTCGCACTGACGAGGCGAGAAACGCACCACCTCGGCGCCGAACCGGCTGATGTCGTATTTCGGACCGACAACGGACATGTACTCGATGCCGCAGCAAGCTGTTCCGAATGGATATGGCCAAAGCGAGTTCTTCCGTGCCCAAGCCACGAATTCATTGAACTTTGTTGTAAAAACGGGAATTCCGCCGTCATTTTGCTGGTGTTTCATTTTCCCGGTCATCCTTGGAAAAAATCTAAATCCAAGCGGGAGCTTACGACAATTTTGGGTTGCTGCACACCCTAATTCACGTGTTTGGCCGCCTCAGTTGACTTGGGGTTCCGGGCGTCCGTAAAATATCAGTGAACTTAATTGTTTAGCCCCGTCGTCCCGGCGGGGATCGCGCAACGGAGCAAGAGGAGCTTCGCACCATGATCGATACCATTGTCAAACTGTTCAATCCAAACGACGGCGCCCACTTTTTCGTCATGTGCGGGATTACACTGACGCTGGTCATCTCGCTCTCGATCATCGTCGAGCGCGTGTTCAGATACTGGTACCAGTACGATCTTTCGAACAGCTCGGCATTCATGTCGGCTGTTCAAAAACTGGTCATGAACAACTCCATCGAAAATGCCATCCGCCTGTGCAAGGGCAAACGCAACCAGGGCCAGTTGCTGCCGTACGTCCTGGCAGAAGGCCTGAAGCGCGCCAATGACTCCACCGAGGAGATCGAGAACGCGATGCATCACGCGCAATTGGCGGCGATTCCCCGCGTGGCTCGTCGTGTCCCCCTGCTGGCGACCACCGCGAACGTCGCGACGCTCCTCGGACTCCTTGGGACTCTGTTCGGCTTGATCAAGTCGTTCGCCGCCGCCGCCAACGCGACTGGCGCGCAAAAAGGCGTGATCCTGGCCCAGGGCATTTCCGAGGCCCTGTCGGCAACCACTTTCGGCCTGGCGACCGCGCTCCTGTGCTTGCTCGTTTACGGGATCCTGATGATGAAGCAGACCGCGATCATTGACGACATCAACCAGAACGCGGCGCGCCTGATGGACCTGCTCTACACCCGCAAGATGAAGATCCGCAGCGGGCAGGACATGTCGACCGTCAACGCGGACTGATGGTTTGAAGTCCGCCTCCTGGCTCAACGAGACACGGGTGACCCATGCGCAAGCGCAAAGGCATCAAACGAAACGAAACGACTGACATCGACCTGAACATCATCCCGTTCATCGATGTCTTCTCGATGCTCAATACTTTCTTGTTGTTTTCGGCGGTATTTGTGGCCACCGGTATCATCGAGGTGCAGGTGCCTTTCCTCTCGAACGCCCCGCAACCGAAGGAAGAGGGCCAGAGGACCCTCGAGATCAAGATCGACGCGGCCAGGGACAAGGTCGAGGTCGTTACCGAGTTCTCGAAGGAACCTCGGAACGAGCAGAAATTTGATTTCCCGAACTCAAAAGAGGGGCTTGACCGGATGCACGACCGCCTGGTCGCCATCCGGCAGGCCAATCCGGCGCAGGACAAGTTGACGTTTTTCTCGGAAGACGACGTGATCTGGGAAAACGTCTCGGCGATCCTGGACTCGGCGAAGTTCCGCAAGCAGGCGGACCCGAAGTTCCCGCTCAAGAATGAGAAGACCGGTGAAACGACGCCGGACGAGCAGTTCCTGTTTCCCAAGATCGTGATGGGCAGCGTGATCCTGTAAACGGCCCCGTGGGGAGAACACCAGATGGCATCCGTCGGCGGAAGTAAAGATACACTGACGCTCAACCTTTATCCGATGATGGATATTTTCAGCATCCTGATCACTTTCTTGTTGATGAGTTACTCGACAGACCCCGTCAACCACGACGTGAACGCGGGGATCGAGTTGCCTGAATCGCGCACCATGATCAGCCTCGATGAGATCCCGGCCATTGTCGTCACGAAAAACGAGATGTTCGTCAACGACAAGAAGATTGTCGATGTCGTCAACGGGGAAGTTCCCAAAGAGCAACTTGGCGAGTCCTACCAGGGCGCGATCAGGCCTGTTTTCGACGAGTTGAAGCGCATCGCCGAGGCCAACAAGCGCATCATGGCGGCAACGGCGTCCAGTGATCCAGCCCAGCAGATCGGCAAGACCGGCGCCCTGACCATGGAGATGGACAAGGGGCATCCGTTCAAGTTGATGAAGCGCATCATGCTGTCTGCCCAGCAGGCGGAGTTTGTCACGTTCAAGCTGGTGGTGACGCGTCTGGAAAATTGATTCGCGGGCAAGGAGTCCCATTTGGGTTGGCCGAAGCAAATTGGCAGTGGAAAACGCGGTGGTCGCGGGGCCTTCACCGGGGCCACGCGGCGCCTTCCGGCGGTACTGGCCATCGCGGTATCCGTCCTGTTCATGCCCGCTGGCCCGGAGGCGCGGGCCGCCGGTGAGCAGGATGACCAGCCCAAGGGGCAATTCGAGGGCTACGAGGTGCGGGTCATCCGGCCGAAGTTCTTCACCAAGGCGCGTCGCGCCGAATTCGGTGGCCAGCTCAGCGTCGTCATGAACCAGACCTTCATTTACACGTACCTGATGACGGGTATCTTGAATTATCACTTCACGGAGTCTCTTGGCGCGGAGCTGGACGCAAGTTACGGATTCAGTCTCGACAAGGAAGACAAGACCCTCCTCAAGAGCAGTTTCAACATCAGCACGCAGATCCAGCGGACCCAGTACCAGTTCCTTGGTGGCCTTGTCTGGACTCCGATGTATGGCAAGTACCAGCTGGCCAGCGGCAAGCTGATCTACTTTGACACTTTCCTGGTCGGTGGTGGCGGCATGACCGGCATCGATTACCAGTACGACCATTGCCAGGCGTCTTCGAACGGCAATGCCCCGGCCCCCCCGGCGGCGAATACGAAAGGTTATTTTGGCGGGATCATTGGCATCGGCCAACGGTTCTTCATCGACAAGAACCTGGCGCTGCGTTTCGAGGTCCGGGACAACATATTCTCCGTGAATGAGCGTGACGGTTCCTGTGATCCTGAATACACGGCTGACTCGGCGAAATTGATCAACAACGTGACCATGCAGGTCGGGGCGTCGCGCTTCCTCTAAACGGCGTTGCGGGGAATGACAAAGATGGTGGCCTGGCGTTTTCTCATCGCGAGCGGCTTGATGCTGGGTGCCTCAACAGCCCTTGCCAACCTGCAAAATATTTCCGTGTTGTATTCCCGTGGCGATTATCCGGGCGCGGCGTCTGCCGCCTTCCAGTTGTACAGTTCCAGTCGCAACATCCAGGAAAAATTGAACGCGGGATTCTTCCTCGCCCGCTCGTTGCAGGCACTTGACCTGCCGTATTCGGCGTCGCGTTTTTATGGCGCGATTGTCCGCCAGGGGCCAGGCAGCAACCCGTTTTTCCGGCAGTCATTTGAGCAGCTTGGCCAGATCAACAGCACGGTCAGCCTCGGTCAGGCCCAGATTGTCCAGCTGGTGTCGGGGCGAAACGGCACCATCAATACCGAGGCGATTCCTGGCTCTGCGCGCGGGTTCTACTACTATTACCAGGGCGTGGAGAACTTCGACGATCGCAAGTACGAGGCCGCGTCGCGCGCCTTCCGCGGCGTTCCCGGCGGGTCGCCGTATTACCTGCGCGCGCAGTTCCACCTGGGCGTGATCGCCAACCTCCAGGGCCAGCACAGCCAGGCCATCAGTTATTTCAGCAGCGTTGCCTCGGGAGCGCGCCGCGATGACGACGGAGACCACTTGCGCAATGCCGCGATCATGAACATCGCGCGGGTCGAATACGAGACGAAACGTTTCAACGAAGCCTTGATGCAATACGGACGCGTCGCCCGCGACTCGGACCTGTGGCTTGACGCCCAGTTCGAGGGCGCGTGGGCGTTCTTCATGATCCAGAAGCACAACAACGCGCTGGGCAACTTGCATACTGTGCTCGCGCCGTTCTTCGAGAACCGGTTCTATCCAGAGAGCTACATCCTGCAGTCGATCACGTTCCTGCGCCTTTGCAAGTTTGACGAGACCAAGGACGCGCTTGAGAAATTCCGTGACCGCTACCGCCCCTTGTTCGGCGAGTTGAAAAAGCTGGTGACCGAGTATGAGGAGAACAAGCGCGGGTTTTACAAGCTGGTTTACGACTTCCGCAGCGGGGCCCTGTCCCGTTACCGCGAGGCCTGGCCCCTGCTGGACGCCTTGTCCCGTACCGACGCTTTCCGCGAGGGCGCCATCGCCATCCGCAACTCGGACTCGGAACTCGCTCGCCTGTCACGCTATGGGGTCAAGTGGTCGAGCTCTGGATTGCAGGAGGAATTGCGCGGGTTCCTCGGCAAGAAGAAAAGCCTCGCGTCGGACGAGGCCGGCCGCAAGTTGTTCCAGAAGCTCAACAACCAGCGGGACTACCTGAAGGACCTGTCGCGCCAGACGGAATTCATCAACGCGGAGATGCTCCTGAACCGGGTCGACGCCTTGCGGGCGTCCTTGCGCGTCTCCACTGCCGACAAACGGATCAACTTCATCGGTGGCTTCCAGACGCTCAACTTGTCCCAGGAGCTTGAATACTGGCCATTCCAGGGAGAGTACTGGGAGGACGAGCTCGGATACTACGTTTACAACCTGGCGAGCAGCTGCCCGTCTTCAAGCAAGAAGTGACACCATGAGGTCGAAATGCGGATGAAACTGACACGTGTGGCGTTCATCGCGGGATTGTCCGCCGTGTTGTGTGGCGCGGTGGATGTCTCCCTGGACGCGAATCGCGGCAAGGATCACAAGCGTTCCGGTGTCGATGTCGTCGAGCGCAAGATCGAGAAGGGAACCGTCGCGGACCGCAAAAATGTCTCGTCGTTGACCAAGGCCGAGGCGTTCCTGGTCGCGACCGAACAGAAACTCAGCGGCGAGATCAGCAAGACCATCCAGTACCTGCAGAAGATCGAGCCGCGCACGCCGGCGCAATCACAGGAGCGCCTGCGGATCCTTGAGCAGCTCCTGAACCTGAACATGGAACTCGGACTTTACGAGTCCAACGACGAGTTCCGTCGTTATGACGAGGCCTACGACCGCTGGGAGGCCGGTGGACGCAAGGGACCAGAGCCGAAACTCAGCAACGCGAGATCCCAGAGCCAGTGGCGCGTCGTGGCTTCGCGCGCGGAGAACCTGCTTCGCCAGTTCCCGAAAGCGCGCAACGCCGACGAGACCACATTCAACCAGGCGGTCGCGTACCAGTTCCTCAAGCGTGAAAAGGACGCGGCACGGACGTACACCCAGTTGATCACGAAATACCCGAATTCGCCGAAGGCCGGGGACGCGTATTTCCAGCTCGGTGACTTTTATTTCGACAAGCTCAATTTCCGGGCCGCCATGAACAATTACAAACAGGCCCTTCGCTACAAGCGCTCAAAGGGATATTCGTGGGCGTTGTTCAAGCTCGGCTGGTGTTACTACAATCTCGCTGACTATCCGAAGAGCCTTGAGTTCTGGAAGATGACGGTTTCCAACGCCCGCCAGGCGGATGACAAGTCGGTCGCCCAACTGAAGGACGAGGCGCTGCGCGACATGGTTTACTCGTTCGCGGAGCTCAAGCAGGTCGAGCCCGCGATCAACTATTACCGCGCCAATGGCGGTGAAAAGTACATCGGTCAGTTCCTGCTGCTGCTGGCCCAGGTGTTCACCGACCAGGGTCAGTATGGCGAGGCGATCAGCACCCTGAAACGCTTCCAGCAAGTTGCCCCGACCAACCTGAACGCGCCGGACGCGCAGAAGGACATCTTGTCGCTGCTCTACGAGCTCGGGCGCTGGAGCTCGCTGTGGGCCGAGGTTGAGAATTTCCCGAAGCTTTACGGTCCGGGAAGTTCCTGGGAGAACGCCAACCAGGCCAGTCGCAAGGAAGTCCTTGAGACCCAGGCACTGATCAAGGACCAGATGATCTATTACGCGAAGATCACGCACAAGTCGGCGCAGAAGAACGATGACGCCCGTGTCTACCGTGAGGCGATGAAGGGCTACAACATCTTCCTCAAGTATTACCCCAAGGCCAGCGAGACCGTTGAAGTCAAATACAACATGGCGGACATCGAGTACTTCCTGAAGGACTACCGGTCGGCCGGAAAGCTCTATCTCGAGGTCGCGCTGCTGGGGAAGGACAAGGCAGTCATTTACGCGCCAGCCAGCAAGAAGACCGTCAATGTGCATGGCCCGGCGTCGCGATACATGCTGGACGCGTATTACCTGGACTTCGAGCCCGAGTTCAAGCAACTCACCAAGGCAAAGCCCGATTTCAACAAGCCGGGAAAGATTTCCGAGAAGGCTTCCAACTTCATCAAGGGCTGCGGTTATTACCAGCAGTGGTATCCCGAGGACCGCAAGAACCTCAAGACGTGCGACCTTTACGTCACCGAGATTTATTACCGGCTGGGCGACCGTACGATGGCGATCAAATACCTGACCAACATCGCCTACAAGTACCCGAATGACAAGGAAGGCCCGCAGGCCGTTGAGTCCTTGATCCCCCTTTACAAGAACGACCGCAAGGCGTTGCTTGAGACCGCCGACAAGCTGCTCACGGTCCCCGCGTACCAGAAAGGCGCCCTTGGCGAGAAGTTGCGTGACCTTCGTCGCGCGGCCGAGATCGAGGAACTTGCCAAGATCACGGATCCGCTGAAGCGGGCCAAGGCATACGAGGAACAGGCCCGCAAGAAACCCAATGATCCAGAGGCCGACAAGCTGGTCTACAACGCGGCCATTGACTACACCAAAGGCGGGTCGATTCCCCAGGCCATCGCGATGTACACCGTCATCTTGAAGAATTACCCGAAGTCCGCGCAGTCGCGCGAGTCGTTGCTGCAGGTGGCGAAATTGCGGGACCGTCGCCTTGAGTTCGAGTCGGCGGCAGAGTACTACGCCGCGTACGCGCAACGGTACCCGAAGGAAAAAGACGCTCTCGCGGCCATGGGGCGCTCGTGCGAGCTTCATGTCGCCAACGACAGCGCCAAGGCCGTCGAGGCGTGCCTCAACCTGGCCAGGTTTGACAAGACCGGCGCCAGGGCCTTGTTCGCGCGCCTGATGCGGTCGGCTGCCTACGCGAAAAAGTTCGAGCGCCTTGGCTCTTTGACGAACACTTACTTCACGAAATTCGACCCGACGCCGGATGAGCGGATCCTTGCCGCGTACCAGGTTTACAAGGTGGCCGGTGGAAAAGGATCCGAGGCGGTGAAGGCCGTGACGGAACTGAACCGTGCTTACCAGAAATCCGGCGGCAAGGTATCAGGCGAGGCCCTGCGATACGTTGGAGAAGTGACTTTCAAGCGTGTTGCCGCGGAAATCGCCAAGTACGAGTCCGTCAAACTGGTCGGTGGATCGGTGGACGCTCTGGCGGCCTCGATCGACAGGAAGGCGGCGGCCCTCGGCAAGCTCAAGCAGGCGATGGATTCTGTGGTGGCGACCAAGGATTCCTTCTGGGGTGTCGCGGCCCTTTATGAGAACGGTCGCGCGTTCGACCAGTTTGCCGCTGAACTTGACAACCCTCCGGCCATCAAGGGGGCCAGTGTCGATGACGTCAGGAAGAAACTGGCGCCGCAGGCCCAGGACGCGCGACAGCAAGCCGCTGGATTCTACAAGATCGCGATGGAGACCATGGGCAAGTTCCATGTCTACAGCGATTATTCACGCCGTGTCGTCACGGCGTTCGCCAAGTCCAATGGCTCAAAACTGGTCATGGAAGACTGGGTGGAAGTGCCCGATCTTGTCGGGTCAGAGGTTTCCGAAACCGTCGCGGCAGAAGTGAGATGAAGGCGCATTCCTCGGCAGCAACTTGAGGTTCGGGATGATCCAAAACGTCATGATCAATAAAAGCAAAGCCATTTCGATTCTCTGCGCCTCGGTGGCGACGGCGTTGATCGTCACGGCGTGTTCGACGGCGCGGAAAAAAAGCGAGGATGGCGAGCCGGAAGAATCCGCTGGTTCCGTGACGCCACAGGATCCTGTCTCGGCGGGTATCTCTGGTGACCGGAGGCTGGTGATCCAGTCCCTCAGTCGCGATCCGGTGATGCAACATCCGGTCAATCGCCAGAAAGTCGAGCAGCTGGCAGCCAGGCTCGCGCCAATCGTGCAGTCAGGCAAGGCGGACCGCAGGGTGCTCGAGGCGTATTTGAGCGCCCAGCGACTCGGCAACGGGTCCCTGCCAGACCAGGCCGGAACTGCCCGCGCGGTCGCTGACCTGTCCATGCGCAAGAACGTTGACTTCGAGCTGTCCGCACCCCTGCGGCTTGAGTTGGCCATCTCGGCCGTGGAAGTCAACCGCCTCGCCCTCGCGGAGTTCCTTCTGGATCCGTTGCTGAACTTGAAGGATGGCCGCGTGCGTGCCGCCGCTTACAACCTGGCTGGCGTCATCGCCATCAAGATGGACCGCGTTCCGGAGGCCGTCGTCGCGTTTCAAGAAGCACTGAAGTCCGCGAATGACTACCGGCCTGCCCGGATCAACCTGGGGATGCTGGCTCTCGATGGCGGGGATTTCGCCCTCGCCAGATCGATGCTCGGCGGATCCGGTGACAATGCCCTCGTCGCCAGCGGCGAGGTAACCCTCGCCCGATTCAAGGACGGCGTGGAACAAGCCGCCGAGATTTGCAAGTCAGCGACCGCCAAATTTCCCGACTACAAGCCACTGCTCTTCAATTGCGGTCTTAATGACGCGCAAGGCCGGAAAGACCTGGCCCGTGGCAAGGACTACCTGGCGCGCATGCTGCGCGCTCCCGGAACGGATCGCAGGGCCGACCGGTACAACGACCGCGCCCAGCGCCTGATGATGGCGATTGACGCGGAAGCGGGCGCGACCAGGGCGCCCGAGTCAAAACCAAACGAGAAGTCCGCCGGGACAGGGAATCCGTCCGGGAAGTAACTCATGGTAACATCTAGGGGTAACCCAAGAGGCTTGAGAATCGCATGTTAGAGCTGCGCTTTACACTGCCAGGACAACCGGAACAGTCGGTTCCCCTCGACCAGTCGCGTCTCGTGATCGGAACCCTCCTGTCGAACCAGGTCGTGGTGCGCGCGCCAATGGTGGACCCCATCCACGCGTTGATTGAATCACAAGACGAAGAATCGCCAGACAAGAGCAAACAATGGGTCGTCACTGACCTCGGATCCGAGTCTGGAATCCAGGTGAACGGCTCTTTCATCGAAGTCGAATCCGCGTTGAAGGTTGGTGACACCATCACCGTCGGATCCGTGCAGATGCAGATCCTGGAAAGTCGCCAGGGCTCGGCGGAGCCTGTTGTCCCGCCGCCGCCGCCGCCACGTTTCGCCAAAACGGCGACTACGCCTCCCGCGGTCGCCGGCGTCTCTCCCGTCACTCCCGGGGCTCAAGGGACTCCTGCCACCGGTGACGTGCCGGTGAGGTCGACGGTCATGCGTGCCCCGCAGGCCAGCGCCGGGAAGGCACCGGAGAGCATGATGCCCCGCAGCGGCGTCCTGTTCTCACCGAAAGACGCGCGCCCGGGTGGTGACGTTCTCGAGGCGGTCGCCTATTGGGGCGATACCGTGCTTGATGTCGATTATTTCCATCCGAGCATCAAGGGCAACGAACAGGTTTTGATCGGTGACCCGACCAAGGACGCCCACTTGATCGCGGCGGGTCCCGACAACATCACCAGCCACTCCCTGGCATCCATCTCCAGTAGCGGTTATCGCCTGCGCCTGTTGCCCGGCATGCGCGCCCGCCTGCGTCGCGGCGGCAAGGTCGAGAAAGTCGACGGGCCCGCCAAGATCAACCTCGACCGGCGCGATATCGCGATGATCCGTTATGGTTCAGTCAGTTACTTCTTGATGAACATCCGTCCGCCGGCTCTCGAAATGCCAAAGCGCGGCGTGCGCGATCCGTTTTTCGCCGCGATCCTGTCGATCGGATTGCTCATCTACGCCTTGTTCATCCCGCTGACTTTCATCATCAAGCCAAAACCAGATGAAGCCAAAAAGGACGACATCTGGGCGATCGTCAACTTGCCGGAATCGGTCAAACCCCCTGAGCCGACCCCGGTTCCCGAGAAGCCAAAGGTTGAGATCAAGAAGGTCGAGGTCCCGCCGCCGACGCAGAAGGCGCCGCCTCCGCCCAAGCCGGTTCCCGTGAAACCAGCGAAGCCCAAGGAAGTGGAAAAGGTCGAGCAGCCGAAGCCCGTCGAGAAGCCGGTCGTGGAAAAGAAACCGACGGCGCTGCTGTCCGAGCCGGTGAAACCATCGGAGAACCAGCAGCAGCCGAAACAGCCGCAGCCGAAACCGGACAAGCTGGAAAAGTTGAACAAGAGCGCCGGCGGGATGGAGTCAACTGGCGCCAAGAACCCTGACTTCAAATATGCCGGTCCGCAGAACAACAAGCCCCTCGGCGCCGCGGGCGGTCCGAAGGGCAGCGGGATGAACCAGAAAGGTGGCGAGCGCAAGGGCAACCAGGCCGCCAGTGTCGCGGGCGTCGAGGGCGTCAACAACAACAAGGCGTCCGGGGTCAACCTGGACAAGCTCGGCCTTGGCGCCGGCAAGATCCTCAACAAGGCCGGTCCGAGCGCGATCTACACCAACATGCAGAGTTCCGCCGGTGGTGCCGGTGGCGGCATGGGGTCCGGTG
>RGVZ01000134.1 GCA_010029825.1 bacterium | reverse complement strand
TGCTGGTGTGGCTGGATTGTTGTTGGAGCCTTTGTCTTGGCTGCCACAGGCAACCATCAAAACGCAGGCAGCGACAGCAAGTGTGGACCTCAGGGACGACTTCAGCATGGGAGGAGCCTCTACAGTTAGGTCGGTGGACAGTGGCTGACAACGCGCCGGGCCAAGTTGGATGTCCACCCAACTACAATGGTTATAACTCATAGAATTTATAAAATCAACATAAAATTCATAGAATTTCATAAAATAATGCATTTTATAAAACCCTTTAGGTTTCGGGCACTTATTCTGCTATAAATGGAAAAAAGGGGGCGAAACATGGAAGTTTCCCAGAAATCCGTGAAATCCGTGCGTGCCTTGACCCGCCTGAATCTGTACCTGAATCTGTTCCTGCCGGGACTGGCCGCCACAGTGGGGGTCCTTCTGCCGGACGGGGCAGCCCAGGCCCAGACCGGCCTGGCGGAAGAATCGGGATGCCTCGATCCGGTGGCCCATGGACACAGGCACCTGACCCTGGCCAGCATGCCCACGGGGCCGCTAACCGACGCGGCTACAGCCTCCGCGAAAATCCACCCGTGGCCATTTGCCCCGCTGTCCATCGGCCACACGAACGCGTCTTACCAGCACTACACGGGATTCCCCTACTTCCACCACGGGCTGGACATCCGGGGCAATGCCGGCACTCCGGTCCTCGCCTCCGCGGGCGGCAAAGTCACGAATATCGAAAATTACATCGGGGGCAACCCGGCCTACTGGGAAGTCGCCATCCTCGATGACGAGGGCTACCTGTGGCAGTACCACCACGTTGAGAAAACCTCGATCCCGTCAAACGTATGGAACGCATGGCGCAGCGGTGGCCGCGTCGAGGCCGGCACCAAACTCGGGGAGATCTTCCAGTGGGGGGTTTACTCCTTCGGAGAGCGCTACGATCACGTGCACTTGAATGTCATGGCCGTGGGCGGCACCTACATGTCGCCATTCCTGTTCCTTGAGAGCCTGCCCGACCAGTCGGCGCCAGCCGTCGTCGCGGCCGGCGTGCTCGTCAACGGCAAGGCCCACGATGGCGCCAACGTCAAAGGCGACTACTCGCTGTACGCGACCATCCACGACTTGATCCTGCACACGAAGTATGTCGTGCCGCCACATCGCGTCGAGATCGCGATCGACAACGGCGCGCCGGAACTCGTCTGGGACTTCCGCGACATTCCGGGAAAATCCAGCATCGAATCTTACGTCGAGGATTTTTTTGTGCCTGACATGACGTGCGGCGATTACGACTGCCGCCGGTTGACCATCGATCTTGCATTTGCCGCCCCGGACACCGGCGCCTCATCGCCGCCGTACCGACGGAAGTTTCCCGCGACCCCGGGCCCACACGCGGCCGTGGTCAGGGCTTTCGACTTTGAAGGTAATTCGGTCTCGAAAACCATCGAATGGACCGTCGCAAAAAATCCGTAAATCAGCCAGGAATTCCATCACCCTGATCCAACCATCATACGGCCTGTCCGGACTCCCGGGCGGGCCGTGTGACCTTGGCTCCGTCAATTTCCGGCGGAAATGACCGACACCTCGAACGGAGGATCAGGTTTTGGCAGATAACCCGAACAAGCCAGCCGCCGGCGGCGCGAAAGCGCGCGTCACAGGGGCGCACGTCAACGAAACGCGCGGGCACACCGCGATTTACGCGGCGTCCGCCCTGGCACTGATTCTCACGGGAACAATCGTCGAGCGCGTCGCCCGCCTCCACGAACCGCAGGCCGGCGACTGGATCATGATCGCCACTTCCGTCGCCGTGACCAGTATCCTGTTCACCCTCGTCATTACCGCACGCGGCACGGACAACACGCATAACGAAGACGGGATGCCAGGGCATGCCGAGGCCGCCGTGTTCGACCTTGGCAAGAGTGATGTCAACACCATCGCCAGCCTGGCAGGAAGCCTCGATGACCGGTCCGGAGTAAGCGGATCCGCGGGTAAATCGGTCGGGGAACTCGCCCAGTCGATCCGCGACGCCGCCAGTGAAGTAGCCCGCATCACGGACCAGTTGGCGTCTGCCCACGAGGGCGCGGCCTCCGGGAACCCCGAATCGAGAAGCCCCGAATCCACAATCAAGGCCCTGCTCGACTCGCAAGGCGAGGCACTGACCCGAATCGACTCTGCCGCTAAAGCCGCCGCGATCGCGGGAGAGGAAACTTCCCGCGCCGGTGAGGCCCTCGCGGCAATTGTGGAACTGGCAACCGCGCACGCTGGCCACGGCCGGGATCACGCCAAGGCGCTTGAATCCATCGCGAACCTCACGGCGCTGGTGTTGCGCAAGACCAGTGACGCGGTTGTCCACGCGCGCGTCCTGGAACGCGACCGCGACGCCCTTGCCCTGAACGCGCAGGAATACCTGTCGTCCCTGCATCAAATGAAGGAAGTGGCTGACGCGTCCCTGATCGCGTTCCGCGATGGCGCCAGAAGCCTCGATGATGCGGTCTCCGGGCCCGGCGTGGATCCAGAATCGATTGACCCGGCTTCCGCGCCAGACACTGGAGTCGAATCCCCGGCAAGGGATCTGACCGCGCGCGTCAGCAAGGTCGCCGAGTGCATCCAGATGGCGCGCATGAACCAGCGTTTGCGCCATAACGCGCCGGCATCACCCTCCAGCCTGCGCGCCATCGAGACCAGCCTTGACGAGGCCGAGGCGTTGCTCCGCGAAGTGCGGGATGCCGCCGCGATGATCGAGATCACGCTCGGACGCGCGACCGAGAAGCATGCCCGTGTCATCGCCGGGATGCGCACGGAGATGGAAAATACCAGCAGGGCCGCGCGGCAGGCGGACCACCGCGGGCGCGTCCTGTCGAGACTTGCCGGGGAAATGGCCCAGGCAATGGGGCAGTTGCGAATCAACGTCCAGGCCGATGCCTCGCGCATGGAGCAGATCCTGTCTCGTCCGCTCTCGGCCCACGCCACCGGCGAGCTGCAACCGATCCTCCAGGAACTTCACGAGAAGGCCGCGACCGTCGCGCAGGGCAACAGCCGTGCGGCCATCGACGGTCAACGCCAGAACATGGACAGCCTCAGGATCAAAGCCATCTGCGCCGACCTCAAGGCCTCCACCGACGCGTCCAGGGACAAACTGGGCCTCGTCCAGCAATCTTCGGGCGCCGCGGCCTTGAAGGTCGAGTCCATGGTTCGCATGGTCCAGTCCGTCGTCGGACGTGAAGACGGAGTGACGCGCAGGTCAGCCGCGAATACGGCACGGATCGCGATCAGGGAAAAGGTCGCGATGATCGATCATTTCGCGACGCGGGTCATGGAAGTTGAGCACAAGAGCAAGCGCTTGAGTGGCCCGTCGCCTGCACTTGACCGCAGCGAGATGGAAAATCTGCCGGAGTATAACGTTCCAGTCCAGTGATGAGGATGTCGTGGTAAACGTTGGGGACAAAGGATTCGGATTGACGCTCGAGCGCTACCTGCGCAAGGCCCAGGAGGCCAACCAGGACGCTCTCGAGAAGTTGTCGTCTGGAACCGTGTTCACAAAGCAGGACCCGCGCCCGTCCGAACACGCGATCGCTGACTCCCTTGAATTCCGGATCCGCGGGCTCACCGCCGCCAAGCGCCAGGTCAGCGATGCCTCGAGCATGTTGGAAACCGCGGAATCCGCGTTCAACGAGGTCAACAACATCGTCCTTCGCATGAAGGAAATCGGCGTGGCGGCAACCAACACGACCATCACCGATCGCGACCGGCGCTACTTGTTTGTCGAGTATCAGGCCCTGCGCGATGAGATCGACCGGATCGCGACCACCACGACCTACAACGGCATCCCGCTCCTGAATGGCAACGACCCGAACGCGCCGGAGAGCCTCATTTTCCGGCTGGGCGAGCCGGTCATCAGCGAGGACGGAGGCGCCGATGACCCGAACACGCTGGCGTTCGCGGGATTCAAGAATGTGGTCGTGACCGCAGCCGGACTTGGACTGGGCAGCGCGCGCGACATCCTGGGCGGCAGCGACCCCTTCGAGGGGGTCGACCTGTCCACGGCGGCGGAATTGCTCGTTCCCGAGGACGGCACCAAGTTCGCCACCTCGTTTGATGAGGCGCTGGCGCGACTCACGGACCAGCGTTCCCTGTTCGGCGCGCTGCAGGCCCGGATGCAAAGGGCGCTCGATTTCGTGGATGTCTATGCCGAGAACCTGGCCGCCGCGAAGTCCAACATTGCCGACACGGATTTCGCCGCCGAGGCGTCGAATTACGCGCGGACCAAGATCCTCTTGAACGCGGCAACGTCGATGCTGGCCCAAGGCAACGTAACCGCTTCGCTGACCGCGAATCTCTTGAACATCCTCAATTGAGTGGCGCCCGGATCAACCATGAGGCCGGCATGTGGTCCTCAAGGCGGATCGCGGCTGCCCGGAAAGCGCCGGCAACTTCCAGGCTGGAACACTCCCCGGCCCGCTGACGCAGTTGCCCGATCAGGGTCGGCACGGGGATGAGAGCCGAATTATGGATGGCAGTCGCAAGTTTGAAGATCACGTCGGCGTCGGGCGGCAATACCCCCACCTCTACCATCCCCGTCGCGACCTCAAAAAAGGAAGTGAAACCAGACATCGGAGGCCAAACTTGAGCATCCGTCACAAACGGCTTGTACCCTGAACTGCCCGGGACCTTGCGGATGAAAATACCGGCGACCGATCCGGTGCCGTGTACCTTGTGCGCTACGGGCATGATCTGGGCAGTCTCGAAATCCTGCGAACCCGCGTTGACGAGGTGCTGCTGGAACTCCTCGACGGAAACGCGCGCCGCCAGCAACCGCGCGACGCCGCTGTAGACCAGCGGATCCGACTCGGCGTTGTCACCGATCATGACATAACGTCCACCTGGACCGCGGTCCTCCATGATCGAGAGGATCGCCAAGGTCTTGTAGGCGACGTGATGACGAAGCAGGCTGAGTCGCCTCTTGCGCAGGTTGTAGGCCTGGTTCTTGAAAGTGTCGCTGGTCCAGTCGAGGCCGTCCATCGCCAGTTTTGCCTCGAGCACGCGGCGCAGTTGCGGCGGCGAGGATGAGACAAAGTGCAGGCCACTGGGCGGAGTCCCGCGCGCCCAGCGCGCCGCGAGGAGCACCTCCCGCGCGCCGAACACCGTTACTTTTGCGCGGGAATCTTCCATCGCGGTCCGCGCCAGGTCGACCACTGTATCGAATTCGGTCTCAAGGTACGTCTTGTCGATGTCACAAATGATGTCAAACGGTGGCTTTGCGATCTCGCCGTGGACGCTGCCGACGAAGTGACGGCGGTCCACCAGGCGAACCAGGTCGTAGTCGTCATGGCTGGAGAACAGATTTCGGAAAAAATTTCGGAAAAATTCAGGCATGACAGGACTATACCCTACCGGCAGGTTTCCTTGTATACTAGAAAAAATCCGGCAACGGCATAACTGGTCGCAGGGAGTAACTGGTAATGACGACTCAACACTCAACCACCGAACCGGCTCTCAAAGTTTGCGCGTACTGCGAACAAGAAAAAGTCCGCATCTGGAGCGGGGCAAAGCTCAAGGATGGCTCCAAGGTTTATTTCGACCACAAGCACCAGCGCTGGGCTGGCCGCCGCTGCCCCGATTGCGAGAAGTCCCGCGTCCAGACGGCCGTCAAATGCGACCGTTTCGCCAAGGCGAACATCCTTCGAGAACTTGAGTCCAAAGGTTTCGACATTGTCTCATCCGCCGTACCGATCAAAGTCCGCAAGGACGGAATCGAATTCACGGTGGGGATGCGCCGGGCCTACATGGATGGCGGCAACATCGTGATCGAGAATGACCTGGAAGCAGGCGTCGACATGGTGGCCCTCGTGTTCGAGACCGTTCGCATCGCGACGCCCGGGCAAATCGCCGTCATGCCCAACGTCAAGGTGGCCGGTGCGGGCCAAGCCGGGCATCAGCTCCCGGACGACAAAATGGTGTCCCGTCCCGCCGACGTGACGCCTGACGCGAGCATGGTTCCGGGCTGAGTATCCGGGTAGTCGATCGTAAAATGGATGCCGCGCGATTCCTTGCGTGAGATCGCGCACCGCACGGTCAGCCAGGCGACCAGGGCCAGGTTGCGGACTTCCAACACCTGTTCCGTGAGCTCATAATTCCAGTAATAGTCGTCCAGCTCCGCCCTGATCGCCGCGATGCGGCTCAGGGCGCGGGACAACCGTTTCTCGCTGCGCACGATCCCGACATAGTTCCACATCAGGCGCCGGATCTCGTCCCACGTGTGCGACAGGACCACCAATTCGTCCGGCGGCGCGGCAGTGCCACTGTCCCAACCCGGGATCTCAATGTCGAACGCCGCCGCGATCGATTCGCCGGATTCCACATCAAGCTCGACATCCGTCGCCACGCGGTCCGCGTAGACAAGGGCCTCGAGCAAACTGTTCGACGCGAGGCGATTGGCCCCGTGAAGGCCCGAGCACGCCACTTCGCCCAACGCGTAGAGGCCGGCAATATTGGTGCGACCGGCATCGTCCACAATGATCCCGCCGCAACTGTAATGCGCCGCTGGAACGACCGGGATCATGTCGCGCGCCATGTCGATACCGTGCTGGAGGCACGTCTGGTAGATGTTGGGAAACAGGCGGCGGAGTTTCTCCGCGCCAAGATGACGGGTATCCAGAAACACGTTGCTGGCGCCGCTGCGTTTCAACTCCGAATCGATCGCGCGCGAGACGATGTCCCGCGGGGCCAGCGACCCGAGTGGATGGTACGCTTCCATGAAAGCGCGGCCCGAAGCGTCCTTCAACACGCCCCCTTCCCCGCGCACGGCCTCCGAGATCAGGAATGTCTTTGCCTTCGGGTGAAACAGGCACGTCGGGTGGAATTGCATGAACTCAAGATTCGCGACGCGGCAACCGGCGCGCCACCCCATCGCGAGGCCGTCGCCGGTCGCGCTGTCCGGATTTGACGTGTACAGGTATACCTTGCCGTGACCTCCGGTGCACAAGTATGTGCGCCCGGCGCGAACCTGGTACACGACGCGGCTGGCCCGGTCCATGACGTAGGCCCCATAGCAGCGCGGGGGATCGAATGAGGCTGGCCCGGCCGAGCCAAACTTGTCGCTGGTCAGGAGATCGACGGCCTTCTGGTTCTCGATGATCCGGATCGAGGGTTGTTCGCGGCACGCGCGGATCAAGGCCGACAGGACCTCCTTGCCGGTCAGGTCATCGGCGTGGATCACGCGCCTGTGTGAGTGCCCGCCCTCGCGCGTCAAATGATAGGCGTCGGCGTTTCGCGTGAACTTCACGCCAATGTCGATCAGCTCGCGGATCAGGCGCGGGCCATTCTCGACAACCATCCGGACGATTCCATGATGGCAAAGTCCAGCGCCGGCTTCCATGGTGTCGCGGACATGGTTCTCAAAGGAGTCCGCGTCATCCAGGACCGAAGCGATCCCACCCTGGGCCATCCACGTGTTGTTGTCCTCGAGGCTGCCCTTGGCGATGACAAGGACGTTGCCCTGGCGCGCCAGTTTCAAGGCCAGCATGAGGCCAGCGATACCGGTCCCGATGACCAGGTGGTCCGTCTTGATTACCGTGTCTTTACTGAAAATTTGCGAGCTGCTCATCGTCTGGCACCTGTGCCGCGTTGACGATCCCCGTCGTCCGTGCCTTAATGACGCCACAATGGTTCATGCCGAGGCCCGAATCAACTAAAAAGCCTCCAGGATCCTTGACTGGCGTCTGTTCCCAAACTTCCGGAGGACTTGACTTGGAGCACCCGGGTCCCAAATTCGAAGCCCCAACTGGACCCAGGTCCGGCCCGCCGAGTTCGCTCCGCACCGGTGACCAGGTGAAGCCCGCGCAAACCCCCTGGGTTTACCAGTTGCCGAACCAATTGACCCTGGCGCGTCTTGTGGTCGTTCCCTTTTTGCTGTTGGCCTATCCGCTGGACTACAGGCCGCTCAAAATCTTCTGTGCTTTTGTCTTCCTCGCCGCCGTGTTGACCGACGCCCTCGACGGGTGGCTGGCGCGAAAACGCCAGACCGTGAGCGCGCTGGGGGCCTTGCTGGACCCGATTGCCGACAAGGCCTTGATCGCCGCCTCGCTGGTGCTCCTTGCCAACGAGGATTCACTTTGGACATGGATGATTGGCGTGCTGCTGGTGCGCGACATCACCGTTTCCGGAATCCGCATGGTGGCCCTCGAGCAAGGCTTCTCCATTGACGTCAGCGTATTCGGCAAACTGAAAACGATCGCGCAAGGCACGATGATATTCTGCCTGATGATCAACGAGCCCCTTTGGGGCTGGCCGTATCGCGAGGTCGGCTGGATTGCCGCGTGGGTTTCCCTTGGCCTGTCACTTTACTCCGGCTGGAAGTACGGCGAGGAATATTTGGCGCAGGCGCGACAACGAGGCCTTATCGGAAACATCTTCGGGGGTTGAACGCCCGCGATGGTACCGGGCTGGTCACTGCGCCGGCCAGTTTCTTCAATCATTTCAGCTTAGTGACGATAACTTTCCGTGGTTTGCGAAGTCATGGGGAGTTCCGTCGCTTTGGATGGTACGCAGAAAAAATCCGTGCCCAGGCTCAATTTGACGCGCTGTACCGTCATCGGCGGCGGCGTGAACGAGTTGCGCCCCGAACTTTTCACCGAACGACTCGGCATCAAGGCGTGCCACGTCCCGGACACCGCGACCCACGCCCGTGACGTCGCCGGCCGGGAAAATCCAGAAGGCGGACTTCACGTGGTTGTGGCCGGCAGCCAGAACGCGCTTCACGCCATTGTTGAGGCCACGCTCGGCGGTCCGGTGACAACCGGAAGTTCCCCGGCCACCTCCAAGACGACTTTCATCATGAACTGGCACCGGCCCCTGCACCAGATGCGCAGTGTGGGAGGCGAGGCCGAAACGATGCTCAATCTGAGCATGAGGACTGCAGGATTCGACCCCGGGGGACTGCTCGGGTGGGGCTTCACCAGTCTTACGGATCCGTTCGATGGCAACGGAGATCCTGTCCGCATGCTGACACACTTGTCGCGTTCGCTGCGCCACTTGAGCGCTCAACCCGCTCACATGGAACGGGCCAAGGCCGCGATGGCCTGCGTCGCGCATGGCGGTAACGCCAGGTCCATCCGCGTCGCCACGGACGGGGTCGCGCTGCTGGTCGAAGTCGTTTTCGAGGCCGCGCCGGCATTGAGGTCCACGGCAGGCCACCTCGCCGGATGGATGGACCAGGTCGCGTCCACGACGAACGACACATGCATGGCGTGGGTCCGCAAGGTCTCAGGCGCGCAAGTCGCGGCGGGTCTTGTGATCGGGACCGGACACATCCCGCTGGTGCTGGTGGTCGACGAAAACGGCCGGGCCAAAGCAAGGAATGATGAAAATGATGAGAATGATGAGACTTCCGATCATTCCATTGAGCCCCGCGGCCAAACCGGTTACAACGTTGCCTGAATCAAAAATTCAGGAGTCCCGCGTTGAAAACGATCGACGTTGTCAGTGTCTGCAATGCCCTTGTCGACATCCTCATCCAAGCCCGTGACGAAGACCTCGCAAAACTGAACCTGACCAAAGGCGTGATGCACCTGGTCGACCACGACCGCCAACGGGTCGTCCTGAATCACTTTGGTTCCGCCCCGCGAACGATCGAGCTTGGGGGATCCTCCCTCAACGCGATCAGGACCCTGGCCGCGCTGGGCAAGAAGGCCGTGTTTGCCGGCATGGTGAGCAAAGACGAATTCGGCGAGCGCATCCACGACCGCCTGCACCAACTCGGTATCGACGGACACCTGACGTTCGGCACGGATGACGCGACTGGATCCTGCGTGATCCTGATCACGCCGGACGGAGAGCGCACGATGAACACCCATCTCGGTTCAAGCCGCCTCTACGACAAGGCGGCCGTGCCGCACGACAAGATCAAGGACGCGCGCGTGTTCCACTTCTCTGGATACCAGTGGGACACCGATGGCCAGAAGGACGCCATCACCCAGGCGATCAAGCACGCGGCCGGTCACGGGACGTTGATCTCGTTTGACGTCGCCGATCCGTTTGTTGTCCAGCGCCACCGGGATGAATTTGTCGCGATGATCCGCGAGTACGCGGACATTGTGTTCACCAACCGCGAAGAGGCCAAGATGCTGTTCGAGGATACTCCCGGGAAGGCGGCCGACGCCATCGCCTCGACTGGAGCGATCGCCGTGGTGAAACTCGGTGCCGAGGGCGCCCTCGTCCAGAAGGACCAAACGAAACACAAGATCGCGCCGGTCAAGACGACCGTGATCGACACCACGGCCGCGGGCGACATGTTTGCCGCCGGATTCCTGTACGGATTCCTTTCGAACCGGGACCTTGAGACCTGCGGCAAGATGGCGGCCACTTTAGCGAGCGACGTGATCAGCAGGATCGGTGCAACAGTGTCCAGCGACGCGCTGGACACCGTTGCGAACTGGCGGGATTGAGGCTTCGGGGTCAGTTGCCGGTGGTCCGGCAGACGTTGTTGAGAACTTCGACCAGCGGACGTCCGGTGTTCGGACCCGAGGTCACGACCGAGCCGAGATTGACCCATGTCGTGTTGGCGAGACAGTTATCGGCAACATGCATCCTGACGTCGAGCTTTGACCCGGTCTTGAAGAACGCGTTGAAAGTCGGCTGCGAGCGCGAACGGAAGATCGGGACTTCACGCCTCGTGCCGTCAGGATCCACGACCGCGATGTAGATCAAATGGTCACAACCACTGCGATTGGTCACAGCGATCGATACATATTGCGGCGCCAGGGAAACGACTGAACGGTTGTCGTGCGCGAACTTTCCGGAGAAGCAGAATACGGCATCGTTGTAGTCCAGGTCTCCGCCGGTCGGGATGTCCTCGAAATTTACCCCGAGACGGATGACTGGCACGCCCGGGACGACCTGGACCGGGATCACCTTCGCGTCTTCTTTGGTCGCGACGGTCACTTGCGTCTGGCCGGGCGCCACCGGAACGATGACAAACTGTCCTGGCTGGCTGCCGGGCCGCACGGTGGCGATCGCCGGGTTGGCGCTGACAACGGTGATCTCATCGTTACCGGGCGGGCGGGCACCTGAACCTTCGTCGACTTGAACCGTCACCGGGCGGGTCTGGTCCGCCGTGATGGCGACGGGTGCCGTGTCCACACGGACCAGCACCGGCGAGGCTGCTGGCGGTGTAACGGGCGGTGTAACGGGCGGTATAACCGGGCCCGGATCGGGCGTCACCGGGAGGTTCGGAAGATCGGGATTCGCTGGTTCCTGAGGCTGGATGGGCTG
>RGVZ01000133.1 GCA_010029825.1 bacterium | reverse complement strand
CCAGGCAAAAGAGGATCAAGGAAACAGTTCGTCTCGCCAAGATCGGTATCAGGGCGAATCATTACGTTGATTTGAAAAAACTGAAGGAACCCGCGTGATCTGCATGCGGTGATTCGCGACCATCTGTCTCTAGTCATGACGCAGAGCCTCGATGGGGTGCAGGTTGGCTGCCTTGCGGGCTGGCCAGAGGCCGAACACAATGCCAATGATGGCCGAGAAAACTGCCGCCAGTACAACCGACTCCACGGATACGCTGGTTGCCCACCCCGCAAATGAGGACATGATCGCCGACGCACCGGAACCGAGGGCGATTCCGACTGCGCCACCGGCAACGCTGATGACTGTGGCTTCAATCAGGAACTGCATCATGATGTCGCGTGGCCTGGCGCCGACGGCCTTGCGCAACCCGATTTCACGAACCCGTTCGGTCACTGAGACCAGCATGATATTCATGATCCCAATACCCCCGACCACAAGGGAAATCGAGGCAATGATGGCGAGCAGCAACGACATGATGCGGCTGGTAGCGGACAAAGCCTCCTGGATGTCGGCAAGGTTCCGGACAGTGAACGCATCGGTCATGTCGACAGGCAGCCTGTGCCGTTTCAACATCAAGCCAACAATCCCGTCGCTGACCGCGGGCATGTTCAGTGTTTCATTGACCTCAATATCGACTGAGTCCAGAAAGTTCTTGCCCAGCAAACGCCGCATGGCGGTGGTCACGGGGATGACGATCAAATCATCCTGGTCCATCCACGGACTGGCGCCTTTCTCCGGCAACACACCGATGACCTGAAAACTGATCTTGTTGACGCGGATCATCTCGCCGATCGGATTCTTGCCGTCGAAAAGATTGCGCACAATCGTCAGTCCGATGACGGCGACGCGGGCCCTGGACACGTCCTCGTCACTGGTAAAGAACCTGCCGATCGCGGGGACAGCGGCGCGCATCGCCGCGTAGGAGGAACCAACTCCAACGACCCGCGTGTTCCAGTTCTTGTCTTGAAAAACGATCTGCGCCCTGCCGTTGACGGTCGGGGAAATTGCCTTGACGTTTTCCACCGCGTGCGGAATTTCGAGGGCATCCTCCAGGGTCAGCTTTGAAGAGGTCCCCGCGCCCATCGAGACGTGCCCCGACTGCGGGGACCCCGTTGTCAATGTCAGAAGGTTTGTTCCCAGCGAACTCAATTGTTGCTCGATCGAAGCCTTGGCCCCGGACCCCAGGGCCAGCATCGCGATGACGGCCGAAACGCCGATCAGAATCCCGAGCATCGACAGGGCTGTTCGCAATTTGTTGGCCGTCAAGGCTCGCATGGCTTCACGAACGTATGTCCGGGCTGACCGCAGGAGGCCGCCCGGCAGGAATTGACTCCGCTGCGGCGGGACTCGAGGCGCCGCGAGGGCCGGTTGCCCGGATGATCCAGTCGGGGCTGGCGCACCTGTGTCCTCCTGGATGACGCCATCCCGTACCCGGATGATGCGCCTGGCGTAGGCGGCGACTTCGGCCTCATGCGTGACGAGGATCACGGTGATCCCGCGCTCATTGAGATCCTTCAAGATGTGCATGATCTCATTCTGGCTGGTTGAATCCAGATTGCCTGTTGGCTCGTCCGCGAAAATGATTTTTGGATCATTGATCAGGGCGCGCGCGATCGCGACCCGCTGTTGTTGTCCACCGGACAGTTCGTTTGGGCGGTGCCCTGACCGCGCGCCCAGGCCGACCGCGGCAAGAAGGCCGCGCGCCTTTTCGAGATCAGGTTCGTTGTCACCGTAGATTTGCGGCAGAGCGACATTTTCGGCGGCGGATGTCCTTGGCAACAGGTTGAATTGCTGGAAAATGAATCCGACGACCTTGCTGCGCAGCGACGCAAGCTCCGCCTCGTCCAAACGGGAAACTTCCATGCCGAGGAGTTTGTACGAGCCCTCGTCGGGCACGTCCAGCAGACCCAGGATGTGCATGAGGGTGGATTTGCCGGACCCGGAAGGCCCCATGATGGCGACAAATTCCCCGGGATGGATGTCCAGGGACACACCGCGCAACGCATGAACGACGTTGTCGCCCATGACGTATCTTTTCTGAAGTCCGCGGATTTCGATCACGTTTGGGCCCTGTTCTACGGACGTTTGCGACCGCCCATGCCGCCAAACGGCGAGAACGGACTGCCTTGACCAGCGGTACCATCGCTGGACGGAATGGCTTCCTCGAGGACGACCTCACCCTCGGCGAGGCCTTCTGTGATTTCAGTCATCTTGCCATCACTGATTCCCGTCTTCACTTCGCGGGCCGAGTCGGTGCCGCTCAATTCAAAAGGATCTTTCGAATCACGGCGAGCACCCGCGACATATACGATGGTCTTTCCATCCTTTCTTTTGATCGCGGCCTCGGGAATACGGATCACGTTTGCGCGTTCGTCGACCAGGAACTGCACTGCCGCGGTCATGCCGCTGCGCATGAAGTCAGGAATTTTTCGCATGACGATTCGCACGTCGTAGACCGTCACGTTGTTCACGGTCCGGGCCTCGAACGCGATTTCGAGGACCTCGCCGTCAATCTCCTGCTGCCGGTAGGCATCCAGGACGACGGATACTTTCTGCTTCAACTGGATGCGCGACAAATCAGTCTCGTCAACCTGGGCCAGGATGATCAATCGATCCGACATGACAAAAACGCCGTCCTGACGCGTGATGGTCTGACCGGGTTCCACGTTTCGCGCAATGATCACCCCCGGCAGGGGCGCGACCACCGGGGCGGGCTTGTACAGGCCCTCCCAATACGCCAACTCATCGGGTCCTTTCGATCGCGCCGCGTCCACCAGCGCGGCGCGGTCTGTCGAGCTCATTGTGGCGAGGATCTGACCCTTGCGGACACGGTCCCCTTCACGAACCAGGACATCCTCAATCCGTCCATCGACCGGTGGCTTGATAACCAGGCGGTTTTCTGGCTGCACCGCTCCGGTTGCCAGGACCGTGACCCGCAGGTCGCCTCGTTCTACTGTCACTTCCTGATAACGGGGAGCCCGGGATCCGGACTTGCCGCGCCCGCGGCCTGGCCCGAAAAACCACCCTGCCGCCAGAACCAACAGGATGGATCCCGCGATGATCCACGGTTTCCTGCGGGCCCAGAGAGTCGTGGAGGACATGGATGACATGGAGGACATGAAGGGCATGGGAGACATAAGAGGGGCAGGGTTCATGGAATTTGGACCTCCAGTTCCGTGAGTCCTTTACCGAGGGCGCGGGCCAGCGCCACTTTCGCCAATGCCAAATCCCTGCGCCCCGCCAACATGGACTTCTCGTTGCTGATCAGGTCGTTCTCAACCATGTCCCAGTCCTGAAATGAAACGAGGCCCAACGAATATTGACTGCGAGCGATCTCCGCCTGGACGCGCGACGCGGCCAGCGCGCTCGTCAGGGCAATAATCCTGTCCGAAGCATCCTGGACATCCTGGCGCGCGCTGGCCACCTGGTTGCGAATGTCACTCACCACGGACGCCAGTTGGGATTCCGCCTGAACTTTATCCGCGGTGGCCGCACGCAATTCATCCCGGATGGAAGCGTTCACGTCCAGCGGCATCGACACGGATACACCGACGCGCGCGTCGGATTTCCACGAATTGCCGTTGTTGCTGGACTTTCCGAAAAAGGCGGACGCGGAAACCTCAGGAAAAAAACGCCCCCGGACAACTTCCACAGAGTGGCCGGCCGCGACTGATTGCATGGCAGCCGCGCGCACCGCGGGATGCGACTCAACGTCGAAAGAGTCCGGCATCGTCACCGGCCCGGCCGACGGCAAATCACCCTCGACTTCAAGCCCGGCTGAATCCCGGCGTCCCATGATACCTGCCAGTTGCAGCAATTTGACGCGACGCGCGCCCTCCGCCTGCGATAACTCGTATCTGGTCTGGGCGAAGGCAGCCTGGCTGCGCAGCATCGCGCCCTTGTTCTCGCGACCGCCCTCAAAACGGAGTTGCACGAGGCGCAAATTGGACTGACGCCGGTCCAGCAGGTCCTTCTGCAGTTTTATGGAAGAATTGCCGTACACGGACTGGATGAATGCCGTGCCCATGGCGGACGCAACTTCAAAGTTGGTTTTTTCCTGATTGAACGACGCGGATCCACGGCTGGCCGCCGCCTGGCGCAACCGTGACAGATCACTTAATCCGTTGAAGAGGCTTTCTTTCACGGTAACGCCAAGACTGGAATCCCAGTTGGTCTCTTTTCCGGAAATTCCGGTCAGATTTGAAGTCACGTCGGCAACATCCCTGGTCCGCGAAGCCGACAGCGAAACCGAAGGCAGAAAATTCCCCGCCGCAGTGGACTCTTGCGCCCGGGCCCGGTCCGCGGTTGCCGCAGCGGCCCTCAATTGTGGATTGTTCGCGGACGTTTCCTGAATGCAGTCGCGAAAGGTCATGCCAGCCGCGACCGCCGGAGAAAACAGGAAGAGAGAGACGATGAATTTTCCTGACTGCCTCATGGCCTCAAGCATCCTACTTCCCGGTGGCACCGTCAACGACCAGGCCTCGCGCGCGGTAGTGCCACACTCGTGCCAGTACGGGCCACAACACGGGCCATGATACGCTCGTGAATGCGCGAGGCCCTGAAAAACAGGCACCACCCGGCCGGCCCAAGCCGGATGAAGTCCAGAACGAGCCGTCCCACATTTAATTTACCAGTTCTCAAGGCAGCGAACATGGCGGTGTTCACGTGTAAATTGAAATCAATCACGGCACGCGCACACGTAGATCCACTAAATCCGGAAAATTCGTCAATCACTGCACGCAACTGCTGTTCATAGTCCGCAGCGGTACGGCCACCTCGCATGGTCAGGGACGATCCGTGCACGCGGAACGATGCCAGGGGCCGCGGCTCGAATACCCAGTTTCCTCGCAACGCCAAACCAAGCCAAAACTTCCAGTCGGCGGTGAACCAAAGTTTTTCATCCAGAACCGCGGTGGAATCCAAAGCCCTGCGCGCTATCAGGGGCGCCGGAACGGCGAGGAAATTCTGGACCAACAGATGAGAGAGAACTTCCTGGCGATCCAGTGGACGGCCTTTCCCGCTAAACGGGCAATTCCATGTTCCCGCCCACCGTCCGTCAGGCCCGATGAAGCGGGTCGGATGGATCACGACATCCGCCCCCGGATGGGTGGCGATGACTTCCAACAAAACCTCGACCCGGCGCGGATCCCAAAGGTCGTCTTGATGCAGCATCGAGAAATGGGTGCCCGTGACCTTGGCAATCGCCACGTTGGTATTGGCGACCCAGTTACCTCTGTGGGGCTGGAAGACAGCAACCAGAGGCAACCGGGATTCCCAGTTTTTGATGATTTCACGGGTCCCGTCCGTGGAGCCGTCATCAATGACGATAACCTCGTGAACCGGGCGCGACTGGCAGGCGATGCTCTCGAGCGATGCAGCCAGGTACCGCATCCCGTTGTAGACCGGCATCACCACACTGATTCGCGGACGTTGTGGGTGAGCCGGATCCATCGAGAGGTTCCCCGGACCTGAGGTCACTTCCTACTCAGAGACGGTCTGCGTCCCGACATAGGTATAGTTCATCGTGACCTCGCCGGATGCGCTGGCGCATTGGTTGCCGAAGGCTCCCTGACCGGGACACGGGAATGTCGGTAAAGATAGGGAGTTCCCATGTCGTTGCTGGCACTGGCGCCGGACTTGATCACGATGGAACGATCGACGCCCATGATGGCTTTGGTCGAGTCGGTATCGTTGAAGTAAAGTTCGATCCGCAAGTCCTGATTCGCCCCGAAGTTGGACACCAGATAGATTTCTTTTTTAACGATCTCGCCGTCTTTATGCGGCACAGGGGCCAACTTGCCCATCGGGATATCGTAGCTGCCACAGATGCCCGGCGCGATGCCGTCCGTGCAACCACCCGAAACCGTACCAAGTTCACCCGATGCGCCGGAATAATTTTCAGGATTGAAGACGAAGTCGACCTTGAACCCCGTTGCCGCAGTGATGTCCTCGTCCGTGATCTTGAGCGGATTCAGGAAGTGGAAGATGCTTCCGCCGTTGTTGTTCATGACGGTCATCTCACTCGACGGGCCCACGCGCGGGTCAGTCGTGGTGAACGTCAAATGCTGCCTTTTACCGACTTGGTCGGGGGTGTCCGTGATGATCTCACTGGCCGCCGGGGTCTTGGTGTAGAACCGCGTCGTGCCCGACGCGTCCTTGTATTCCGCGTTGATCTTGATCGCCTTGATGAAGTTGATCAGGCCGTAATAATAATCGCCTGTGTTGTCGCTGGTCAGGGTGGCGGGGGCCGCCGTCAGTTTCGCGCGACTGGTCGCCGACATGAAATCGATCCAGTGGTCTTCGCTGGTATCTGCCATCGCGGTCGAAATGTCGTAATTCTGGTAGGCCTCGTCCGTGGCGTCCGGGTTGGAGTAAATCAGGATGCATCCTGTCGCCCCGGAATAGCCACTGCCCTGTGTTTGGATATCCTTGCAAATCTGGACGCTCTGGACATAGTACTTGAGGCTCTTCAGGCTGGCGGCCGTGGTCTGGCCCGCGGATGTCACTGATTCCGGGTTGTCCGCGAGGGCGCTGGAGGATCCGGCCAACAAGATCCGGGGAGCAATGGATCCCCCTGACTTGGCACTGTCCTTTTTCTTGCCGCATCCAAATCCGAGGACCGCGAGGGACACGATCGCGACGACCTTTCCGCAACGACGGGCACGCATCTTTGACTCCTTTAGTGGCGATAAGATTGACCGGAAATCCCGGGGGATGTCCTTAATCCTAGCACAGGGACCCGAAAACTGGTTTCCCCGTGAAAAACTCTAGCCATTCCCGGAGGCTGGGGTATAAACCAGCGTCTGTTTGCGTAGCCCCGTTCACTCCATTTGATGGTGGTCTTTCATGGGTCCTTTGTCACAATTCGTCGAGCATCATTACCGCCACTTCAACGCCGCCGCGCTGCGCGACGCCGCCCGCGCCTACAAAGCGCACATCGCCTCGGGCCAGAAGATGATGGTGACCCTCGCCGGCGCGATGAGCACCGCCGAACTTGGACTGAGCCTTGCCGAGATGATCCGCCAGGACAAGGTCCACGCCATCTCCTGCACGGGAGCGAACCTCGAGGAAGACCTCTACAACCTGATCGCCCACGAGTTCTATGAGCGCGTGCCGAATTACCGCAACCTCAGCGACGAGGCCGAACAAGCCCTGTTGGAACGCCACCTGAACCGCGTCACCGACACGTGCATTCCCGAGGGCGAGGCCATCCGCCGCCTTGAGGGCGCGATCATGCAGGTGTGGACAGAGGCCTCCGAAAAAGGCGAGAGCTACTTCCCGCACGAGTACATGTACCAGATCATCCGCAAGGGACTGCTGAAGCAGTATTACCAGATCGACCCGAAAAACTCGTGGCTGGTCGCCGCCTGCGAGAAAAACCTGCCCATCATCGTCCCGGGATGGGAAGACTCGACCACCGGCAACATCTTCGCCGGCCGCGTCATGGAAGGAAAGATCAAGCGTTCCGCCCTGAAAAGCGGCATCGATTACATGATCTACCTGTGCGACTACTACATCAACAACTGCGGCAACACCGGCATCGGGTTCTTCCAGATTGGCGGCGGCATCGCCGGCGACTTCCCGATCTGCGTCGTGCCGATGATCGAGCAGGACATGGAGAAGGACGTCCCGAAGTGGAGTTACTTCTGCCAGATCAGCGATTCCACTACGAGTTACGGCAGCTACTCCGGCGCCGTCCCGAACGAAAAAATCACCTGGGGAAAACTCTCGATCGACACGCCAAAATTCATTGTTGAATCAGATGCGTCGATTGTGGCCCCGCTGATGTTCGCCTACATCCTTGACTGGTGATCCTGGACTGGTGATCCCGGACGCGAGGCCGGAGTCGACGTCACGAATCGCCGCAAAATCGGGGACCGCGACGTAATTGGACCACGCGCGGTTCATGGATTGCGCGACCGCGTCAATGATGGCGAGGGCACGTTGATGATGCGCCTCGTCCCGGATGCGTCCCGCTATCATTCCCTGCACCGCGGCCCAGTGACCGTCGTCGCCCCCGTCCGTGTGAATGTGCGACCGCAGGAATTTTGTAACCGAACGCGGATTGGCGATGCCCCAGGACGTGGCGCATTCTTCGAGGGCAGCGATGAACTCCTTGTCCAGAAACGCGGACAGGCCTTCCGCGACCAGCGGCACCATCAGGAACAACACCGGGTCACGCTCGAACGCGACCAGGCTTTGCTGGACGCTCATGAAATTCAGGATATCCGGGTCAGGCGCCATCCCGTTCATGACCCACTCCACATCCCATCCGATCCCGCGCAGGTCCGCCTCCAGCATCCGTTCGTGATCAATCTCGCCAGACAAGTGATCCATGAAATGCGCGCGCAATTCCGGGTCCGCAGTCTGCCCGGTCATCTGCGCCAGCAGCCTTGTCGTCCACCTCACATATTGATGCAGGTTGGCAATAGCCCTGCCGTATTCATTCCGACTCAGTTCCCGACGGAGAGTCTTTGCTAGCCAAGGATTTTCGTAGAACCGGAAAATACGCTCACGAACCGTTTCAGTCAGCTCCTCCGGCATGACGTGATAACGCACCCAGTCGCGGATGCTGCGAGGAAGCGCGGAATAACTCCTCTGCGCCATTAGCTGAACGTCACCCCAAGTAGGGACAAGATGATATTGGTGCCCGTCGGCTCCAGACACCTGTCGCAGAGGAACACCAGTGATTGCTTCGCACTGAAGTAACTTTTTCACGGGGGGATCACTATCCTCCAGGAAACCAAGGACAAGTTTGCGTCCTCGCATCCTTCCCCATCGCATCCCCAGGTATAGCAGTAGCTGAAAGATCCCCCGGTTACGGGATTTCGCTGCAACCGCGGTCCTTCTGGAAAGGATGGCACACTTCAATTGACTATCCGGGATCCATGTCCATTTTCCGAAATCGGACTCCTCGGCGAGAAGCACATGAGTCGCACCCAGCAAGACGTCCTGACTATCGAAAACGCAGATGTGCACCCCACTTTCATCCCAGGCGTCCATTGCGTCGTCCAAGGGAAGAAATTTGGTTTCGTCGACAAAAGTCTGGCGGCGAAGATCTGCAAGTTCTTTCGGGTACTTCGAACCTTGGAAGTACCGTACGTGCATCACTAGGTTCCCGGAAAATGGCGGCCCTGGCTCCAAGGTAATCTCCAAATTGGCGGCGTTGAATATGCTGTAAATGCGGACTGTTACAGAAAGTAAACGAAGGAAAGAGACAAACTGCAATAGTTAGAAATACTCATCAAATAGCTATTACTAACTATAATTTTTTACGAACGCCCCCCCGACTTCTGAACAGGCGCTTTCATCAGCGGGGGAGGGGTAATTGTGGCTTTTCAATCCGACGCAGGCCGCAATCCACGGCAACTCGAAATCGCGCGGCAGGTCGAGCAAGTACACAAAACCATGACCAAGCGCGTTGTTTTCCCGGGCATGATCGCGGTGACGATCTCCTATTATTTTGCCTCTATCAATCACGACAAGTTTCACTACCTTGTACTCGCCGGAGGCATCGCAGTCGCTGCACTGAACGGCTGGATCACAAACACGACAGAAGGTTGGCAGAGAAAGACAGGATACAGGACTGACGCGTGGGATGCGGGAAGATGGCTCGTTAATCTCGTGATCGTAGACTTATTCCTGACGTACGCACTCCGTCCACCTCTGGTTGTTACCGGTATGGTGTGGACCCTGCTTGTGATTTCGTCACAATCAGATCTCTTCCGAAAATCTTACCGGAATCTGGTGACCGCGGCCGGTATCATCACAGCTTCTTTCGCCACGATCCACTTTTATCCCGACGAAAGCCTTCGCTCACGTCTGTTCGCATGTTTTGCGCTTGGCTTGACGACTCTGGTTTTTGCCAAGATGGAAGAGTTCTGGTGCAAAGACCTCGAGAGACGGCTGCAGCTGGAACAAATCGAAAGTGACGCGAGGGCCCGTTTGCACGCGGCGGAGAAGAACGCGCAGATCGGGATGCAGGCGCGGACGATCGCGCATGAACTGGGGAATCTTATCCAGACACTGGAGCTTTCGGCGACAAATCCTGGCGAAATTGACCGGACACAATTGACGCGAAGCCTTTACTTCATCAAGCGCATCAACCGGATCGTGCTTCGGGACATCGACCAGCAACTGAAAAGCCATGTCATCCGGGTACAGGAACTGCTGGATGACATCGAACTATTGCTGCGACCAGACGCCAAGTCATTGCCGTGCCGGCTCATCGTAAAAACGCATCCTGGTGTCCTCGAAATGCACTTCGAGGAGCGTCCCGGCACCCTTTTCCTGATCATCCAGAATCTCGTCCGAAACGCGATCGACGCGATCGCGGCGGCGAACATGCCTCCAGGAAAAGGACTCATCAACCTGGATTTCACGATGAGGGATCACGAATTGCGCGTCGAGATCATGGACAACGGCGTCGGGATGACGGAAGCGGAAATTGACGGACTGTTCAAGGGAACGCACGAGTCCAAACGGGCTGGCAAACACGGACTTGGGTTCCTGTTCGTCAGGGACGAAGCGGCGAGGAACAAGATCCGGATCGAGGTTACGTCAAGACCTGACTTCGGGACGACCTTCGTCCTGTTCGTCCCGATCGTTGCGGCGACACGGCCGGAAGATTCTGATGAGGACACGCACGAGGACGTCGATATCGAGGCCGGGGTCGGATCCTGATCAGTTGTCGACCGGATCCGGGATGCGGACTGGCTCGTCGTCAGACGGGTTTTGGGGCTGTGCGTCGCAGGCCGGGTGGTTGAATCCCGCAAGCCCGCAAATGATGGCACCATGATTGCGAACGGTATTCTGCAGGAACTTGATGTTCGATGGCAGGAAAACGTTGACGTGGATGCTGCTGGACCCGGCATAACCACCGGAGGCAACTCCGACGATGGTCTCGTCGCTGTTGAACATCGGGCCACCGGAATCGCCCGGGGAAACCGCAACACCGGCCGACCGCGCGGTCCGGATCATGTCGGTGATGCTACTGATCTTGTTCTTGCCAATACACCGGCGGGTACCAGTATCCGCGCCGTCCCATGTGGTGCACGACCCGTAACCGATCATCTGGATCTCATCGCCACGTTTCGGGGGCTGCGCCGCGAGACGGGTCCATTTCTTGGCCGTGTTGTCGGCGAACATGATGATCGCCAGATCGTTCGACTCGACCTCGTCCGTGGATTCGGGATGTTCGATGACCTTGACGCTGGTTGCCTCGTAGCGCTTCACGAACACCTTGGATCCTGACTGGACACAATGGCTGGCGGTCAAAAGGGTATTCGGTCCCACGAAACTGCCGGTGCACAACGCACGGTCGTCGATTCT
>RGVZ01000132.1 GCA_010029825.1 bacterium | reverse complement strand
CCCGTCACCTGGCCTTGGGTTCCACTGGATGGCTGGGAATTCGCGCCGGATTTGTCGCCTGATTTGTTCATGACCGGTTTGCAAGAGGACAGCGCCGCCGCGACGACCACGGAAAAAATGGCGGCGGTCGCGATGGCGCGGCCAAGGACAGTGACGCGCGGCGATGAGTCTGGGCGCATTTGGGGACTCTCCGGAATCAGGCAATCTGTTCAGTTTTTTTCGGTCTTTTGCGCGGGGGTTTGAGTCGTGGGGCGAGATTTCCCGGGGGGGATTCAGACGCAATAGCCCGTAACGCCGGGGATTTCAGTGTTTACTTGTGTGAAGTCCAATCCACGGCGGTCCGCGTCAACGCGGTGGGACCTCAAGAGGACGGCCCCGATGGCCGATTATTTTCGAGGTAAACGTGATTTTTGCGGGACATTCCAATGCGCGGAAGGTCAAACAGACGAATCTCGACCGGTGGGGCCATTTTGATGTGCGCCTTGGTTTCCGGTTGCGGCGGCGAGAGAAAATCGTCCGCGGAAAGCGTTATCGAGGCCAGCCCTTCGCCCGGACCGTTGAGTCTTGCCGGATTGGGTTTGTCCCGCGCGGTCGTCTTTGACATCCCGGAAACGCTCCGTAAGGCCGGAGGACTTGAGGATTCGACCGCCGGTGGTTCGCAGGCGGGCAAGCGTCCGGCGGCGGGAGTTGAGCAAGGATGCCGTGACGCTTTGCCATCTTGAGATGGAGTCTGACCGCATCGAGCCCGGAAAGAAATACAACGTGATGGTTCAAGGTTCAGATTCGAGTGAGTCGGAAACGATCCAGTTGTGGATGGATGACTCGAACCCTGGAGAGGTCGTCATCTATCAATGCCGCGATTGGGTTTTGGTCAACAAGTTCAGGATTGGCGCGATCACGGAATCAGGCGTGAAGGGCACCAAGGTGATGCAGGTGTCGAGGACGGACTCCACTTTCGCGGCGTCGATGGAATTTGACACGACCGTCGCGGGGGAAAAGTGGTTCACCATGTCATCCCTGATCAGTTTGGTTGACAGGCAGGTAACGCGGACTTTCCGCAACTATTCGTCGCTGCGGGTCTCGGACAACGGTGTCAGTTACGCGGGGTCTGCCATCGCGGGCTCCGTGGCGGATGGCGTGACTCTTGGGGACAGGTTATTCACGAAGTTTCAGGGGGGTGCCGGTCAATCCGCCATGGTGGCCGATGGAGTGTGGGACGGTTTGCCCTATTCGCGGGCGACGCGGGCTTCGTTTGACGCGACTGGCGCGATCAGCCCGGCGGTGGAACTTCCTGAGGCATCCGTTGTCGTCAAGACCGATATCCCGGATTTGCTGCCAGCCGACTTCGCGCCGGAGGCGCCGGTTGGTTGGAACTGCGCGGACGGGAAAACTTTGACCATCGACCTGACGGACGCGGCGGTAGCTCAACGCCACGATTCATGCGTCTCGACCTTCGCTCCCGCAGTGCTCGACTGCCGGGACGCGTCAATCTATGACGACGGGACGGACGAACCGGCGTTGCGGAATTGACGACAGCGCCGGAACTTCCTGACGCCGAAATCATTTGAAAAAGTGGCGAACCCGGCAGGACTCGAACCTGCGACCACCGGATTAGAAATCCGGTGCTCTATCCAGCTGAGCTACGGGTCCTCTGGACAACGGCTTTTTAACCCGCAAGCCGGGCGGATGTCATCATCTCATGCGCCATGGACGGCGAGGCTGGCCAGAATTCCGGCGGCGACGGAGACGTTGAGGCTCTCGACTTTTCCCGTGCCCGGAATGCGCAGGGTCGCGTCGGCGGATTTCAGAAGGTTTTCCGGCAGGCCGGGCCCCTCGGCCCCGAGGGCGATCACGCAGGGCGTGCGGAAATTTGCCTTGAAGGCATCTTGGGCCATTTGGCTGCCGCTGGTCGCGTAGAGGGCGAAGCCCGATTTTTTCAGGTCACGGGCAGTTTCCGCAACAGGGCTGGCGGCTACGATTACGGGTACGTGCTCGGCGCCGCCTTCAGCGATCCGAAGGGCAGAGGCTGGCAAGGTCCATTTGGCTGGACGGGCTGAGGCCGGGCCGCCCGGGGTGACAAGAACCGCCCCGACACCAAAGTGAGCGGCCGTGCGCAGGATGGCGCCGACGTTGTGGGGGTTCTCGACGCCGACCAGCCAGAGGACGACCCCTGGTTTGGCGGCCGTCTGCAAAAAGTCCTTGAAATCAGGATACTTAGGTGATTTTGCCAGAACGCAAACGCCTTCGTGATGATCTGATTCGGCGATCTTGGCCAGGTCGATGGGATCCACGATGTGGTAGGCGAGGCGGTTCTGGGCGCAAAACTTGAGCATCGGACCGAAAGGTTTCCGGGTCTCTTCAGTGACATAGGCGCGGATGATGTCACCGGGTCGGTTGTGGAACAGGGCCATGCAAGCATGAAAACCGCAGATTTTATGTTCTGATTTCCGCGTTTCTTTCGATATCGGCTTGCGTTCCATTGTTGTCCCGGCATGAAATTGTTGAATTGGTTATTAAAAAGGCTTAGAATCACATTCTAACCATAACCGTCAGAGATATCCATGAAAGACTTCCGCGATTCCGATGAAACCTCCGCCGCCGATTTTGGACATCCGGGCAGCGCCCGGCAAGGCGACGCGCCTGAAGTCAAGAAATTCGTCCCGGGCGAGTTGCCGGTCGTCTATCTGAAGACCGAACGCAAGTCATCGCATCCGTGGATATTTCAAAAGATGGTCGAGAAGCCGGACCCGAAACCGCGCAACGGCGCCGTCGTGGATATCGTCGACCGGACCGGCGCCTGGGTGGGGCGGGGTCTCTACAACGGGCATTCGCGGATCGCCCTGCGCGTCCTGACCACGGACGAGGCGGAAGACATCAACCGCAAGTTCTTCGACAAGATGCTGCGCCAGGCCATCAGCCTGCGCCGCGAGACGTTGAAACTGGACAACGTCACCGATTCCTATCGCCTCGTTCACAGCGAAGGTGACGGACTCTCGGGCCTCGTCATCGACAAGTTCGCCGACATGATCGTGGTCGAGTTCTTTTCTTCCGGCATGTACCGGTTCCGCGAGACCATCCTGCAAACCCTCGCCGAGTATTTCCCGGGTTGCAAGTTTTACTGGTTCGCCGAGGACCACGTCCAGAAACAGGAATCGATGGACATTCGCAGCCCCGCCGTGCCGGAGCCGTTTGTCATCGAGGAGCACGGCCTGAAGTTCAAGGTCGCGCCGGGCAGCAAACACAAGACGGGATTCTTCGTCGACCAGCGCGAGAACCGCATGACCCTGGCCCAGGTCGTGAAAGACGCTGCTTCTGTGAAAGCCGCTGCCGGAGGCGAAGGCGGTGTCAGCGTTCTTGATATCTGCTGCAACTCAGGTGGATTTGCCGTGTACGCGAAGGCACTCGGCGGTGCCGCGGAGGTCGTCGGCCTTGACCTTGACGAGTCCGTCATCGAGATCGCCGAGGAAAACGCGCGCCTGAACAAGGCAAAAATCAAGTTCGTGCAAGTGGACTTGTTCCACTGGTTGCGCGAGGCGATCCAGCGCGGGCTCAAGTACGACGTCGTGATCCTTGACCCGGCGAAACAGACGCGCAGCCGCGAGGAAGTGGACAAGGCCCTGCGCAAGTACATGGATATGAACCGCCTCGCGATGCAAGTCGTGAAACCGGGCGGGATTTTGCTTTCGTGCTCGTGTACCGGTCTGGTCAGCGAGGCCGATTTCCTGAACTCCATCCGCAAGGCCGCATGGCAGGCGCAGCGCACGGCGCAGATTTTCCGCGTCACGGGCGCCGCGCCGGACCATCCGTGGGCGTCGCATGTCGCGGAAGGTCGCTATCTGAAAGCCGTCTGGGCCAGGATTCTCTGAGGGTAAACGAACCCTGTCTGACACAGAGGGGTCAGCGCGACAGGGACAGGGCCTGCATCCGCTTCGCCTGGTCGAAAAAGCCGACGGTGGGAATGAGGATGTTCGCGTGGTCGTGGTCATAGTCAGGCAGGCGCAGGGAGACTTCCCCGCCGTCTCGTTTCTCGGCCACGTTGACACCGACGACGTAGTAAGCACCAGAAAACTCCGCGAATGCCGGGCCGCCGGAAGATCCGCGGGCAGTATCGCAGTCGTGGAAGATCTCATTTTCCGTCGCAAAACGTGCCCGCGTACGACAGTTGAAATCAATTCCAGCGATTTCCCCATTGTTGGAGTCGATCGAGTATCCCGCGACGGTCAACACATCCGGAAAATTGTTCGCGTCGGTGAAGTTGACGTCAAACCACCCGACCTGGTCGCCAATCGGGTCGCGGAGTTGGATGATGGCCCAGTCGCGCCCACGATCCCGCTCCGGCTGGAAGGTTCCTGGCCAGATTCTTTCGATCCATGACTCGGCGGACGCCGTGCCGCTGACGTAGTCGGCCCGGAACCAGGTCAGGTTGCTTGATATCTGGCTGGTGGCGGGATCCACGACGCAGTGGGCGGCGGTCAGGGCAAGGTCCCTTCCGATCATCGTACCCGTGCAACCGGTGTCGAAAATCTTGCCGATGGCGGTCCAAGGCCTGAGGTGCCTGTCCATCGCGACCCGGTTGTCGTCGCCGAAAACGTTCTGAAGTGAGCTGGCCGGGTGTCCATGATTTCCGGGGTTACCGCATCCCTGCGTGGCCACGCACAGGATCGGTGTCATGACGGTCAATGCGACAGAGAAAGAGAATGTTTTCAACCTGTTGAGACAGAAACGCATGAAGCTCCCCGGGACTGGTCCCGCCGCTGAATCGGCGGGGGCCCATTGAGATAACCTCAGCGACAGCGATTTGCAATATTTTCGAGGTCGCTATGCTTTGCTTTGCTTGCGGGGCGCGCCGGCCTTGTCATCAGGGCGGCAGTTGTTGCGGATAGGCTTCCTGCGACTCACCGCCGGCCCCCTGCATGCACAGGTTGACGCAGGGTGTATTTCCGTCGCGGACCAGCCCTTGCGGATTGCCCGCAGACAAACAGAAATCATTGGCGTCGCCGACCAGCCCCGCGATTTTTCCGGGGTCCGCGAAACCCGTCGCGACGGCGGCGCGCATGAAATCCTCGCGGGTAGAGTTGCTCATCCGCGCGCACAACTTGCGGCAATATCCTTCCGAACGCAGGGAAAGTGTCGTCGACGCGAGGCACCGTCCCCAGTTCGAGATCACGCGCTGGCACAACATGGCCCGCGCGTTCGAGGTTGCGTCCAATTCGCCCGTCTCAGGATCCCTCGTATTGCGAATCGCCGCCAGCGCCGGACGGGACGTGGTCAACGCCGCGATCTCCCCGAGTCCTTCACAAAGATTCTGTTCCGCTACGAGTATCCTAGCGGTCTGTTCATGCAGGTAGTTGAGATCCTGAATCAGGCAGTTGATCTCGGTCCCGGCGTCGACCGCGTTGAAAAGACCAGCCGACGCACAGTTCGCGATACCTGCCGCGACGGTTACCTTTACGAAAATCTTGTTCAGTTTAGCCAGCTGAATGACATTGAGTGTGTTCTGTGCCAGCACGTTGTTGAAGACGTTCCCGCAGGTCGTGATGACGCGGCTGATTTCGGCATAAGAGTTCAGTGACTTGGCGCCGAACTTTATCGCGTGCTCGAGTGTCGGTACCTCGAGGAATTCACCCAGAAGCTGAAAGGCCTCCGGCAGCCCGCCGGTTGAGGCATTGGCCGCGATGGTGGCGAGGCTGTCGTATTCGTCGTCGGGACTCAGTCCGGCGGAAACCAGCCGGCCGGTCGTGATTTTCACGGTTTCAGTCAGGCCGTATCCACCGAGCAAAGTCTGCGCGCACAGGGTTCCTTTCGCGATATTGACGTTGAACGCGGCGGTCTTCTGAAATTGATTGAAGGACTTGATCGCCGCCGCCAGGGCCTTGGCCTCGCCGGCGGCGTTGGCCACTGCCTGGATCGACTCGCCAAGGCCGAGGCCCATGGCGTCGGCGGCACAGCTTTTCGTTCGTTCGAAGGTCGCGGCGCGACGCGCGGCCATGCCCTCGGGGCCGCAGCTGTCTGGGGAGTCGCTGCGATGATCGCTTTCTTTTGAGACAGCCGAGGTTGTCCTGCACGCTGGGAGGGCCACGACGAACGCCGCCATCAATGACGGAAGGATCATACGACTTGTGACTCGCCTCACACGCCCTGTCATGATGCCCTGCGACTTCATTTGATCCTCTTTTTATTGTTAATCGAGATGCGGAAAAGCCCCTCTCCCGCGAGGAAGAGGGGCTGGCGCCGGGACTTAGTTCAGCGTGCCATGCTCGTCGCAGTGGTCGCCGTGAGCGTGGTGCAGCTTGCCGTCAACCACGTAGTCGGTGTGGTCGCCATGCGGGATGGCGTCATGACCGCAGCCAGCGCCGTGCTTGTGGGCGTCAGCGTGCTTGACCGGCTTCTCGCCAGCCGGGAACGTGTCGTTCACAGCGAGCTTGTGCTCGACCGCAGCGCCTTTTTCGAGGGCGTGCATGTGGCCGTCATGCAGGAAGTCCACATGGCCGTCGTGCTTGACTTCCGTGTGACCACAGCCCGCTGCATGCTTGTGCTCATGATTCTTGTGCACAACACCCGTTGCGCCAAGAGCGATGGAAGCACCTGCGACAACTCCAATAACCGACGCGAAAACACCTTTGAAAAGCTTCATGGGAATCCTCCGTAATTAGAAGCTTGGGAACATGATGGAAATCATTTATCGACAAACAAGATCCTTCGCCCTTCGGGCTCAGGATGACGGTTCTCACTCTGAGCCCCGTCCTCATTCTGAGCCCCCCCGTCATTCTGAGGCGAAGCCGAAGAATCCTCTCCCCCCGTCATTCTGAGGCGAAGCCGAAGAATCCTCTCTTCTGCGCCTTATGACAGTATCCTTACGTGCTGCACAAAGTGGCTGGTACTGGTGGCTGATGTCGTATCACGACTGGTGAGAATCAAATTCGCGGACGGGACGGGAGTCGCGCCGCAGTCAAACGTGATATGACCGACAATCACCGCTTGCTGGATGTCGCTATTTGACTGGCTGGAGTCCGGCAGCTCGTGATCGCAGTGGTTGTGATGGTGTCCATGATCCGCGACAGCAATGCCATTGTCTTGATGGCACTCGTGTGCCTCGTTGTCCGTCGCGAATTCAACAGGATCCCCGGTATTGGATTCCATGGAGCGGCACAGGGCATGTGGCACCAGCATGATCTGATGAGCCGCGAGCGCAAGCCCGGCAGCGGCAACAAATTTTTTCACGTTGCGAAACAACGATGGCCCCACGAGAACGATTCAGCAGGAATGGTCCCGCCTTACCAAAATCGATTGTATCATTTTCTCGGCGGAACCCACTCGAACTTGAAGTCTGTCCCGGTCAGCGAACCAGATATTTGTCGGAAAGCGCCTTGTAAAACGAGGTTTCCCTCGTCGCCGTCAAACAACGATCCATTTTTTCCAAAAAAGCCCCGAGATCGTTGATACGCTTTGATTTCCTGGATACCGCGACGTGATACATCCCCGCCTTGACCACGTAATCCAGGGGTTTGATCTTTTCCTTGAGCCCGATTTCCCTGGCCTCCCACAAAACTGTCGGCGTGGTGTTCACAAATGTGTCAATCTTGCCCGAGACCAGCATGCGGATATTCAGTTCGGGGGTATTGACCGTGGTGACTTCGCCCTTCTTTTCGCGGGATTCGAGGTACTTCGAGAATTCCGGCGTGTACGTCAAGCCCGCCAGATTACCGATGCGCAGCGGATCAAAATCGGTGAGTTTCCTGATCTTGATATTCGCGTCCGACCGGACGAACGGGCGGTAGTCGCTCCTGAACAAAGTTGCCTCGCCGAAACGCACCATATTTTCCCGGCGCGGATCCCGCGAATAAACGTTCACATCCAGCGTCCCGTCCTCCAGTTCTTTCACGGCGCGTTTGATCCCGGTGTGGCGAAACTCAGCCCTCACGCCTGTCTTCGCGAAACAGTGCTGCAGCAGTTCCTTGCCGAAACCATCGGGCTTGTCCTTCGCCCCGGCAAAAAAATATGGCGGCCAGTCGCTGTCGTTGACCTCTATGATCCCGTCGGCGAAAGCCGCGGACGACGTGGACAGGATTACGGCAGAAATGATCAGGGGAATCATTTTCGGTGGACGCTCACTTCCAGGCTTCAGGCTCCGTTGCTTCTCTCACGCGGCGCACGATTTCATCACGCCTTTCCCGGAACCCTTCGATCTTATCCCAAAATTCCGGCGGCGGGGACGATGCGTCGCATTTCTCTTCGCGCGTCGGGTGGGGGAACCGCAGCCGGAAACAATGCAGCGCGATGGCCTGGCCCCCCTCAAATAGTGATTTTCCACCATATTTGCGGTCTCCTGCCACCGGACTGCCTTGATGCGAAAGTTGCAGCCGGATCTGATGCTTGCGCCCCGTGCCGAGGCGAACCAACACGACTTGCCGGTTGGCCGGCAAGTCCGACAGCACTTGATACTCAAGGTCGCATTTCTTCGCGCCCGGCGTGTCTTTTGACGCGACCTGCATGGTTCCTTTCGTCGCGCCCTCCGCGATGAAATCGACCAGCTTTCCCAGTGGGCTTGCCAGCTGCCCTTCGATCACGACCAGATAAAATTTCTCGACGGTCCGTTCACGAAACGCCGCCACCAGGCGGCTGGCCGCTTTGGAAGTCTTCGCGAACACCACGACGCCACTGACCGGCTGGTCGACGCGGTTGACCGGTTGCAGGAAAACATTGCCTGGCTTGCCATGAATTTCCTTCAACATGGCCTTCGCGACACCAAGCGCGGATTCAAGTCCCCGCTGCGCGGGATGGTTCTCGTCGTGCTCAACCAACATACCCGCCGGCTTGTCGACGACGAGGCAATGGTTATTTTCCTGCAGGATTTTCACTGTGCCCTTGCTATATAACGCACTTCGGCGTCAACGCCGCAAATCTTACCTGAATTTCCTGATCGCGCATGCGGCTTGACGTCGTCATAATAACCTCTGGTGGCTTATTTTTGCCGGGAATCCAAGAGTCTGCCGGTTTTCGGCAAGGCAGCACCCGATAAACCCGAATTGGTAAATCAAGGACAATGATAAGTACCTGAATTCCAGGTGGCAGTATTTCCCATGTAAGTCACCAAGTTACAATCCCCTTGAACGACGAACCAGTTATTTAACCAACCGTTATTACCACCGTTGCTCGACCATACGGCTGGCGGTCCACCGGGGGGCGGGTACAAAACCAGGTTACCCGCCTGATTGCCCTGCATTATCAACCGAAAACCGTTCGTGGTATTTGTTTGCCATTTCCAAGTGATGTTCGTACACGCGGCATTAGTGCACTTGTAAAGGACTAAGTTGCCGGTCGCGGTCTCTCCCGGAAACGGACCCAATCGCACGTAGTAGAGCCTATCGCTGCTGCATAATTTATCCCCCCGTTCAATGCTGTCATTGTTAGCGTCGCCTCCGTGTAGAGAGGACTTACAATAATCGTAACTCCAATTATTGTTGGATGCGTTGAAAGTCCCGTTTGTCCCATAATTTGCCTTGACGCAGGTGAAATAATCCCTGCTGACTGCGTTACGGGGGAATGTGTATGAGGTGAGATTTGTCGTCCCGGCGTAGTATTCGACCCCGGCACAGTTCGCGGCACTACGAAGCGATACAGTATAACTCGTTGCGCCTGCCACAGCGTTCCAGGATACGATGTTGGCATTTAGTGGAATATATCCGTTGGAATTTGATGTGACGTACTGGTTGTCTAGTGGAGCCGTTCGGGCAAAGCTGACGCTCAGAGTCAGTGTCGATGTCGCTGTAAAACCGGTGCTGGTCGCCGCAGTCACTGTATAAGTAGTCGGAACCCGCGATGTGGTTGGAGTTCCGGCGATCCGGCAAGTGCCGTTCGTGGCGGACAGTGACAATTGTGGGGCTGGTAAAGCCGGAGTGACGGTACATGTTGCAACTGCGCCTCCCGAATTGGTGGCAGTCAACGAAAACGCCGTGTTCAGCGTTGCCGCTCCAACGTTTGGATAGGTTCCCCATGACAAGGCCGGCGGAACGTCGACGGTGATGGTTAAGCTGACCGGACCGGATCCGCCCGAGTTGGTTCCGGTCAGCGTGTAAGACGTCTGGGCGCTGATCGCGGTTGGCGTGCCGGTGATCTGGCAAGTGCCGTTCGTGACGGACGCCGAAAGTCCGGTTGGCAGGTTGGGTGAGACGGAGCACGAAGTCACCGGGCCGCCACTGGCTCGCGTCGCGGTGATCGCGCCAATCAGGCTGTTTTCCACGAAGGTGAAGCTCGACGGAGAGAGCGTCAGCGTGGGCGGAATATCCGTGACCGTGATGAGGACGGATGTCGAGATCGACCCACCGCTGTTGGTCGCCGTCACCGTATGTGTGGTTGCGTTCTGGATCGCGGTTGGTGTTCCGGAAATCACGCAAGACGTCGCGCCAATGCTGAGCCCTGCGGGCAAGGCCGGAGTGACGCTGCACTGCGTCACGGCGCCGCCAGCCAGGGTCGGGGTCATCGTTACAGCTGTCCCGATGCGCGCGACGACCGTAGAGGTCGCGTAGGAAATCTGCGGCTGGACATCGTTGACTGTGATGTTGATCTGCGCGTTGGCGAATCCGCCAGTATTGGAAGCACTAATGGAATAAGGCCTCGTCGCGACGACGGATGTCGGTGTGCCAGAAATTTCGCAAGTGGTTGGATTCAGCGAGAGGCCGGCTGGCAGGGACGGTGTCGATGTCTCGGGCGGAACCGGGACAAGCCGGCAAGATGTCACTGCCCCGCCGCTGAGGGTCGGCGTGATGGGGGAGATCGCGGTGCCTTTTGTGAAAACATGCGATGTTGGAAGCACCGTGATACCTGGCTGCACATCATTGACCGTGAATGTCAGTGTGGTGTTGGCGGTACCGCCCGAGTTGGTCGCCGTGATTGTGGTTGTCGCGTTGGGTACAAGGGCGGACGGCGCCCCCGTGATCGCGCAGCTGGCCGGATCCACCGTCAGTCCAGCAGGAAGAGACGGGGTCGCGGCGCAGGTCGCAACCGGTCCACCACCGAGGGTTGGGACGATGCGTTCGATGGCGATATTTTTGGTCAACGTGAAAGTCGACTGGGCATACGCGATCGTCGGACGGTTCATCGCGCAAGCGATCGCAATGGAGATGTCGGAGTTCGTAAATGTCCCCGACGTGAGATTCGCCGGGCTGATGACGCAAGTGTAGTTTTCCGGTTGGACCGTGACTCGCAAGTTCGAGTACGAATTGCCAGCCCGGAATCCCCCCGTGGCGACTTGATTTGCGCCATTCGAAAGGGATTTTTCGATCGCGGCAGGAGCCCCCGCGCCTGAGGTTACGCCTGCGATGGCAAGGATGGTCGCGGATCCCGGTAACCCGCTCACATCAGCATTGAGGTTGAAGAGCGGTTCTACGTTCGCCACAACCGTGGTGTCTGACGTGATCCTAACGGGACATGAGTTTGAGTCATCGATGCACGTGGGCGCGGCAGCGCTGGCCGGTGTGATGGTCCAGCGTCCCGTGGTTTTCAGCGCATAGCCGCTCGTTAATGTCGGCGTAAACGTGACCGGATCGTTAAAACGGTAGGGACCAGCCGCCGGTGAAAGCGCCATCGTGGCACCTGCGGTGGGACTTGCACTGCCGGTTACTGTGTAACTGAGTTGCTCCACATTCGCAGTGACGGTGGTGTTGCCCGTGATCTGGACCTGGCAGGCATTGGCGACGTCGGTACATCCAGAGAG
>RGVZ01000131.1 GCA_010029825.1 bacterium | reverse complement strand
TTCCTACACGATATGATTCCGCATCACAGTATGGCACTCCTGACAGCGGGGGCACGGGCGGACCGCACGACCAATATGCGGGTGCGCCGCTTAGCCGAGCAGATTGTGCTGACCCAGGAGCGCGAGATTGCTGAGATGCGGGAGCTGGTGCGGCCTTACAGCGTTGCCGGCGTGCCATTGTCGTGGGTCTCTTAGGAGCCACCGCTGAACCCCAGCGCCTCCGCAATTGCCGCCCCCAGTTTGTCGCCGAGCCGCTTTCCGCCGGCCACCAGCCCCGCCAGCTCGCCCGCCGTCATTCCCGACAGCTGCGCTACCGACCGCTCTGCGAGAATTGCCGCTACGCGTTTCTCACCGAGACCGGGCACCGCCCCCAACATCGCTGCCGCCACCGCTGCAGGTGTCCGATTAGACGCCTTCACCACACCCAGCGCGGCTGTGTAGGCCGTCATCGCCCCTGCCGTGCTCTCCGCAATGCTGCCGCTCTCTGGGTGGAAGACCGTCGGGTCGTCCCGTAGCTGTCCGAGCAGCACCCGACACCACTGCGCCGTCGCCGTCGTATTGTCTGCGCTCAGCACCGGCAAACCATAACGGATTGTGAGGCGCGCCAGAAGCCGTTTCATGTTGGGCTCCGTTAGAGTTCCGTAGCGACGCGACTCGGCTACCGACCAACTGCCCTCTAACACGTAGAGTACCGCTGTGCCGGCTCCGCGCATCGCCATGAGGCGCGCCCGCTGTTCACGATAGCGACCGTCCGTGTTGCTCGCCGCAAAATCGGCGAATGTCTTCCGCTCGGCTGCCAGGAGGGGCGGTGCGGTCGGTTCACTGTCATCCACTATCCAAAAATCGCCGGCGCTAAGCGGTGAGATACGGAATGATACGCCCTGACCGGTGAGCGCCGCTGCTAGCCCGGCCTCACGCGTGTCCAGCACCAGTACCGGCCTCGGGCCCGTCTCCGATCCCGAAGTAGCTGTAGCCGACGGTGCGGGCGTACTCATCTTCACCGACGATACTGGAAGGCTTTAGGATGGATGGAGGGGCGGGTGCAGGGGCACCAACAATCTCATCCTCTCCGAGCCCAATCCCAGAGCTCTTGAAGAGCCGCCCAGCCGCCGTTTTGACAGTGCGATAGCCATTACAGAGTGCGCCCAAGTCCCCAGAATCCATATACTGGTGAAGCAGGTCTGCATACGCCTCGTTCACATTCACATGGACCCACTCATTGCCATCATACTCCTCGATTGTCCAATATCGCTCAAACAGAGCCGGAATCTCCCGTACTGACAGTGAGGCGTTCTCTCCCGATGCCCGCGCCGACCCGAGCCGCTCAAACAGCTCTACTGCAATAGGGTCGGCTCGCACCGCTCTGAACAGCTGATTAAACGTAGTGGCATCCCTTCCTGTACGCTCCTTATAGGCTGCCTTAAACTCCTCTGAGAATCCGAAACCACCATAGCAGTCATTGTAGAGAATCTTGATCGTCGTCGTCGGTGCTGCCGAAGTCATTGTACTAGGAATAAGAAGGGACTCGCGCCACTTGTCAAATTTAGTGCCCCCTATTAGGAATGGCGGCGCTTCCGGCATTGGAGTCTGTATCGGATATTGAAAGCTTAATTATTGTGATTGTGGCCAGCAATCCAAAGAAAAAGCTGCTTCTGGAAAAGGGTGCATATGAACTGGTCCCTCCTATCAACCCGGACATGCTAGCGTCGGCCGACCCGCGTGCCGGTAGAAAAAACGCCGAACTACAGGATCTAGTGATTCCCGACTTTGCGCGTGTCGGCACCGTGGGCGACGGCAACTGTATGCTCCACTCGTTTTTGTTTGCGCTGTCTCCCACCTATCGTGCGCACAATCGCGCAGCCCGTGCTTATCTGGCCGATCAGTTCCGAGATGTTCTAATCGCACGACGTGCTGATTTGGAGATGGTGGCAGATATTTTATATTACAAGGTCGGTGGTGCAGCAGCCGCAGCCGAGTGGTTTGATACACTTGAGGGGAAGCGCGAAGAGCTCCCTATTGAGATGGGCACACTGATTGCGCGGATTTACAATGTAAACTTTCTTGCAGTTCAGATTCGTGATGATATGAGTCTCCGTCCTGTTTGTATGACGCTGATTGGACACGACCCTGCTCTTCCTACGGTTCTTGTTAATTATAAAGGCGGTGGCGTGAATGTTGGAAATACTGGTTTTATGCCCGGCGGGCACTACGAGGCGATTCTGAAGCCGGTACTGACTGCGGCTCCTGTGGTAGCACCCGCAGCCGACAAACGTCGCACCACGCACAAACGGGCGGCGACTCCCACAGTGAGCCTAGATGAGGTCCGTACGCAATATCTATTTAGTGAAACAGAGCTGGGTCCCATTCTGGCACTCTTTGCTACCGGCTGTGCTGCTATGTTGCGACGCTCTAGCAGCGGGCGCAAGAGCAGCAGTAATAGAAAGACTACCGCAGGTGCCGGCTCCGCATAAAAAGAATTCTCACTGTCCCCAGCAGAATAAGATGCTATTCCGCCTGGTTGCCGTTGCCACTGCTGCGCTCCTTACTGCCACTGCGAGTATCTTGGACTGTAGCGCCCCCGATGCGCCGTTCAAGATCAGTCGGCTATCACTCCGCCCCGACCCCCCGACTCCTGGTCTGCCTGTCGCGCTAGATTTGGAGTTCACCAATACCGGCCCCGAGATTACCCCCGCCAACGCAGGTAGTGCCTCCACCACCGTAACGCTGAATGGCCTGCCCTTTTCCGATTCTAAGCCGCTCTGCGATGATACGGCTTGCCCAATCGTTGTTGGCTTCAACAATCGCAGCAGCGAGACCACCTGGCCGGATGTCACCGGTAAGGTTGTCAGCACTATTCGCTGGACAGATGCCGCTGATGCCGAGCTGCTATGTATTCAGACTACCGTGCGTGTGGGCTCCTTGCGAGGAACCGGTCTAGATAGTACAACATCCACCGCGGTCATGCTGCCTTTTCTCAATCGGCAGCATACGCACTTCGACAACAGCACTATGTGCCCCTTGTCAGAGGGATCCTACTAGAAATAATACGCAAAATGTCTTCCCGCCCACACGATAATGAACGCAACTGCTTGTTATATGAGAGCACCACGGCATCTGATATGACAATCCCATGGTCGTTCGTATCAATCTCCACGAGCTCCAGATAATCCTCATAATCTCCGCTGATAACAAATAATGAAAAACAAGCAACCGCTGAATCCAGCGTCCGATGAATCGCGATGACGTGGTTGGTGTCCAGATCATCCCGAATCAGAAAGTAGCGCATCGGTCTAATACCACTGCGCCTTATCAAATGTCGGACCGAACATCCGCTCCAGACCGGGCACCGTGCCCTGATACGGATCGCCCGTGCGGCTCGGATAGCCGGAAAAGTACGGATCTATGGCCGCATCAATGTCGGCCTGCTGGCGGTAGCGGAAGCGTACATCCACGGCATCTTCGCCCGTATTCACAACGCGCTCCTGATATGGCTGGGGTGCGATAGCACCATGGCGTGCGCGCGGCCGGAGCTCGTTCACCTCCCAGTGGTTCGCGCCCACCTTGGTGACCACTGGTTCCCAGGCTGGGTCCGATGCGTAGGCCCGCGCGACCAGCTTTGCGACTTCGCGATCCTGCCGGCTCATGCGGCACTCTACCTCGGCTGCGTCAGCCTCCTCTTTGGAACCAAACTGCGCTCGCGCATCGCGTACAGCCACCTCGGTCGCGGTGAGCTCCCCCGCCGCGGTGAACCCCTCCCGTAGACCGGCATACTTGTCGCGTCGTTCATCGGAGCTCAGCGGCTTGTCGGCCCAGTCCAGCGCCCGCGCCTCCAGAATCTCGTTATAATTCTGTCGGGGCACCATCATCCTCCCGTCGCGCTCGTAGCCGAAGACACGCGAGAACTCGTAGTCATCCACCTTGTAAATCGGCGTGGTGGCGAATGTCTGCTCTGTTCCCCAGGCCGGACCAGTCGCTGTCGCGGCCACCTCCCCCGCCGTCGGCACACCAGATAGCACGGGAATCGGGCAGACCGAATTCAGGCCAGAGCTCCCGTGCCACCACTGCTGGAACGCATTCATATCCGCAAAGCTCTGACCCGATGGCTGGAGCACCAGCGAACCGTCCGGGCGGCTGTCTAGACGTTTGGGACAAAAGACAGCAGGCGGTGCGCCGGCCCAGTAGAGCCAGGTGCCGACCACAACCGCCACGGCCACCACCAGCAGGAGGCCGACTGTTCCCCAACCTGCGGGGGCGCCACCGATGTTTTGCATCCTCTTCTTTGGATGGCGATTAGCAAATGGCCACCAGTATTAGAGGGCGATGTCTAGGCGCAGCAAAACGCCACATCTTCGCCTCAAGAGTGGAGATGCAGCAGAGATAAACCAGATGAGCGAACTCATCCAGCGTGGACCGCTGACGGTCATCCTGGTGTTTACCACCACCTGCCCGCACTGCCACTCCTATATGCCTATCTGGAAGCAGCTCTGTAAGACGCCCGGACGACAGGCGAACATGGTGAGCATGGAGGCGGCCACCTATGACCGCACGCCACTCGCCGAGAAGAAACCGGTTTCGGGTGTCCCCACGGTGCTTTTTGTTGATACAGAGGGAAAGATAACAGAGGCAGATGAGCCGCGCAATCGGGAGGCGATGACAGCCGTGCTTCGGTCGGGGTCAGCTGCCGCTGCTGCGTCTGCGCCTGCGCCTGCGCCGGCGCCAGCGCCGACACCAACCGAAGATATGTTTGAGCCGATAAGCGCCACTGCTGCCGCGTCCGAGACAGAGCAGCGTCTGGATGCGGTGGTGCCTGGAACAGAGGTGATTAAGAATCCTCTCCCTGCGATGCCCGCGATGCCGGTCCAGTCGGGCGGCAACCCATGGGCCGCCTTCCTACAGGCCGCCACAACAGCCGCACCCGCTGCGCTCCTCCTCGGTGCCTACAGTGCGCTCCCCCGGCGTCGTCGCCCCACCACATCATCCGGGCTGCCCCGTCTCTCTACGGCTCGACGCAATCGCCGCCGGCGTCGCCGCACCAGCAAAAAATGACCGGGCCACTCAAACGCTCGACCCACTCGGTAGCATAAAGAGCATGCTCCAGTTCCAGATTCTTAGCGCCTCTGCGCGCGATACCAAAGCCACCGGCTACACAGTTACGCTCTTCGGTGCGACCGCTGCAGGGAAGAGTGTAAGCCTCGACATAACCGGCTTCACGCCATTCTTCTATGTAGAGCTGCCCGATGATATTGCCAGCAGTGCCCGTGCCCGTGCTGCCTATCAAGACTATCTCCTCGCAGCCGCCGGCATAACAGAAGACCGCGACCGCGACTCCATCGCCTTCAGCATCGAGCGCCACCGCAGCTTCTGGGACTTCTCCAATAATCGCCTATTCACGTTCCTCAAGATTCAGACACCAACCAAGCGGCTTTGGACCCACCTGCGAGATGCCTGCCTGGACTCAGAGACCGCCCGACCGATTCCCGTACCACGCGCCGCTATCTATCCACGGGAGACTGGAGGTCCACCTCTGCTGCTACGCGTTTTCGAGGCGAATATCGACCCGATGCTCCGCTTTTTCCATCTACGCGAGATCCGCCCCGCCGGCTGGGTATCCATAGATGAAGGGCTCTGGGAGGAGCCCGATGAGATGCCGACCACTGCAGCTATTCAGGCCACTGCGGACTGGGAGGTGGTGGCCCCCGCCGATGCCGCTACGCAGCTGACATCGGCGCCGCTCCGTGTCATGTCATGGGATATCGAGTGTACGAGCAGCCACGGCGACTTCCCGCTAGCCAAGAAGACCTGGAGGAAACCGGCACGCGAGCTCGTCGCAACGGGCATCGCCGGCCGTGGAGGAGCGGCAGTGGGCGCAGCACTGGAGGCGGCAGTGGCCGCTGTGCCGGCAAGCCCAATCAGTCGTGTCTATCTGTCACCGACTGGGCCGCGCGAGGTGACAGCCGCCCTTCCTGCTCTCGTGGCCGCTTGGCCGCCAACTCTGGATTGCGACGCCGACGACGCGATTGACCGTGTAGAGAAGCTGCTCAACGACGCCCTGCCGCCACCCGAGGGCGATCCGATTATTCAAATTGGCTCCGTGGTCTACGTCAATGGCGCGCCGGTGCGCAAGGATATCTTTGTTCTTGGCTCTTGTGCGCGTCTGCCCAGTGGCGGCACGACGACCAACACGCATGCCTGTGCGAACGAGGCTGCACTCATTCGGGCCTGGTGCCGTGTGATTGAGGCGGTAGACCCCGATATCATGGTCGGCTACAACATCTTTGGCTTTGACGAGAAATATCTGTGGGACCGTGCCGAGGTGAATCGCTGTACCCCCGCGCTCCGTGCTTTCAGCCGCGTCACCGATCGCCGAGTGGAGCTCCGTGAGAAGTTCCTTAGCTCTTCCGCAATGGGCGATAACACCTTCTATGTCATCACGGGCGATGGTCGTCTCCATATCGACCTGCTGGCCTACGTGCGCCGCAACGCCGTGCTGGACTCCTACAGCCTGGACAACGTCGCCGCTACGTTCATGTCGGGTAAGGTCCGCGGAGCCCCTACTCCTAACACGGGCCATCCGGCTGGACCCGACATCTGGCGCATCGCCACTGACTCCACGGAGGGAACCACTCCAGGCCGCTACATCGTCATCATGGATGAGGAGAATGACGTCATCGGCGATAAGATGGAGGTGGTGGCCACCGAGCCGACCGCGCTGTTTGTCCGCGCCCCCGAGCTGGCCGCTGCTCTCGCCGACCACGGTCCGCCACCGGTGCGCTGGAGCCAAAGCAAGGACGATGTCAGCCCGAAGGATATCTTCCGCCTACACGCCGGTGGCCCCGCCGACCGTGCCAAGGTAGCTCGCTATTGTATACAGGACTGCGATCTTGTCATGGAGCTGCTCCAGAAGCTCAAGGTGCTCAACAATTCCATGGCGATGGCCAATGTCTGCTGGGTGCCAGTGGACTACATCTTCACACGTGGGCAGGGCATCAAATCCGAATCCCTTGTGTTCTATGAGTGTCGCAAGGAGGACCAGCTGATTCCGGTGCTGCCAGCGCCACCTCGGGCTGCTCCCGCGGACACTGACTGCGCGGTCGCGCCCGTACCAGAAACCATCCGCAGTGACGATGACACCGAGGGCTATGAGGGTGCCATCGTGCTGAATCCGCTGAGCGGTATCTATCTGGACGACGACCCGGTGGCCGCGCTGGATTTCAGCAGTCTGTATCCCTCCTCTATCATCTCAGAGAACATCAGCCACGACAGCCTAGTCTGGGTCAAGGACTACGCGGCCGACGGCAGCTTCGTGGGCATCAAGGAGGGTGCCGACACCTACGACAATCTGCCCGGCTGGGAGTATCTGGAGGTGGAGTATGACATTCTGCGCCCTGACCCAGCAGAGTCCCACAAGAAGCATCCGGCACTTATCCCCACCGGCCGCCGTGTATGTCGTTACGCCCAGCCGCCCGACGGCAGCAAATCCACGCTACCGAAGATTCTGATGAAGCTGCTGGCCGCCCGCAAGAGCACGCGGAAACAGCAGGAGAAGGAGTCGAAGGACAGCTTCATCTACGGGCTGCTGGAAGCACAACAGCTAGCCTACAAGCTGACGGCGAACTCGCTCTATGGACAGCTCGGGTCAAACACCTCCAAGATTCGCCGCAAGTGTCTCGCGGCCTCCACCACTGGCCACGGGCGCCAGCAGCTGCTATTCAGCAAGGCCTGTATCGAGCGCGCCTACGGGCCAGCGGCTGGAGATCCGCGTTGTGAGGCCATCGCAGTCTACGGAGACACCGACTCCGTGTTCATTGCATTCCGCCCCCGCGACCCGACCACCGGCGAACGGCTGACGGGGCGGGCGGCACAGGAGGCGGCCAAGGAGCTGGCAGAGGAGGCGGGGCATAAGATTTCAGGCGCCCTCAAGCCGCCCCACGACTTTGAGTTTGACAAGATGTTCCGCTGTTTCTGTCTTCTCTCCAAGAAGCGCTATGTTGGCGATATGACAGAGGGTGGTCTGGAAGACAAGGACTACAAGCGCAAGAGCATGGGGATCGTAATGAAGCGGCGGGATAATGCGCCGATTGTCAAGTATGTCTATGGGGGTGCGATTGAGGCGATTCTGGTGCGGCGGGATATCGTGGCAGCATTTGAGTTTGTTCGGGCGGCGGCACGAGATCTGTTGGCGGGACGATTCTCGATGAAGCGGCTGACTATTACAAAGAGCCTCCGTGCGGAGTACAAGACAAAGACGCCACCGGCCCACAAACAGCTCGCGGACCGGATTGGGCGACGCGATCCGGGCAATAAGCCAGCATCGAATGACCGAATTCCGTTTGTCTATGTGGCGCCGCCGCGGGGTAGCCCGGCACCCGAGAACCAGGGCGACCGAATTGAGACACCGACCTATATCCGCGAAAACGGACTGACACCGGATTATGTGTTCTACATCACGAATCAGATCGCGAAGCCGGTGAGCCAGGTGTTCGGGCTGGTGGTGGAGCGTCTGCCGGGCGTGAAGGCGCATCAGCTGGCGGCGGCGGCGCGGGCCAAGGATCCGGCGACGGCGCGGGAGGAGCTCGCAGAGCAGCTGCTGTTTGGAGACATGTTGGCGGATGCACGGCGACAGGCGGCGGGGATTGCCGATATCAGGAGCTGGTTCAGGTAGTGTTCGGCAAAACGAAGTGAAGCCGAACCTAGATAGTTGCCTAGTATTCTACTTGAAGAATACTAGGTTCGGCGGGAAAAAGTAGCTGGGCAGCGCCGATTCGGAATCAGCCCGACTGTCCACAGCGGAAGATAGACTGGCGCATAGGGGCCCAACAGAGCACCGGTGACTGCCTGGACAGCAATCTGTTTTGGTCCCACCGTCGTAGCAGTACCGTGCGCTGCTCCACATACAGCACCTCCCAGCGCACTGACTGTTAGATATTTAACGATCCAAGGAGTTGCCATTTATCTCGCATATCACGGAGTTCCACTTAGCCCCCGGCACTAGCTAAGCGACGATGGAGATAAAGAGAGTTAGACCAGATGGCCGATGAACAGATTGTAGAGCAGACGTATGAATATCCTGTGCGCGAATATCAACCGCAGTACTTTACTCCAGCCGCGCTACATTTGATGCCAGTTGGGCTGACACTTGCGGTCAATCCTGGTGAGAGCTATGCGACGGTGCTCAGACGGTTCAACGCCTTTCGTGCGCCAGATCGTCAGATTACGGCGCTCTGGACACAGGACGGTCGCCCTGTGTTACTGGAGTCAAACATCACGAACTACACGGTCGTCTGGCTACAGAGACCGGGTTAACCTAAGAAGACCTCCACCGCACATAAAAAGGTGATGGCCGACCCGCAGCCGTGCCACCGCGGCCCCGTAACGACGACGCTCTCAATGGCATCTGAAAGCACCCCTGCTGCCCGCGGCATAGCCAACATCGGCAACACCTGTTATCTGAACAGCGCTATTCAAGCGCTTCGATATACACCGGCATTTGCAGAATATTTCTGCTCAGATGCCTGGAAAGCCCACTCACATGACAGCCGCAAGGGGGCTGAACTGACTAAAGAAACAGCCGCTGTAGTCGCAGAGCTCTGCTCTACCGGACAAAAGACGCTGGTCCCCGGGAAGTTTGTGCGGAGTTTCGTAGCGGCTGCTAGCGAGATCAACGACGATATCCACTACGGCGCCCAAGCTGATTGTGCGGAGGCTATTCATATTCTCCTGGACATGCTTCACACACATCTGGCACGCGAGGTGGTCATGAACATCCGCGGAGAGGCCCGCAGTCCAGCTGCCGCCGAGTATATCAAAAGCCTGGAGAGCTGGGTCTCTTTCTTTCACAAAGAGTATTCGCCATTGCTGGATATGTTTTATGGACAGACCCGCTCCCGTGTGATTTGCGAGCGCTGTGCGGCCACGTCAGATCGCTACGAGCCGTGGAATGTACTGACTCTACCGATCCCAGGTGCCGAAAAGGCCGGCGCTCCCGCACCAACTCTACAGGAGTGTCTGGCCGCCCGATTTGCTGATGAGAAGTTGGATGATTACGATTGCTCCCAATGTCGTGATAAGGTACCGGCTAAAATTGAGAATACTCTCAGCCGATTCCCGCAATATCTTATCCTATCGCTCAAACGGTTTACAAACACCGGCGCAAAGGTGCGGGCACGGATTCCGTATGATGATGGTCATGTAGATCTAAGTAGCTGGCGATCCTGGACTGGATTACAGATACAGGAGACCGCACACTATAGGGTATATGCGACAATTGAACATATGGGTTCCAGTCAGATGGGGCACTATATTATGCGAGCACGCGGCAGCGGCAGCGGCAGCTGGCTGATACATGACGATGCGACAACTTACCCGTCACACGTCGGTGGCGCAGCGGGTCCAGATACCTATGTGCTGTTTCTAGAGAGGAAGGAGGCCCCCAAGTAGTGTTCCACAAGTTGACCACCCTGTTAAGTACCGTACCGTACAATCACAAAGTTAAGACAGGCGCGGAGAGGTTCTGTCAGCATTCTCCGAATGCTGGTTTCACCGCCTGTGATTGTACGGTAACGTAGCTTTCCCATATAAAATTGTCGGTTTCCGGAGAAAACCGACAGGTCTTAACTTTGGAAAGCTACGGTAGAGAAGCGCCACCAGATGAACGCTGGGCTGCGGAGTAATTTTGGCTCTTCCCGGAATTTGAATGTGGGTGTGGGTGCGGGTGCCCGCTCACCTGTTATGGAGACAGCTGGTGCGGCCGGTGGTTTTCTATCTAGCTGGGTTGGCGTATTGGCGGTAGTTCTGGCACTCGTAGTGCTGTTTGCTATCTACTACCAGACGATCGGCTATTACATTCAGATCGGCTGGAAGAAGCTGGGCTGGAGTCGTGAGCACGGTGAGCGCATAGATATTCAGGTTCCGGGCGCGGATGTAGTGGCGCACTTGGCACCCGCGACCAATCGCCTGGAGACAACAGGGGGACCCTCGAGTATCGTTGGTCGCATAGAGACTGATGTGGAGGCGGCACTATCAGGAATGACGGGTGGTGGCGCGCAGGTGTTCAATGTGGCGCGGAATCTCTACACCTATTCGGAGGCCGAGCCGCTGTGTCGGGCGTTTGGTGCAGAGCTGGCAACCTACGACCAGGTGAAGGATGCCTGGTCGGCGGGCGCAGACTGGTGTAATTATGGCTGGGTGAAGGGGCAGCTGGCAGTCTATCCGACACAGCAGGGGACGTATGATAAGCTTCAGGGTGGGCCGGCGGATCAGCGCGGATCCTGCGGTGTCCCGGGTATCAATGGCGGTTATTTCCCGAATGCGGAGCAGCGGTTCGGCGTTAACTGTTATGGCCCGCGCCCGACAGAGACAGCACTGGATGAGCGGCAGCAGTTTGCGACGCAGCATGAGACCGCGTTTGACCAGGAGGTGGCGCGATTCAAAGCGGAGCTTCCGGGCATCGCTGTGAATCCATGGAATGGAGGGCAGTGGAGTGCTTGAGCGACCAGTGAGTCGGTTGCAGAGCCGCAAGGCGGCGAGCGACCTGAACGAAGTGAGTCGGTTGCAGAGCCTATCCATCGGCACTCCCCGCATCATCGTCGGCACCCCACTCATCCAATGGTATTGGATTGATCTCCTCAAACTTCTCCCACGACCGCAGCGTCCAGGCCGGCAAAAACGCGAAGATCTCTTCGCGCCATCCATGACAACGCTTCTCCCACGTCTGTACATCATCGCCGAATACAGGCCGCATAACCTCTATCTCAAAACTCT
>RGVZ01000014.1 GCA_010029825.1 bacterium | reverse complement strand
TTTGACCAGTGGGTGGACGCGATCCGGTCTGTCTTGAAGAAAGAAGAAGGCTCCGTAGCGGTACTCGCTCATCACGACGAGCAACTGGATCGCATCTCAAACCTGCTCAGCCATCGCGGAATCCTCCCCGTCCGCAGTCCTGCGCTGCTTCGCGAGGTTATTGAAGGAAAAATCGCTCCCGGAACCGTCGCCCTGGGCCTCGGGGATGTCCAATCCCACGTCTGGCTCCATGACACGAACACTTTGGTCCTGCCGGAACAGGCGCTGTTCGGGGTCAGAAAACGCAGGCCAAAGCCACCTTCCGCGAAACTGCAAAACTACCTCAGCTCGTTCAGGGACCTGAAACCAGGTGATCTCGTCGTTCATGTCCAGCATGGCATTGGCCGCTACACCGGCATGATGACGATGAACGTGGGCGGCCTGACCAACGACTTCCTCGTCATCGAATACTCTGGCAACGACAAGATTTACATGCCCGTCGACCGCCTGAACCTGCTGCAACGCTATAGCTCAGGGGGCGAGGGTGGCCGCGGGATGGTTGACAAGCTCGGCGGCCAGGTCTGGGAAAAAAAGAAGTCGCGGATCAAATCCGAGATCAAGGACATGGCAGAGCAGCTTCTCAAAATTCAGGCTGCCCGCGCCCTCGCGGATACTCACCGCTACAATCCCCCCGGGGATGAATACTTCAAGCTGGAGGCCGAATTTCCCTTTGAGGAGACTGAGGATCAGCAAAAAGCCATCGATGATGTCTTCGCTGACATTGTCGGTGAAAAACCGATGGATCGACTTGTTTGCGGGGACGTGGGGTTTGGCAAGACCGAGGTCGCGCTCCGGGCTGCCATGCGCTCTGTGCTTGAGGGGGACCAGGTACTCGTCCTGGTGCCGACTACCGTGCTTTGCTACCAACACTACCGCACGTTTGCCGACAGGCTCGCCCGCCACGGCGTTAAAGTCGGCCAGGTCAACCGGTTTGTCGACGCGAAAACAACCAAGGCAAACCTGGAGGCGCTTGCCCGCGGGGACCTTGATATCCTGGTCGGAACCCACCGCTTGTTGTCCAAAGACATCAAACCAAAACGCCTCGGGCTTCTCGTCATTGACGAAGAGCAACGCTTTGGCGTCGGACACAAGGAAAAACTCAAGGAACTGCGGGCGAACGCTCACGTCCTGACCCTGACGGCAACCCCAATTCCCCGCACGCTCCACATGTCCATGCTGGGCCTTCGCGATATTTCCATCATCGCGACCCCGCCGCAGGAACGGCTGTCAGTCAAAACCTATATCGCGCGGTTCGACGAAACCCTGATCCGTGAAGCCATACTCAACGAGGTCGCCCGGGGTGGGCAAGTCTTCTTCCTGCACAACCGGGTCGAGGACATCGAGGAGATGCGGCTCTTCATCAAGAGCCTGGTGCCAGGCATCGATGTGCGCGTGGCCCACGGGCAGATGCGCGAACATCAGCTCGAGGAAGTCATCATCGACTTCATGGAACAAAAATTCCCGGTGCTCGTTTGCACGACCATCATCGAGTCCGGAATCGACATGCCGAACGTCAACACCTTGATCGTCAATCGCGCCGAAAACTTCGGGCTCGCGCAGCTTTATCAGATCCGCGGCAGGGTCGGGCGCTCCTCCATGCAAGCGTATGCGTACTTCCTGACCGCTGCCGAGGACACCTTGACGGATGAGGCAAAGAAGCGCCTCGAAGTGCTGAGCGCCCACCAGGAACTGGGGGCAGGTTTCCAGATCGCCAGTCACGACCTCGAAATCCGCGGGGCAGGAAATCTTCTCGGCGGGGAACAGTCGGGAAAAATCAGTGAAATCGGCCTTGAGATGTACACAGACATGTTGGAAGCCGCGATCGCCGAGCTGCGCGGCCACGAAGTCATCGAAAAGATAGACACCGAGATCAAGCTCCCAATTACCGCCATGATTCCGGGCACCTATATCGAACCTGAGAATCTAAGGCTGCAGCTCTACAAATCGATTTTCTCCGCCTCGGATGAAGAGGATCTTCTCAGGCTTAAACGGGAGACCATCGATCGTTTCGGCACGATGCCCGAACCCCTGATACGTTTGTTCAGGGTCGCCACACTCAAGCGGGGGCTCAGCCAGGCCAAAATGACGTCCCTGGCCATCGGCGGGCGGAACTTCTACGAACTCAAATTCGGCTCCCTCAACGAGGCCCAGATTGATACCATTTTGGACGCCGTCAGGAACCACCCGGACAAGTATCGCCTGACACCGGACGGCAAGTTGTTCCTTTACGCCCAGACATTCACTCAACCAAATCCAACCCAGCAAGACCAGATGATCGCGGAACTGGTAACATTGGTAGAGCCACTGGCCATGTCCATTTCTCAAAGGAGCTGAAACGGATGATCGACAGCAGCCTCAAACGCCGCCTCATCATCGCAGGTGCCTGTTTCAGCGCAGGTATCGTCGCCTGGCTCGCGGTCAACGGCTACAAGATCGCGGAAGTCCGGAATCGTGACATCCCCAACTTTGAGAACTTGCGTCATGGCTCAACTCTTGTTGAGGTTGCTGGTGCCCCGATCGACAGTGATGACCTTGAGTGGGAGTACAACCTCCATCTGAAAGGCATGGTAGGTCCCGGGGAGATGACCCCGATTCCTGACCTCGGTAACAAGTTCGAGAAGGAACTGAGCCCGCTCAAGCAGAGCCTGCTCGCGGGAATGATCGAACGAAAAGCTCTCTTCAAGTATCTGCAACAAGACAAGAAATTCGACATCGAGGACCCCTCGCGGTACACCGCCTGCCTCAAGGAATGGCAAACCTCAATTGAGGAAAATCCAGGGCTCTTTGGATCATCTCGCTCCCGTGAATTACTGAAAAACCGGCTTTGTGAACGTTCCATCATCCTGCAGTACGTCGAGGCGCGTATCTTCCCACTGACCGAGCCAAGAGAGACGGAGATCACCGAGTACTACAAGAACCACCTTCCGGAATTCCGTTTGCCGCCACAGGCGATTGTTCGACAAGTTGTCCTGCCAGACGAGCCCGCGGCCAGGAGAGTGAAACGGGAGATCAACCAGCACAACTTCGCAGAGATGGCCCGCAAGCATTCCATAGCACCGGAGGGTGAAACCAGTGGCGGCAAGGTGGGACCCTTCGCCAAAGGAGACGTCCCGGCAGTTTTCGATGTTTCTTTCGAGATGCAGCCGGGCCAGATCAGCGAGATTCTAAAGTCGACATATGGATTTCACATTATTATGCTGCAGGAAAAGCGGCCAAGACGAGAGCTCAGCTTGAAAGAAGCGACCCCGAAGATACGGGCAGTCCTGTTGGCCAAACGCAAGGATGAGGAATACCGCAAGTGGCTGGAATCCGCCCTGAACTCAATACCAATCACCTCTCCGCGGTCCTGATCCACCTCACGATCCTGGTCGCGGGACTCACCATGGCCAAGGGTCGGGCTGATGCCGCTGAAGTTCTGGTAGACCGGGTCCTCGGAACCGTTAACGGCCAGCCTTTCTTGTATAGCGATGTTTCGACCAAAGTAGAGAATGGCCCCCTGGTCACGGTTTCAGAATATCCCGCGACCGAGCAAGCCCCCCCGTTTGAACGAGCCACCCAGGACGTGGTCAATCTTCTTCTGATCAAGCAAAAGGCCAAGGAGCTGGATCTGGATGTTACCGATGAGGAACTTGAGGCTGAGATCACGGAATTTCTCGCAAGCAAGGGACTCGATAAAAAAGGCCTCGAGGGATTCCTCGCCCGTCAAAACAAAACTTATGAGGAATACCGGCAAGATTTCCGTAACCAGTTGATCCTGGGTCGATTCCAACGCCGTGTCATCGCGCCATTGATCAAGGTCACCGACAAGGACCTTGAGACCGCGTACATCAAGCGATCAGGGTCATCTTCAGACCTCGTCGAAATCATCTTGCGCCAGATATCCATTCAAATCCCGGAGGGCGCCGGCTCTGTCATCTCCGAGGCGAAACGGTCGCTGGCGCGTGAGGCGCGCGGCAAGATCGAGGCTGGGGTGCCGTTCGTGGATGCCGTTAAATTATATTCAGATGACCGTCAAAAAGCCGCAAACGGCGGTTTGATGGAAGGCGTCCATCTGAAGGACCTGACTCCGGTCATCCGCAAAGAAATCGAACGTCTCGATGTGGGAGGCGTGACCCCGCCAATTGAAATCGGCTCGACCATTCTCATTTTCAAGATTGAGGATCGCAAGATTTCGCTCGGCAAGGACATGCAACGCAAGAAGGCCGAACTGGAATCAGAGCTGAGATCTGCCGAACTTTCCAATCAGACCAGGCGCTGGTTGTCCGAGCAACGCCAGCGGTCCAAAATTGACATTATCGTGAAGTAACCCGGGCTCGCCACACATCCCACATGACGATGGCGAGCAAGATGATATTTGCCGCCCAGGCGCTCAGGGCGGGGGACAGGTTCCCTCTGCGCCCCAGGGCCAAAAATGAATTTTGCAAGAACCAGAAGCTCATCCCCACGCCCAGAGCCAAGAGGATGCTTCTTGCCGTCTCGGCGGAACGCTCGGAGCTGTACATGAACTTCAGACCAAGAAGACTGACCACAATGGCCGCGAAAGGGAAAGCCAGTTTCAAATGATAATCTACCTCCAAAGGTAAAATATCCCTGCCGGAATTTTCCTCGCCCTTGATCCGGACAAAAAGCTCACGACGACTCATCTCACTCGGCAGTCGACGTTCGCGCTGAAGCTTATGGACATCGACCGGCATTTTGATGACCATTTCGTCCTTCCGGGTAATCCTCGTCACATTCCCCTGCTCATCAAAATCCATCACAGAAACGCCGGCCAGAGCCCAACCGGAATCCTTGCTGAGACTCTTGGCTGATTTGGCCTCCACCGACTGGACAGGCGTAAAGTCGTGCGCAATGCGCGAGATCCTTAGATCCTGGAACGCCTGCAGCTCGAGGTCATACGTGCCGAAGTTGTAGATCATGTCACCCAGACGCAACCAACTGACACCTTGCGCAATCTCAAATGACGGCGTTCCCTCGATCTGGACTTCTTCCACGTAATGCATTCGTCCCGAACTTACGGGGATTACATATTCACTTAAAACCCAACTGGTCAGGGCCAGGATGACCCCTCCCGCGAACAGCGGCGCGCCGATCCTGAACGGACCCATGCCCGCGGAGCGCATCGCGGTCAGCTCGTTTGTCCGCCCCAGAAGGACCATGCACGTGACTGACGCCAACAGGGCCGCGATGGGCATCGCCTGGAGAATATGACCGGGCAACTGGTACAGGTACATTTTGAATACGAGGCCTGCCGATGGCTTGTACCGGGGAAAGTAACGTGTCGTCTTGTGAATGAAATCAAACAGGATGAAAAGAAAAAGGGTAAGGCACAACGCCCCGATCAGGTATTTGAAGAAATCCCGCAAAATATATAAGAAAAGACGCAATGCTCAGCCAACCTGTTTGCAGGTTTCTCCTGACACTGAACGTGACTCTGGTCAGCCTTTGCTTGCCGCCTGACCAGGCACTTCATCACTGACCGTCCTGATTGCCGACGCCATGACAATCGGCAACCCTTTCTTACCATTCCCTACGATGCCCAGCACACGGACAATTTTCCCGTTTCTGGAACCGAGGTCCGGCAACACATTTGGATACCGGGTCAACACGACCAACATGCGGGCCGAGTCATCTTCCATGATGAAGAATGTCTGATGCTTACCGGCCTCAATCACACGCCCTTCAATAGAAACCTTCTTGCCCCTGAGCTCCTCAAGTCCCAGATGAATCTCTTTCATCGTCACCGAGGAATAAGAGGAAAACAGGAATCGCCCTGTCCGACTGAAAAATGCACGGTCCAGCGTATTGACGAGAGACTCGTCCCCGACGCAACCTGTCAGCGATATCAGCAGAAGACCGAGGGACAGGACTACTTTCTTTGACATGACGCACCCCGGAAAGTTCGTGAACATCTCTCAATATAATTTACCAAAAAATTCGAACATCAGGTGCAACCGGGCGCAATAAAAGCAAAAAGGCCCTCCGGGGATAACCCGGAGGGCCTTTTTCGTCACCGTGAGGGATGACTATCCAACGACCTTGTTACTTGGCTGCGTCGAACTTGTAGTCCACGAATTCAATCGTGGCCAGCTCAGCGTTATCGCCAGCACGGTTGCCGCGACGCATGATGCGGGTATAACCGCCCGAACGATCTTTGAAGCGTGGCGCCAGGTCAGCGAAGACCTTGGAGACTGCAACGTCATCAAAAAAGAAGCTGGCAGCTTGACGGCGGGAATGCAGGTCGCCCCGCTTGCCCAGCGTAATCAGCTTTTCAACAACACTGCGAAGTTCCTTTGCCTTCGGCAACGTTGTGTCAATCCGCTCATGGAGGACCATGGAGGTCGCCATGTTGCGCAACAGCGCCTTGCGGTGAGCCGTTTTACGGCCGAGTTTACGATATCCAAAACCGTGGTTCATGACACGTCTCCGTGATCCTAGTGTTGTTCCTGGTCTTTGCGCAGGGTTGTTGGATCGAAACCATCGATCTTCATACCCAGAGAAAGACCCATTTCTGCCAAGATGTCCTTGATCTCGTTCAGGGACTTGCGACCGAAGTTCTTGGTCTTCAGCATTTCTGCTTCGGTTTTGGTCACAAGCTCGCCAATAAACTTGATGTTGGCATTTTCAAGGCAATTCGCAGCGCGAACGCTCAGCTCAAGTGAATCGACTGTCTTGAACAGATTGTCGTTCAGCGACGGGCTCATCGGCTTGGCTTCCTCTGAGCGACGCTGTTCCTCTTCTTCAGCCTCGTCGAAGTTGACGAAGATGGTCAGCTGTTCCTTGATGATCTTGGCAGCGTATGCGAGCGCGTCATCAGGACGAACTGCACCGTTGGTCCAGATCTCGAGGCTCAACTTGTCGTAGTCCGTCATCTGACCGACGCGGGCGTTCGACACGTTGTAAGCAACGCGACGGACCGGAGCAAAAATCGAGTCAATCGCGATGAAATCAGCAGGCAGTTCTTCCGAACGGTTATCCTCGGCAGCAACGTAGCCACGGCCGTGACGAACAACCATCTCCATGTCCAGAGACCCATCGACACCGAGGGTGGCGATAACTTGATCCGGATTCAGGATCTCAACGTCGCCATGGGTGACAATATCCTTGGCGCGAACGACGCCTTCAGACGTGGCCTTGATGGAGATACGGGTATCTTTCTCACCGAGGTACCGCAGGTTCACTTGCTTGAGGTTGAGGATGATGTCAGTGACGTCTTCCTTCGCGCCCTGGATGGTTGAGAACTCATGGTCCACGCCTGCGATCTTCACAGCCACGATCGCGGCGCCGTTGAGGCTCGCGAGGAGAACGCGACGGAGCGAGTTACCGAGCGTCAGGCCGTAGCCCCGCTCGAGAGGCTTCGCCACGAATTTGCCGTAAGTATCATTCAGAGCTTCGGCTTCGATATTCTTTGGTTTGATCAAACCTTGCCAGTTACGATGCATGGCATTTCTCTCCCGACAGTATCAGGACAACAAGATTACTTGTTGTACAATTCAACGATGAGACGCTCTTTCACATTCATGTGAATGTCTGAACGCGTCGGCTCCGCCGTCACTTTACCGCTGAACTTGTTATGGTCCACCTGGAACCACGGAAGCACGGCGCGCTTGGCGAACAACTCAGCAGCCAACGTGAAACGAGCTTGCTTTTGACTCGCAGACGCCAGACTCACTTCGTCCCCGACACTGAGACCAGCGCTCGGAATGTTGCAGCGCTTGCCATTCACGAGGATGTGATTGTGGCGAACGATCTGCTTGGCTTCGTTACGGCTGCGGGCGAACCCCATGCGGTAAACGACGTTATCCAAACGGAGCTCGAGGTTGCGGAAGAAGATCTCGGCGGTAACGCCACGTTCTTTATCCGACTTTGCGAACAGATTCCGAAGCGGACGCTCGAGGAGACCATAAACACGTTTGACTTTTTGCTTTTCACGCATTTGCACGCCGAATTCGGAGAGCTTGGAGCGCTGCTGGCCATGCTGGCCCGGCGCGTACCCACGACGCTCAAACGAACAACGGTCCGTGAAACAACGATCGCCCTTAAGGAAGAGCTTCTCGCCTTCACGACGACAGAGCCTGCAAACTGGACCGGTATAACGGGCCACTGGATTACCCCTTCTTCAAAAAACGGTTGATTAGACCCGACGGCGCTTCGACGGGCGGCAGCCGTTGTGCGGGATCGGGGTAACGTCTTTGATCATGGCGACACGCATGCCGGCAGATGCGATTGCGCGGACAGCGCTCTCACGGCCCGAACCAGGACCGCTAACGAGAACCGAGACCGTACGCATGCCGGAATCCATTGCCTTCCGAGCCGCTTCCTCAGCCGCCACTTGCGCCGCAAATGGTGTGCTTTTACGCGACCCTTTAAAACCCTTGCTACCCGAACTCGACCAAGCCACCACGTCGCCATTGACGTCAGTGAATGTAATGAGTGTGTTGTTGAAGCTAGCCTTGACGTGCGCCACGCCCACCGGGACGTTACGCTTGACTTTCTTCTTCTTGATACCAGTTGCTGCTGGTTTAGTTGCCATGACGTATTACTTCCTTACCCGTTTTAACTACGGATCAACCCGTAGGAGCTTTCTTCTTGCCAGCGATCGTCTTGCGCGGACCCTTCCGCGTGCGTGCGTTGGTCTTGGTACGCTGGCCGCGCACCGGAAGACCCTTGCGGTGACGGATCCCGCGAGTGCAGTTCAAGTCCATCAGACGCTTTACGGACAGAGCGATTTCACGACGAAGGTCACCCTCAACAACGAGTTTGCTGTCGATGACCTTACGGAGAGCGTTGACGTCGTTCGCGTCCAGGTCAGCCGCGCGGACGTCAGGGCTGATGCCTGCCTCGCGAACCACCATTTCAGCCTTTTTACGGCCGATACCGAAGATGCTCGTCAGAGCGATTTCAATGCGTTTTTGACCCGGAAGGTCAACACCTGCAATACGTGCCATGGATCCCTTACCCCTGCTTCTGCTTGTGCTTGCCAACCGAGCAGATCACCCGCACGACGTTCTTGCGGCGAACAATCTTGCACTTCTCACAAATTGGCTTCACGCTTGCTCTAACTTTCATTTCCCACCATTCCCTTTAAGAACTGCGAATCCGGTGCTACTTCGCGCGATATGTGATCCGCCCACGAGTCAAATCGTAAGGCGAGATTTCCAACTTCACCTTGTCCCCCGGGAGGATTTTGATGAAGTGCATCCTCATCTTTCCGCTGATGTGGGCCAGAACTTCATGTCCATTTTCCAGCTGAACACGGAACATCGCGTTGGGAAGCGGTTCCTTGACCACGCCTTCGACTTCAATGACTTCTTCTTTTGCCATCCCACACTTTCAAAAAAGGCTGCACCCCTTCGGACACAAGGGTGCGGCAAACTAACTCAAACCAGTTACACCTGCAAGCTTTTTAGGCGCCCCATCTCAACGGAATTTCACACCGCTCAGACTACCTTTGAGCTTCCCGAACACCTCTTCTGTCGAGCCCAAACCATCGACCCTCTGATAAAGGCCTTTTCCCCTGTAATATTCGAGTACTGGTTTGGTCGTCGACTCATAGACAGACAACCGTGTCCGGACGCTGTCCTCCCGGTCATCGGCACGCTGCTGCAGCAGGCCCCCGCACTTGTCACAGACGCCCGCAGTCTTCGACGGCGTCAAGGTGACGTGATAGGTTGCTCCACAGTTTCCACAAACCCGGCGACCGCTCAATCGATTCACCAGCTCACCGGCGTCGACATCCAAATGAATAGCGGCGACAACCGGGTGTGTTTCCTTCAATGAATCCAAGGTCTTGGCCTGAGCGACGTTCCTGGGATATCCGTCCAGAAGGATTCTCTCGCCCGAATCCGGACCCAGTTCCTCCCGCAGGATTTCAAAAAGGATCTCATCTGAGACCAGCTCGCCGCGAGCCATCACGGCCTCAGCTTGCAGTCCAATCGGGGACTTCATGCGGACATGCTTACGAAGGGCGTCGCCAGTGGAAACCTTGCGAAAACCCTCCTTTGCTGCCAACAAGTCAGCCTGGGTGCCCTTGCCGGCCCCAGGCGCTCCCGTCAGGACGACGATCATACAGTGCCCCGACGAGGACGGATGGCGCCGCGCTTCAAGAAGGCGTCATAGCGCAGGCTCTGGCGGTGGGCTTCGATCTGGCGGAACGTCTCGAGCGCCGTTCCAACCACGATCAAAAGGCTCGTGCCCCCAAAGTAAAACTGAACATTGAACTTTCCGGTCAAGATGGTCGGCAATACACAGATGGCCGACAAATATAGAGCCCCTGACAAGGTCAACCGGCTAACCACGCGTTCCATGAACTCTGCCGTCTTGGCGCCAGGGCGGATCCCCGGGACGAAGCCACCATGCTTCTTGAGGTTCTCGGCAATCTCGTCCGGCTTGAATGTGATCGATGTGTAGAAGTACGCGAAGAAGATGATCATCGACACGTATACCGTGTTGTAGAGCCATCCCCCCGGATTGAGGTTGGTCGTAACGAAATGAGCGATTTTCGAATTCGGCGCAACGGCAGAAATCGTCAGCGGGAACTGCAGCAGCGAACTGGCAAAAATCGGAGGAATGACGCCCGCCGCGTTGATGCGGATCGGCAAGTGGGAGTTCTGGCCGCCGTAAATGCGACCACCAACCTGACGCTTCGCGTACTGGATTGGCACCTGACGGACACCGTTCTCGAGGAACACCACCCCGGCGATGACCAGGATGATCACGGCGCCGAGAAGGGCAATACGAGCCAAGTCCAGCTGAGCATGCGAGAACTGGCTATAAGTATTGCCAATGATCCGCGGGAGTCCGGCAACGATCCCAGCGAAGATAATCAACGACATGCCATTCCCGACGCCGCGCTCAGTGATCTGCTCTCCTAGCCACATCACAAAAGCCGTACCGGCGGTCAGTGAAAGCGTTGTCATCAGCTTCCAGCCAAGGCCGCCAGTCAGAACCAGGGAACCCCCTTGAAATGGCGCCGCCTCCAGCGTGTTGGCAATCATGTAACCTTGAATGAATGCCAGCAGAACGGTGCCATAGCGGGTATATTGCGTGATCTTCCTGCGACCAGCCTCGCCTTCCTTCGAAAGAGCTTCGAGATGCGGGACAACAACCGTCAGGAGCTGGGCGATGATGGATGCCGAGATGTAAGGCATCACGCCCAAAGCGAATACGGAAAATCTTTCGAGAGCCCCGCCCGAGAACATGTTGAACATGCCGAACAGGTTGGCTCCTTGCGACTTGAAGAACTCACCGAGAGCATCGGTGTCCACACCCGGGATCGGGACATGAACCCCGATCCGGTAAATGGCCAGAAATCCCAGTGTATACAGGATCTTCTTCTGGAGGTGGTTCAGCGTGCCTTCCGGTAGCTTCGAAATCGCCTGGGCCACTTGTTAGATCTCCTCGACTTTACCGCCCAATTTTTCAACGGCCTGCTTGGCCGATGCGCTTGCCTTGTTCACCTTCACCGAAATCTTCTTCTCGAGATTACCTTTGCCAAGAAGTTTTACGGGCAGGTTATCGAAACGGATCAGACCAGCCTTCGCAAGGGCTTCACGGTCGATCTCCGCGCCGGCATCAAAGCGATTGAGATCAGAGATGTTGATCGCGTTGAAACGGTTGGCGAACAGATTGGTGAAGCCGCGCTTCGGCAGACGGCGGTACAGAGGCATCTGGCCACCTTCGAAGCCCGCACGGATGCTGCTTCCAGAACGTGCCGTCTGGCCTTTTCCACCGCGGGCAGAAGTCTTGCCCAGACCACTACCGATACCACGACCAAGGCGCTTGACCTTGATATTGGATCCTTTTGCCGGAACCACGTTTCCGAGGTTTTTCAAAATAGCTGTTTCAGCTTTTTTGGTTGCCATTGGTTCAACCCTTCAGCTCATACGAAACAAGGTGCTTCACCTTGTTGATCATTCCACGGATGCAGTTGTTGTCCTTGTGGTTCTTGGAATGGCCGATACGGCGCAGGCCAAGTGCCTTGACAACCTTCCTGTTGGCTTCCGACTGACCAATCAGGCTGCGTGTTTGCTTGACGACGATCTCTGACATTTCTAGTTCCCTTCAGCCTTTACTTCTTGGCCTTTGCGGCAGCCTTCGTCGCACGGCGCGTTTCCGCCTTGCTGTGACGAACTTGCTTGGTCTGCTCAGCGGTCTTGCCACGGAAGCCAGCGTACTGCTCCGGCAGCATCAGTTGCTTGAGACCGTCCAGTGCGGCGCGCACGACGTTCTGATGGTTCTTGGTTCCGTGAACCTTGCAAATGATGTCCTGGACACCACCGAGCTCGACGAGGATACGAACCGCGCCACCGGCGATGATCCCTTTACCTTTTTTGGCAGGGAACATAATGACGCGGGCAGAACCGAATTTTCCGGTTACGTCGAACGGGATTGTACCGTCGACCATTGGAATCCTGGTCATGTTTTTCTTGGCTTGTTCGGAAGCCTTGCGAATCGCGTCCGGAACCTCACTGGCTTTACCCAGGCCGAATCCGACTTTCTCCCGACCGTCACCAACGACAACCAGCGCACTGAAGCTGAAGCGGCGACCGCCCTTCACAACCTTAGCAACGCGGGCAATATGAACAACGCGGTCCTGAAGACCATCGTTGTCCTTCTCTTCCATTTTTCTTGGCTCTTTGGTTTCTTGTGCCACAGGTTCCCTCTCAAGAGTCCTTTAGAATTCCAGACCAGCTTCACGGGCACCGTCTGCCAGAGCCTTGATGCGGCCGTGGTAGGTGTAACCGTTCTTGTCAAAGACGACTTTAGTGATGTTTTTTTCCTTGCAAGCGGCTGCCAGTTTTTTACCGACTTCCGTGCAGACTTCCTTGTTGGCGCGCTCGGCCTTGCCCTTGGCAAACGTGCCGAAGGAAACAAGGGTCTTGCCAGTGTTGTCATCGACAACCTGAACAAATACGTGACGCGCGGAGCGGAACACCGACATCCGCGGACGCTCGGCCGTGCCCGAGATCTTCTTGCGACCGCGCAGTTTCCGGCGCGCACGCATCCTGTTTTTGACGCTTACTGTACTCATGAATGCTTCCTTATCGTGACCGCCGCTGGATCCGAGCCTGGTTACTTCTTACCAGCAGCCTTACCAACCTTCGTAACAATGACTTCGTCAGCATAGCGGGCACCCTTGCCATGGTATGGCTCGGGAGCACGGAGGCTACGAAGCGTTGCAGACACACGCCCAACCAGCTCCTTGTCCGCACCGGACACGACGATTGAGGTCTGCTTTTCAACCTTGATCTCGATTCCGGCAGGCGCGTCGAAGTCGATCGCATGGCTATGGCCGAGGTTCAACGTAACACCCTTGCCCTTTGCAGCCGCGCGGTAACCCACGCCCACCAGTGACAGGGACTTTGTGAAACCCTCAGCGCAGCCTTGGACCATGTTGGCCACCAAGGTCCGGGTCAGCCCGTGAAACTGACCGATATCGTTACGGGGGCTTTTCGGGACGATCCGGACGGAACCACCTTCCACAGCAACCGACATGGTATCGTGGATCTTCTGGGACAACTGCCCTTTCGGGCCTTTGACCTTAATGGTGTCGCCTTCAACTTTCACTTCAACACCCTTCGGGAGGGTGATTGGCTTTTTACCGATACGAGACATTTTTGAAGTTCCCTTCAAATTTTCGGTTTCGACAGGATCGCGGTACCGAAACCGTTCTTCACATACGGAATCTTGTCCACGCCGACATAAATGCGATGGCTCGGACGACTCACGCGCTTGATCCCAAGGATCACACCTTTGCCGTCTTCACGATAGTTCAACGCGATCTTGATCACGCCTTGCTTGCGATCGCGGATACACTTGTAGTTCCGGACGAAGCCTTCTTCCTTGAGGAGGTGCGTGATGGCGATCTTCACCGCAGACGCTGGAACAGTCACGACTTCGTGACCAGCCTTTTGGCCATTGCGGATTCGCGCCAGGAGATCGGAAATTGGGTCACAAACTTGCATTTTAGTCTCCTATTACCAGGAAGCCTTGATAACGCCGGGCAGTTGACCCTTGAGCGCCATCGAGCGGAAGCAGATACGGCAGATGCCAAACTTGCGATACACAGCCTTCGGACGACCGCATTTCGTACAGCGGGTGTAAGCCCGGGTGCTGAATTTCGGCTTCCGGTTACATTTTTCAATCATGGCTTTCTTGGCCATTGTCGCTATGCTCCTTACAGCTTTCGCTGATTCGTTTCTTTATTTACGGAACGGAAAGTTGAACTTCTCGAGAAGCGCTTTTGCTTCAACGTCGGTCCTCGCGGATGTCACAATCGTGATACCCAGACCACGGATCTTGTCCACTTTGTCGTAATCGATTTCAGGGAAAATGATCTGTTCCTTGATGCCCAGGGTATAGCAACCCCGCCCGTCAAACGCCTTCGGCGAAAAACCCCGGAAGTCACGGATGCGGGGGACTGCCACGTTGATAAAGCGATCGAGAAATTCGTACATGCGCTGGCGACGAAGTGTCACGGCACAACCGATCGGCATCCCTTGGCGCAGCTTGAACGTCGCGATGCTCTTCTTGGCCCGCGTCATGATCGGCTTTTGACCGGTGATAAGGGTCAGGTCGTTCACAGCACCTTCCAGGGCCTTGCGGTTCTCAACAGCATCGCCCTCGCCGATGTTCACGACAATTTTTTTGATGTGGGGGACCTGCATCGGGTTTTTGAGACCGAGGTCCTTTTGCAGCTGCGCGCGGACTTCAGCGTACTGAGTCTGCAGGCGCGGAGCCGTTCCATTGCTTTTTTGTGTCTTGCTTGCCATCGTTGCTACTTCCTTCTTTAAGGACCCGCTTCCTTCCCTTCCGGGGGCTCGCCGGGCGTCACCTTGTGGGGCGTCGCCTTACAGAACTTCCGGAGCCAGTGACGCGATACGGGAGAAGCCCTTCTGCCTCACCTCACGCGCAACCGGTCCGAAGATACGGGTACCGACTGGTTCGTTCTCTTTGCCCTTGATCAGCACTGCCGCGTTCTCGTCAAAGCGGATGGTTGAACCATCAGCGCGCTTGATCTCCTTCGTGGTGCGAACCACGACGGCTTTGTGGACGGTGCCTTTTTCGACCTTGCTGTTCGGCAGGGCTTCCTTGATCGCGACGACGATAATGTCGCCGACGGTCGCGAAACGCTTCTTGCTGCCACCAAGGACCTTGAAACACTTCAGGCGCTTTGCACCCGAGTTGTCACCACTTTGCAGTACTGTTTCCATCTGGATCATGAAATCACCTGTATCAGGACGTCTGGGGGAATGGTCTGTTAGCGCCGTGCTTCCCGGACAACTTTCACCAATTCGAATTTCTTGCGTGCGCTCATCGGCCGGGTCTGGCGAACCAGAACCTCGTCACCAGTCCGGCTGAGATTCTGCGCGTCGTGGAACATCAACTTCGTGCGACGGCGGATATACTTGCCAGCGGTCGGATGCTTCACCAGGCGCTCGACAACCGCGACGCGGGACTTTTCCATCTTGTCGCTGGTCACGGTGCACCGGATTGTGCGGACTACCTTCTCTTTGCTCATGGATGATTCGCTCACAGTTCGCTCTCTCTATAAGAACGTTGCACTTTCAACTACTTGCTCGTCTTTGCACGCTTGGTTGCTGGCTTTGCCGGAGCTTTCGCGACCGGTTTAGCTGCGGGACCACGAAGCGTCAACAAACGAGCCAGGCTACGCTTCAATCCGCGAATCTTTCCAGACGCGCGGGCAGCCGGGTTGTAAATATCCATACGGGCGTCATGAAGCGCGCGGCGGATCTGGTGTTCCAGCTCAACCGAACGGGCCATTTCAAACCCACGAATTTCTTCAGCTTTCAGTTTATGCAAATCCATGACTCAACCTTATGCCCAAGGGTCTTCTGACCGGAGGATTAGTTTGGTTTTGATCGGGAGCTTGGAGGCAGCGAGTGTCAGGGCCTGCTCAGCAACGGCTTTCTCAACGCCCTGCATCTCATAAAGGATTCTGCCCGGCTTTACAACCGCAACGTAGTATTCGACGCCACCTTTTCCAGAACCCATCCGGGTTTCGGCCGGTTTCTTTGTAATTGGCTTGTCCGGGAAGATCTTGATGAACACGTTACCACCGCGCTTGCAATGACGGGTCATCGCAATACGAGCTGCCTCGATCTGGCGGGCCGTGATCTTTCCGCTTTCGACAGCCATCAGGCCGAATTCGCCCTTGTGGAGCTCCGTACCGCCCTTGGCCTTGCCCTTGATCCGGCCTTTGTGGGCCTTCCGGAATTTCATTCTCTTTGGAGCCAGCATGTTTCAGTCCTCGCTCGTCGGTCTCTGCTGGTTTTAGTTCTGCTTCGTGGATGAGTCTTCGCGGGAAAGAACTTCCCCTTTGAAAACCCATACTTTGACGCCAATCAGACCAAAGGTCGTCAAGGCTTCTGCCGTTCCATAATCGATATCAGCGCGCAGGGTATGCAACGGAACACGGCCTTCCATGTAACGCTCCATCCTGGACATGTCCGCGCCGCCGAGACGACCGCACAGCTGCACCTTGATACCCTTGGCGCCCGCTTTCATGGTCTGGCCAATCGACTTTTTCATGGCCCGGCGGAACGAGACCCGGCGCTCCAACTGCTCACGGATGCTCTCCGCGACCAACTTGGCATCCATGTCCGGCTTTTTGACTTCGAACACGTTCAGGGAGGGCTCTCCGGAAGTGATCTTGCAGTGACGAACAAGTTCGTCCTTCAAGCTTTCCGCGCCTGCGCCCTTCTTCCCAATGATGATGCCCGGACGGCTACTGTGGATGTTGATCTTGAGGTTCTTGGCAGCACGCTCAATCTCAACCGTAGCAACACCAGCGGCCTTGAACTTCTTCTCAATATATCCCCGGATCCGGATGTCTTCCTGGAGGAGTTTCGCGTAGTCCTGCTTTGAGTACCAGCGCGAGCTCCAGCTCTTGATCACACCGAGACGGAAACCAATCGGGTTTACTTTCTGTCCCACGAAGTCATCCTTCCTTTAGATTTCTTTCAGCTTCATCGTGATGTGTGAGGTGCGCTTGCGAACCGGGGTAGCACGACCCTGGGCACGGGGAATGAAGCGCTTGAGCACCGCACCGCCGTCAACCATCAGCTCACTGATCACCAGACGATCGACATCAACCGTCGCTTTCGACGTCGCGTTGGCAATCGCGGAGGTCAACAGACCCGCTACGACCGGAGCCGAACGCTTTGTCGTCAACTTCAGAAGATCCAGGGCTTCCTGGACCTGCTTGCCGCGTACCAGGTCAGCCACGAGGCGAACCTTGCGCGGGGCAATGCGAACGTTTCTTAATACTGCTTTGTATTGTTCAGACATTGTTCATCAACCTCACGCGCCTGCGCCAGCTGGCTTGGCACCTTTTTTGTCATCGCCGTGACCATGGAACGTCCGGGTCTGGGCAAACTCGCCCAGTTTGTGGCCGACCATGTTCTCGGTAACGAAAACAGGAACGAATTTGTTACCGTTGTGAACCGCGAACGTCAGCCCGACGAACTCAGGCAGGATCGTGGAGCGACGGCTCCAGGTCTTGATCGGTTTGCGGTCTTGACGGGCCTTTTCCGCTTTGTTGAAGAGGTATCCGTCGACAAATGGACCTTTTTTAATTGAACGCGCCATCGAGGTTTTCTCCTATCCGTTCAACTATTTCTGACGGCGATCGCGAATAATATCTTTCGCGGTGCGCTTGTTCTTGCGTGTTTTATAGCCCTTAGTCGGCTGAGCCCACGGGCTGACCGGATGACGGCCACCTTTGGCGCGGCCTTCACCACCACCATGCGGGTGGTCGCAGGGGTTCATCGTCATACCGCGAACGGTCGGGCGAACGCCCATCCACCGGCTGCGACCGGCTTTACCGATCGTGACGTTGAAGTGATCAGGATTGCTGACCTGGCCGATTACGGCAAAACAACCCTCATGGATCCGGCGCATCTCACCACTTGGCATGCGAAGCTGAGCGTAGCCGTCGATCCGACCGATCAGCTGAGCATAGGTGCCGGCGCTGCGCGCCATCTGGCCACCCTTGCCCGGACGCATTTCGATATTGTGTACGAATGTACCGAGTGGAATCGAACGCAACGGCATTGCGTTTCCAACTTTCACGTCGGCCGACTCTGACGCCACAACGTTTGCACCCTTCTTGAGACCTTCCGGGGCGAGGATGTACCGACGCTCGCCGTCGCCGTAAACGATGCGGGCGATGAAGGCGGTCCGGTTCGGATCGTACTCGATGTACTCAACTTTGCCCTGGATATCGCGCTTGTCGCGGCGCCAGTCGATCATGCGGTAGTGACGACGAACGCCACCGCCCTGATGACGGACCGTAATGCGGCCGGTGTTGTTGCGGCCTGCGTGCTTTTTCAGAGCGACGGTCAGGGCCGGACACGGCTCGACCTGATCGATCTGGCTGTAGTCAACGACGGAGGCGCCGCGGCGACCTGGCGTTGTCGGCTTGAGGATTTTAACTGCCATAACTCTCTTCCCTCATCATTCCGCGTCAGCGGAAGGTGTTTCAGCGATTACTGCTCTTCAAACAGCGGCAACTTGGTGCCAGCGGTCAGGGTGACAATGGCCTTCTTGCACTTGCTGTCCATCGAGACGTGAAGACCACGGCGACGAACCTTCCCACGAGTAACCATCGTTTGAACGCCGGTAACCTTGACGTTGTAGATCTTTTCGACAGCGCGCTGAATGTCTTCCTTGGTCGACTTCATGTTCACTTCGAAAGTGTACTTCCCGGCGTTTTCGCGGGCGTCGTTGCTCTTTTCGGAGAGCACAGGTCTTACGAGGACGTTATAAAGGTTCACGGTTATTTCTCCTCGAAACGCTGGTGCAGCGTATTGAGAGCAGTTTCGCTGATCACGAGCGACTCGTAGCGGAGCAGGTGCTCAGCGTTCAGTTCAGCTGGCGTCACGGAAGCTGTCCCGTGGATGTTGCGGGTTGACTTGTGGAGCAGGTCATCCTTCCGCTCGTCGGAAAGAACAGCCTTCGACACGCCCAGGGCGCTCAGCGCGCCAAGAACGTGCTTGGTGCTGTACTTGCTGAGGGCAAAGTCGTTAACCACAACCAACTTGCCATGGCGGACCTTGTCGGAGAGAGCCACCTTGAGGGCCAGCTGGCGGAGTTTCTGATTCGTCTTCTCGCGGTAATCACGCGGCTGCGGTCCGAAAATCACGGCTCCGCCCGGCATCAGCGGCGAGCGGCTGGTTCCCTGACGAGCACCGCCAGTGCCTTTTTGCTTGAACGGCTTCTTACCACCGCCGGAGACAAAGGCCCGGGTCTTGGTGCAGTGCGTGCCCTGACGGCGTGCTGCCTGATAGCTCTTCACGACGAGGTGGAGCACGTGCTCGTTCATCGGAACGCTGTAGATGGCTTCCGGCAGCTTCAATGTCTTGACTGCCTTGCCCTTGATGTCTTTGATCTGAATTTCCATGGGTCTCTACCTCTTCTCAGGCCTTGATCGACGGCTTGACGAACAAATAATTGTTCGCATGACCGGGGACCGAGCCGCAAACGGCGATCACGTTGTTCGTGGTGTCAACATCCAGAACACGGAGATTCTGGATGGTGCGCTGTTCGTTACCGTACTGACCAGGCTGCGGCTTGTTCTTGAAAACGCGTCCCGGGGTAGTGCGCGTACCGAGTGAACCCGGGCGACGGTGGAAGCGCGAACCGTGGGTCATGCGACCGCAGGCAACGTTCCAGCGCTTGACGGAACCGGTAAAACCGCGACCCTTGGTAAACCCAGTGATATCGACAGCTGTGACACCTTCCAGGACTGCTGCCGTGAGGGCGGCACCAGTCTCGAGGCCGTCCACAGGCTTCTCGACCCGGAACTCCTTGAACCGTGCAAAGTTTTCCCCGACATTGACTTTACGCAGGCGGGATACATCTGCCTTGGTCAAGCGGTTCTCACGCTTGGGGAAGTAACCGACCTGGACGGCATTGTAACCGTCGCGCTCCGCGTTCAGAACCTTGGTGACCTTCTGGTCTTCGATCTGGAGGAGGGTCACCGCCACCATCTGGCCTTCGGTGTCCATCATCCGGGTCATTCCGATTTTTTTCGCAACCAATGCTTTTACGTTCATTCTCGCAACCTGCTTTCAGTTCGTTATTTGTGTCTCAACGACTGATTCTTGGGACGGAGGCTCAGTACAACTTGATCTCGACATCCACACCGGATGCGAGGTCGAGCTTCATGAGCGCGTCGATGGTTTGTTGCTTGGGCTCGAGGATATCGAGAACACGCTTGTGCGTGCGGACTTCAAATTGCTCACGTGATTTCTTGTCGACGTGCGGGCTACGCAACACCGTGTAACGGTTGATGGCCGTCGGCAGTGGAATCGGACCGGCAACTCGGGCGCCGGTGCGCTTTGCGCGCTCGACGATGTCTGCGGCGGCTTGGTCCAGCAGCCGGTAGTCGTAGCCTCTCAAACGGATTCGGATTTTTTGGCTTTGCATTCTCTCGCAACCTACTGCAATCGTTGTTCGTTTATCTTTTCTGAAACAACTTGCCCAGGTAAGTGGCGCCAAGGTCGGGGAGGGGTCTTTTGCGGAGCGAAGCAGCTTTTCAGCTGCCTTTTTCGCAGAGTGTCTCTCTGATCGACGGCATTGGCTTGCGGTTAAGCAGGCTTACCCAAGTCGCGAGGTTCTAAACTTTGATGGATGAATCTGTCAAGCGAAATGATGGTAATTATTTCGCGGCGACGACCGGGATTTCAGGGATGAAACCCGAGTACCAACGGTCGAGGGCTTTCTCATTGATTTCCTTGCGTTCCTCAGGCGTGACGCGGCTCCACCCCCTGTGACTCGACGCTGCCCGGGCCATGAAATCCAGCAGGGCCAAATGGCGCCTGAGGATCCGTTTGTAACGATGTCCGATTACCGGATTGAAGGCCCCAAGGAGTGAGAGGATCTGTCTCGGGTTTTTTTTGACCCACAACCATGAGCCGAGCTCTAGCGCCATAGGCAGGTAAATGCCACTACGCTGCTTCATCGCCCGATGCTCGTCGTAGAAATAATCCCAAAGGTCCCCGTGGGTTGTGTAATTCAGAGACTGCGGCTCCACCTGGTAAATGTGATTTGGATAGGTACGGTCGAGAAGTGAGTTGAGCTTGTACATTTCGGCGATGGACGGGAACGGGTCCCGGGACTTGGCGTAAGGAAACCACAGACGGTCAACCGTGCCGAATCCTGAGTGAACATCCAGGGAAATCGAAGCCTTGGCAGGAAAAACCTTTTCACGGACCAGGCACTCCAAGGCCTGAGCCTCACGCTCCATCTTGCCCCCGTCAACCCCGCCGCCGCCCCTGAACCAGGCCATGAAAGGACCCAGATTGTGACCCCCGACAAATGGAACCCAGGTGCTGTGTACCGCCTCGACCGGGGCATTTCGCATCAAATCTACGCCCCTTCCATTGGAACGCGTCCGTAGCAGCATACCCGCCGGGTTAACCAGTGGAACAATGATGAGCCGAGACCTCTTGAACAGGTCGTGATGGTTTTCATCCCACTGCATGTGACTGAACAGGGTCTTCATGTAACCGGTGACGACATGAGTCCCGATTCTTTCGAGCCCGTGAACCCCTCCCGTGAGCAGGAACACTGGTAACTGGGGATCGTCTGGGCCGATCTCAAAGCAATGAATCGGCAGCTCAACGCCTTGGTGGATGACGCTGTCAAGAATTCGTACCCTGACGCCGCGCGGGAGATCACCAGCGATACGCTCGATTTCCGTGAGTTCCGGGACGTTTCTTGAAAGGTGCACGAGATCCGCGGGACGTAGTGTCCGACGATTTGCTGATAGGCCTCAGCTGCCAGACTTTTCCTGTCAGATTCAGGCTTTACATGGACTCGACTTAGCCGGGTCACCGCGACTTTGATATCTCCGCGCATAGCCACGTTGATGATGTGGCCGAGGAAGGTCATGTCCCCGTACCAGCAGATCTCGTCGCGATTTTCTACCCGGACCTGCTCACCAGCGATCTCACGGTAGTTGATACAAAGAGGTAACAAAGGTCGTCCCGACATGATGGCCGCGTCCATCAAAGACACCTTGAAAGGCAATACCTGTGCACCATTGGTTGACGTTGCCTCCGGAAACACGACCACGTTCAGACCCTCAGTCAAAGAACCCGCGATTTCCGCGACTTCACGCTGAATCTGGTTACGATTCCGACGCTCGACGAAATGGCACCCACCGGCCTTGCACAGGAACCCGAGGAAACCAGAGTCACGGATCTCAATTGACGTCACGAAGAGAGTCGGCTGAAGGGAGGCAATAATCAAAATGTCCAGATAAGACAGATGGTTGGCAACGATCAAGTGACTTTCACCGCGCATGGCACTGGCAATAAGTTCTGGGTCTGCGCGGACTTCCTCTACTTTGATCCCAAGAATCTTGAGGCCCACACCGCACATGGCGGAAAGCCACTGCGCGGCAGCCCGCTTGGAGCGAACAGAATCACCAAGCACAAGCCGGAGCGCGATTGCGCCGACCGCAAATACACCGATGCAGAAAAACAGGACTCCGAACCGGATGTAACCAAGCAACTTGTTCAACACAGCTTGAACTTTCTCTCGTAAGCCTTACCGAGGTTCTTCATGTCCAGAATTGTAAGGAAGTCCGCGCACTTGAAATCTTCGTCCAATGCAGGCTCCCCAATGACCTTCGCCCCCGCCCTCAAATACGACTTGAGCAATGCCGGGATGATTTCCGGTGACTGAACTCCTTTGGCAGACTCGATCGCGACGAATTCGTGGAATTCCGGAATCTTGTAATTACCGATGGGCAAACAGGGAAGTGTCTCATCAATGGCCTTGTCCGCCCGGAGTTGCACGTAGGCTCTGGCAATCCCGGCCGGGTCTGTCGATTTGAAGCTACTCATTCCGAACAGGTAATCGGCTCCGCTGGCTTGGACATACTGAACGAGCCCGCGCCAAAGCAGTCCGATCACGACACCATTCCGATAGTCTTTGTGAATGCAAGCCCTCGAGAGTTCCAGCTTTTTGCCTGACAGGGCCTTGAGCGGGCTCATGTCAAATTCTGTCTCGGAGTAGAAATAAGGCGCCCGGTCTTCCAACAACAAACGGTAAGTCCCAACGAAACAACCAGTCTTCTGGTCCATGATGACCAAGTGGTCACTCCATGCGTCAAAACGGTCGAGATCCAGCCCGAACGGGAACTTCTTTTGCTTGTATTCACGGTGAAATACGTCATAGCGCAGACTCTGGACCTGCCGAAGGTCCCGCTTCGAGCGCACCGTCTTGACCACGAAATCACCACGGGAAAACTCAACGAGCGGGATCACTTTTCCACCAAGAACGGCGGACTTGAAAGACGGTGCCCGGCGAAATGCCGGCATGGTCTGGATGATTCTTTGCGAGAACATGGTTTCCTCCGTCGGCGGTTAGCCTTATTTCAGACAGCGCCCAACCGGTCAATGTTAGTCTGGGTAGAGTTAAGCCCGCATAAAGAACCGGATCAAATATTGTAAATTTAGGTCCATCTGGCAACAACCTTGACAATCGCCTGAACAGGAATCGCCCCCTCGTCGCATAGCGGGGGAAAATTTTATATAACAAACTGTTATGATTATGTTTTTTATTTTTTTGCTGATGGTAAAAATGGCCACCGGATTGCTTGAGTCGCTCCCTCAGGAGGGCTCGCCATGACAAGAGCCAATGTTACAGAATTGGTGTTTACCGAAGACTTCCACCCGGACACCGTTGCGGCGTTGAATGAGCTTCGTGAAATCCGGCTCTCAAACCTCGAACACATGCTCGAGAATCTGACCAAAACGGCCGAGTTGATCGCAGCTCCTGATTCCGAGGCCGCCAATCTAAGGGGAGACCTTGAATTCCGAATCGCGGAATTGAAATCCAGACTGGAAAATCCATCTAGAATTTTTGCCGACGAACTCGAGCTCTACATGGAGCTTCTCGCTAACCCGGAAGCGTGAGGATCTCGACAGTGCCATCACTGCGGATCGCAATTGTGTGCTCGAACTGAGCCGACAATTTACGATCAATAGTCACCGCGGTCCACCCGTCACTGAGAATTTTCGTCTTCCAGTGTCCTTCGTTCACCATAGGCTCGATGGTAAATGTCATGCCGGGCGCCAGGCGCTCGCCCTTGCCGCGCAGCCCGTAATGAGGCACCTGAGGATCCTCATGAAAACCCTTGCCAATTCCGTGACCGACGAACTCGCGCACAACACTGAAGCCTTCACGGTCGCAATGCTCCATGATGGCTGCTCCAATGTCGCCAATCCGTCCCCCGGCCTGTACGGCTAAGATCCCGCGGTGCATCGCATCTTCAGCACATTTCACCAGTTTCAGTGCCACTGGCTTGTGACCCTGCCCGACCAGAAAAGTCTTGGAGGTGTCTCCGTGATAACCATCGAGGATCGTGGTGACATCGACGTTGATTATGTCGCCATCTTTGAGTTTTTGGCGCGCGTCCGGAATGCCGTGGCAAACGACTTCATTGATGGAAGTACAGATGGATTTAGGAAATCCTTTATAATTCAAAGGCGCTGCGATTGCCCCATGCCGCGAGATGAACTCGTGACACACGTCATTGAGCTCAAGGGTCGTCACACCGGGCTTGATATATGGTTCGATCATGCCCAGGCACTCTGCCGCCAGACGGCAACTTGCCTTCATCGCATCAATTTCCTGGTCGCTTTTCAGGACAATCACAATTTCACCTGAGTTACGTCGGCCGGAATAACCGCACGGAGACCCTGTCTAGCCCAACACAGGTCAGAGTACAAGCTGCCTGAGCCAATCCGGGTCGGTGAAATCGAGTTTTGCCGGAGCATGGGCTGACCGGTCAAGACAGGAACCCATTTGAAAGACCGGCGAGAAAACTTCTGCCTCGTAAACCTTCTCGTGAAAACGCTGTAACGACGTAAAATCAGGAGTGGCCGTGCTCAAAGACTGTGAGTATTGCCGGACAAGCCGCTGAATTTCCTGCTGTTGAAAGAATGCTGACTGAGTGAAACGTCGTGCCAGGGTACCCTGACGATCACCACGAAGAAGATTCCAATCCGGCCATTCCACGTAAAAATTTCCGATGACACCGTCGATCGAACCGGTGTCATCCGTCGTGAATTCAGTTTGGATCCCGAGCAAGGCCAGGCTGTCGCTGATGACTTTCTGAAGCAAATCAGCACCCGCGGACCCTGGTTCCTGGATGAGAAACTCCAGGACAATTGGCTTGCCGGTCCTTTTGTCCACCCTTGGAGAGTCCGCTTTCTTCCGCTCCCACCCGGCTTTTTCCAATGCCAACGAAGCCTCTTCGACACTGTATGGACGAATCCGCAACGATTGGTTGTATCCAGGGTGCTGACGAGGAATAAACGACGTCACCAAATCACCCAGGCCCAATGCTCCGGCACGTAAGAGTTCCCCGCGGGGCAATAACTTGGTGAGCGCTTTCCGGACAGGCGCCGACAGGGCTTTGGCGCCTGGCTTCCCGTCATCTGCCTCGCTCCAGAGAATACCAATGACTGATGGAACAAGGGCCTCGCGGGAGCAAACCTGACCCGATTGCATGGCAGATCCGAAAGTGAAGTCCACGTGGGACTTGCTCTTTTGCCTTCTGCCGCCTGCCGGCTCGATCTGCAGCACCGGCCTCTTCTGCTGATAACCGGGAGCGGGAACGAGCTCGGCGCTGCCGCTCGTCGCGACGCGATAACGGTAGAGCCCCGCGCATTCGAATCCTGTTTCTCCCGAAGACCGGGCAAACGGAACCTCGTTCATGACGTAGGGACCAAATGACGGTGTCGTTTGCCAGATCACCCGGGCAGAGGGAGCTTGCCCGGCCCTGGATGGCTCAGTGGCCTCGCGAATTTCGTGCTTGGGACATGCCACTTCCTTGCCAACGGACGCACTCGCGGCCGCGCAAATTTGATCGCTGATGAATTGCGTGAGGTCCTTTCCAGTCACCGGCTTGCCGCCCCACCAGTGCAAATCCGATTTAAGATTATATTTCCACTGCTTTGGAGACTCGATCTCGATACTCCTGAGGAGCAAGGGCTCGGATTTCCGTTCTTTCAAGTTCAGGCGCGTAAGCGAAGGACAAGCAAGACGCCCAAACGTCGCGTCACTCGATGAAGGCAACAAACCTTTTGATGGATCGCCTGGCATGCCGAATGGCCACCCGGTGATCAACAGGGCAGCAAACCTCAACCTGACAGGAGCCTTGAATTCAATTTTTGACAACAGTTTGCACAAACCCAGCCACTCCCCTGGCGCAGATCCCTTGCCGTAGATCAAGAGCATGGCAATATTAACGCAGATTGACCGGAGGCGAGCAATGTCTAATCAAATTCCGGTGGTCGTCGCCGGCGCGGGGATCACAGGCCTCTCCGCGGCACTGCACCTGGCAGACATGGGCGCAGGCCATGTCTTGGTCGCCCGGGGGCCGGGAGACCCGTCCAGCGCCAGGGCCCCGGGCATGATCACCGGCGGCCAGCGGGACAACTTCACCCGCGTCGCGATCGCGCATCAGACTGATTTCGCGCGAACCATGTGGGATTTCGGCGACAGGGCCTTTGACCGGACTGTGGCGTGGGCCAGGAGTCACGACGTCAATGCCGCGACTGGGCGCAGGCTGCGCCTTGTCGTCACACCCGAGGAACTCAGGGAGGCCACCGAAGCCGTTAAAATGATGACCTCGGCAGGCGTGACCGCCCGGCTTATCCAGGGAAACGAGCTGAAATCTTCGCCTTGGGGGGCTTGCCTCGGTTCCAGGGTCATCGCCATACAGGATGAAGGGGACAGGGGTGGATGGATCGATGCGGGGATGATGCATCTCCGGATGCTCGAGACCGCTCAAAAGCACCCCTCCATCTCTTTCACAGAACTTTCAGTGGAGGACGTTGAGGGTTACGCGAACGAAGACCTTGTGGTCACCATTGGGAACAAGAGACACGCTGCAGCAGCACTGATCGTTGCCTGTCATCTTTCAACGGGCGACATTGTGCCATCACTCAAGGCCGCGCTCGTTTCATCCGCTGACCAGTGGTTGACCGCATCAGGCCCACTGGACCCCGGGAACCGGTTGAGCGCATGGAACAGGAGTGGGATTGCCTGGTCAGCCCTTCACAATCACGAGTGGGGATCCACCCTTCCGAGGGGACGCCTTTTGATGGGCGGTGGTCGCGTCCTGCGCAAATGGGCAGGGTTTGAGGCTACCGAGGCCAACGTTGAGGAAAGGATCACGAACTATATTGTTGATCAGGCAACAAAGACGTTTGCGCACTGGAATCAACCGGACACCTCATCGCTGAGGGCACAAGCCGGCCTCGATTGCCATCCGTGCGATGAGCTTCCGGTCATAGGCCCGATGTACGGGGAAGGACGCATTCTGGTAGCCGCTGGATTCATGGGGCAAGGTGTCACCCTCGGATTCCAGGCAGGATATTGTCTCGCAAAACTGCTTATGACAGGAGCGTGTCAGGAACTACCACGCAGGCTGTGGCCAGAACGCTTGCGATCACTCACGGACAAGGAGTAAAACCTGTCCATGAGGAAAAAAAAAGCCCCCCAAAAATCAAGGATTTGGCCCTGCCCCAAGTGCAGAAAATCATGCCGGTTCGATGAGTCCAATCCATTCCGCCCGTTTTGCAGCGAGCGCTGCAAGAATTTCGATACAGCCAACTGGGCGACGGAGAGCTATCGGATTGCCGGGCCAGCAACGGACCCTCAGCAGGATCTGGAATTCGCCGCAAAAGATCCTAGCGCATCTGGGCAAGACGATTCAGAACCCGGGTCTTGAGTCCCGCGAGTGTGCGCGGTTGAGGATCCCGGGCCATATAGGCAGGCGCCAAGTCTGTCAGCGCGACAAGCAAGTCGTCCAGACTCGGAGCCGCAACCAACCACGCTTCGATAATCTCGTGATCCGTGTATGACAACATCGTTCCCTTGCCTTTAAGCTCCAACAGGTACTGACTGACAAGTTCCTGAGGTCGTATGTTGTCGAGATCCATGAAACTCAAAAGCAAGTCCTTAATGTGGGGATCAAAGCCCGTGATGCCACCACTTATCGCGATCCTGGATCCAGGCGCAAGGCATTGACTTCGTGTTCCAGCATATTGACCCGGTCCTGCAAGCGATCCAGCGTTTCAGAATAGCGCCTGAGCTCATGCAAGTGATCGTGGATCCGCAGCAAGTTCGCGACACGGACTGGCAAGGAATCGATATGGGCGGGCTGGACAACGTCGAAATACCAGTTTGATTTTACGGCGTGTTCCATCAATTCCCGGGCTTCCGGCACAGAAATATCCGCGACGATCAGTGACGGAACCCAAATGTCGGCCTGTGCCACGAGCCTCGCCTGGAATGAACTCAGCCACGCCTGAAAGGCTCCATTTGACACACCTTGGGCTTCGACGATCACCAAATCGCAAGGGCGAAAGTCAGGATCCTCAAGGCTTTTAACCTCGACCAGCTCGATGTCCACCATGGCGCGGAGCTCTTGCTCGAGTTTGATTTTAGGCAAATTCACGAATTTCGGGTCCAGGTTCAGGACGCAGGCTCTCGACCTTCTGGTACGCATGGTCTTCCTTCTTTGATATTGCGGGTTTATTCTATCCTGAAACCAGACAACGGGCGGAAAACTTTCGATGGTCAGTCCTGCAACCGAACAGCAGTTCCACGTAAGATGCACGGCCCCGACGCGAATCGATCTCGCCGGGGGAACCATCGACCTTTGGCCAATCCACCAGCTGCTCGAGGAAAAGGCGACTGTGAACTGCGCGGTGACCTTGCCCGCGCAAGTCGATATCGAACCCTCGAGCAACGGCAAGTTCTACCTGCAAAGTATCGATCAGAAAATCGCGGTTTCGGGCACTTTCGACGAGTGCATCAGAACGCGGGAATTGCCGCTTCTCGGGCTGTTTCTGAAAGCGTGGTGGTCAGCGGATCTGCCTCCGCTCCGGATAAGGACAGAGGCCAGGTCCCCTGCCGGAGCAGGGCTCGGCGGTTCATCTTGCCTCGCAGTAACCCTCGGTGGCGCGTTGCTCCGGGCGAAGGATCTATTGGGCAGGAAACGGACAACGCTGGACGAGTTCTACCTTGTCCAAACTGCGTCCGATATTGAGGCAAAACTGATTCACGCGCCAACGGGGATCCAGGATTACTGGGGAGCACTGCGGGGGGGACTGAACATCATTGAGTTCCCGGCGGGCCGGGTTACCATCGAGACGCATGATCCAGGCGGAAATTCGGGACCGGCGCAGGTCGGACGCCGCCTCGAGGATGAATTGATCCTCTGCTACTCGGGCAAGAGCCGCCAATCCGCAATCAACAACTGGGAAATTTTCAAACGCGTCTTCGACGGCGACCAGGAATTGCTGAAAAAACTTGCCGCCATAGGGGCATTGGCTCAGAAGTGTGCCGATGCCGTCCGTTCAGGAAATTACGATGGCATGCTGGAATCCTCAAAGGCCGAGTGGCAAATCCGATGCCAGCTGTGGCCAAACATCCACACGGTGGAAACAAGAAAGCAGGCTGACGCGGCCTTGACGGCTGGCGCGCGGCTGGCTCGCGTCTGCGGTGCTGGAGGAGGAGGGGTCATGGCTGTTATCGCTCCACAGGAGGTCCGGGAACAGGTTCAGTCCGCACTCGCTTCTCAGGGGGGGCTTATCCTGCGCGCCGGTGTCGCGCGCGAAGGCCTCGTGGCCGACAGTTCGACATGAGACCTGTTTCGTCAGACGGTCAGCAGCCTAATCCGCCAGAATTTCGCCCGAATTTTCAAGTATTTCCGGATAGTTAATTAATATCACTCAAAATCCAGAAATCGAGTCCGACCCCCTGTTCAAAGGAGCAAGACATGACTAACCACACCGACTCGCACACTTCACCGGACAGAAAATCGATCGGGAAGTTTCTGCTTCAGCCCATCATCCAACTTAAAATAGCGGCTTGGTCTGCCATGTGGTCCGCCATGTTCGGACTTGCGATCGCCGTCTTGTTCAACTTTTCCCTGACCAACCTCTCGAATTCATTCGTAGATGTAGGCCACGTGGATGACGAAACCATCGCCCGGCTCTACAACTTGTTTGAGGGTGTCCGGATGTCTGCCCTCGGCCTACTGCTGGGCCAGGTGATGGTCGCGGTTGTGGTCTCTTTTATGATGACAAACCGGATGTTGGGAGCAGCGGTCGCGTTCCGGCAGGAAATCCGCGCCCTGATCAACGGGCAGTACGGCCGGAAAGTCAACCTGAAGAACGGAGACCTGTTCAATGATGTCGCGGAAGACTTGAACGAACTCTCGGAGCAGCTTCGTCGCGATCACAAGCACGAATCAAATGAAAAGGAAACGGCTGCGAATCACGCCGTTAACGAATAACATCCCGACGGGTAAATCATTGCTGTTCCGTCGTCCCGCTATTTAGAACTTTGTGGCGACTGATCATCGTCGTGTATGGCAGTCGCAGAAATTTGGCCGCGGTCGCGACGTTTCCGCACCCGGAGACAACGGCGCCCTCGATCAGAAGTTGCTCTAAAGCTTTTCGCACCCGGCTGAACCCTGCGAAATTCGCCAGCTGAAGAAGGTCCTTTGCTCCCAGCGGTACGCTCCATCCGCTCTGGTCACCTCTGCACAATTCCGCCAAGTTTCTTTCCTTGCGATTCAAAACGCATTCAATCAACTTGGCATCAACGATGGAAATGTTTTCGCGAAACGCCTTTTGAGCCGCCAATCCAACAACGATTCGCATATGCGCCAGATCGCCGGGCCAACAATAATCGCGCATGAGATCCATGGCGTCGCGTGAAAATCTGATGCCTGGCGGCAAAAGCCACCTGCCCAGAGTCATTGCCGCTTTTTCCGCATCCGCTGGACGGGAGGAAACAGGAGGTATCCTCAAAACAAACTGCCCATGCGAATCGTCACGAGTTGACACGGCCCTCGTCTCTTCGAAGGTCACGTAAACCCCACCGGCAACCAATGCGCTAAAAATCCTGAGTTCTGAACGGTGTCCAAGGAAAACACAACCGATTGGCGTACCCCCGGCATCAGCTGAGATTTGCTGGCTCAAGGACAACAATCGCGAGGAACGATTTGCCGCCGCGGCAAGCGCAAAATGCCTTGCGACTTCCAACGCTCCACCGCCTGGGACGGACGAAACCCGAAAGACCAAGGGATGGGATGCGTCAGGTCGTAAAGCCACCTGGAAAAGGCTTCTGGAAAGCAACCTCAAATGACGGTCACTGGACTCAAAGACAGTAGCGATTTCAACGGGCAGCGTGGCTTCGCTCCCCGCTTGAACGGAAGATAAGGGATTTAACATGGGTGCATGCACTCCTGCATGCCGGGAATCGCCGGGCGATTTGATACAAAAATTCACCGCCCGCAGTCAACCGGATTGACAAAGAATTCCCGTCAAGTCACGATTCCTCCAAACCAGTAGCCGGTTCGAGAATTCAACTGGCACCGGCCAAACTTGATTTTTCAGGAGTCCACCACATGGGACAGCACACCATCGATATCAATGACACCAACTTTGAAGCATCCGTAATCAATGCCAGCCAACCAGTCCTGGTTGATTTCTGGGCGCCATGGTGTGGACCGTGTGTCGCTATCTCTCCTGTCCTCGATTCGCTGGCGGAAGAATACAAAGGTAAAGTCACCATCGCCAAAATGAATGTCGATGAAAATGCCCATATTCCCGCACAATTTGGTGTTCGTTCGATTCCCTTCATGGCGCTCTTCAAGAATGGTCAGATGGTTGACTCGATCGTTGGAGCGGTCCCCAAAGGCAAGTTGGTTGACATGATCAAGAAAGTCCTTTGATTCCTCCCTCACTTTGAAGCTACTGGATTCGCATGAAACGCGGAGACCCCGAGCGGGCCGCACTGGCCCGCGGACAATATCCGGTTGGAATCGACGAGGTTGGTCGCGGATGCATCGCGGGTCCCGTGGTTACTACGGCCGTCGTACTGGATTACGACAAGCTATTTGCGCTGCCCGACAAGTCGCTGCACCTGATTCGCGATTCAAAATCATTGAGCCCGCGCCAGCGAGCAGGCGTTTTGCCCGCGATCGAGAGCGTCGCGCTCTCGATCGCAACAGCGAGCGCCAGTGTCGCCGAGATTGATCAGGCAGGAATACTGGGCGCGACTTTTATCGCCATGCGAAGAGCATTGGCAAGTATCGAAGGGCACTTCGACCTGATTCTGGTGGATGGCAATCAAGAAATTCCCGACCCCACCAAAGGAGATGTCGCGCAACAGGCAATTGTGAAAGGCGATCACTGGTGTTTTGCCATTGCTGCGGCTTCCATAATTGCGAAGGAATCGCGTGATCGATTCATGCAGCAAATCGCCCGGAAATTCCCGGCATACGGTTTCGAGAAACACGTCGGATATGGCACCAAAGAACACATCCAAAACCTCAAGGTCCACGGCATCACTGAGTGGCACCGTCGGGGCTTCGAGCCAGTCAGATCGATGTGTGCTACGCAAAATTGTAGCGTCCCAGGCTGAAGATCACGTCGCCGGGATTTTGCTCTCGCAAGGCTGGCGGATCATTGCGAGGAACTACCGGTGGATTGGTACTGAAGTTGACATCCTCGCGACCAAGGGGGATTCCCTGGTCGCTGTCGAGGTAAAGTTTCGCAGTCAGTTCCCTCGCCACATGGATTCACTTGAGCATTTGCTGCCTCAGCGCAAATTGAACGCCCTGCGAAAAGGGCTTTACGCGGCCATGCGCCACCTGCGATTGAACCCGGTAAAAACCAGGATCGATCTCGCCGTTGTGACACCGCAAGATCCCGTCGGACAAAGAAAAATGCCTCCCGGTTTTTATCCAGAAGGCACTTTCAAAGACACCCAGAGTCGTGGGCAGTATTTTAGAGTCGCATGGTACCCGGCGATCGGGTCCTGAACTATTTGGACTCAGGAGCCAGCTCTGTGGCCTGATCCTTGTGGTAATCCTCTGCGGCAACAACCGCGTCAAGCTTCTTCGAAACGTACTTGCTGCGGATGCGGGCTGCTTTGCCAGCGAGATCGCGCAAGTAGTAGAGGCGGGCGCGACGCACGATTCCAGAAGCAATCACGTCCACTTTATCGACGTAAGGGCTGTAAACCGGAAACACGCGCTCAACACCCACGCCACCAGCGCTGATCTTGCGAACGGTAAAGCTGCCGTCTGCTGTTCCCTTGCGGAATCGGGTCACGACACCCTCGAAAAGCTGAATGCGGAACTTCGACTTGTCCGCGCCTTCCTGGATCTTGTAGTGCACGCGCACCGTATCGCCTGCGCGGAACTCAGCCAGCTTCTTGGCACCGCTCCAAACGCGTTTTTCGAATTGTGTAATCAGTTTGTTTTTCATGGCTTCAGGGAACCTATATGAACGTTCTTGAACGACGAACCAAGCCTATTAACCCAAGATGACTGATACCGTCAAGCCCGAGCGCGACTGGACGTACCGGCTTTCGACCGATTGGTGGCGCCTTTCAATTCCCCCACAATATCAATGCCTTCAGCCTTGACATCCGCGAGCATGTCTTCCACCAGCAAACCAAGGTCCTCGCGCTCGCCCGTCGGAACGTGCTGACGCAATTTCGGCATCAACTGGGTCTCTTGCAATTCCAGATGCTGGGTCACCGCCTTGCGGAGCTCAACTATCGCTTGATCCAGTGCCGTGCTGTCTTTCTCAGAGGAAGCTTTCAGCATTGATTTCAGGTTCTTACGGATAATTTTCTGGTTTGCGGAACACAGGTCCAGAATGATTTCCGCCCCGGGAAACCGGTCCGTGAGCTCCGGAAGAAGGTATTCCTCTTCGGCCTTCAGGTGCCCCAGCAAGTCAATCGCGAGCTCCGAAATCAGCGTCGCCAAGGGTCCTCTTGGCCCACTGCCGAGCTTGTCAACCGAGCGGAGCATCGCTTCATGATCCATTTTCAACCACTGCAAGATATCCATCGTGCCTCCGTCGGCGCCGTGTCTAGTGTCGTTACCGTCAAATTGCAACCCCTTTGAATCGACAATACCCCCGGAAAATGGCTAGATTCAGCCTCAACAGGGCAGGGGCGCATGGAATCTTTGCTGAACACGATCCGCACAAAAGTCGCGAACCGGGAGCGAGTGACACGCACGGAGGCTGCATGGCTTTTTGAGGAGGCCAGCGAAGAAACCCTCAAGGAATTGGCGACCATGAGCCGCAGAAGATTCCACTCTGCGGACGACACGGCCACGTATTTGATCATGGCCATTGTCAATTACACGAACGTCTGTGTCGCGAAATGCGACTACTGCTCCTTTTATCGATTGCCTCACCAGGCAGGCACGTACCTGCTTGATTTTGACCAGGTATGCGCCAAGATTGATGCCCTGCGTCAATTCGGCGGAACACTCGTCAGCTTCAATGGCGGGTTCCACCCGAAACTGCACTTGCGCGACTACGCGGAATTGTTCTCACGCGTCCGCTCCCGTTACGGGCGGGACCTTGAATTCTTCGAGATGACCGTCGCTGAATTCATGTTTTCCTGCAAGCTTAGCAGGGTAACCTACGACGAGGGGGCCAGCCTGCTGAAGGCGTCTGGCACGAGATGGGTCACTGGTGGCGGCGCGGAGATCCTCGACGACGGATTCCGGGCACGACACAGCCCCGGCAAGTACAAGGTTGCCGACTACTTCAAGGCGCAGGAGGCGATACTTCGCGCCGGGATGGGGTCTACTGCGACCCAGGTGATCGGCTTTGACGAAACTCTCGATGAACGACTGAATCACCTGGAGGCCCTCCGTGCGTTCCAGGACAATGCCCCTCGCAAGTTGCCAAGTTTTCTTTGCTGGACGTACAAGCCATGGAACAACGAACTGGGGGGAACAGAGCTTTCCCCTGGTGAGTACCTCCGATGGCTGGCAGTTTGCCGCGTATTCCTGGACAACATCCCGCACATCCGCACCTCCGTCCTCACCCAGAACGAGAAGGCCCTGGAAGGTTTGCGCTATGGAGCCGATGACTTTGACCTGCCCACAGAGGACGAAGTCACCCAGAAAGCCGGAGCTACCATAACTCACGATTTTGAACGCATCCTTTCCGCTGCCCGGGCAGAGGGATTCACGGTACAATACCGGGATCCATTTCCGCTCTGATTCGAGGGTTCAGCGTCATTTAAAAGTGGAGCCAGCATGCGCTCGTCGATACGCTTCGTTACGGTCATCGCGTTTACTTTCCTGACGAACACATTGCCGGCCCAGGCATCTTCAACTCCGGCTCGCGGATATTTCATCTCCATTGACGGGCTCCAGCCAAAACTCCTTGAATCATGGATCGCGAGTCCAGACGCCAATCCAGATGGCTTCAAGTCACTTTGGCAAAAAGGGGCCGTTTACCCGGCAACCAAGGCGCACGTCATCTCCATCACGGCCGCCAGCCACGCTGGAACAGCAACCTGCGCCTCACCAGCCCGTCACGGAATTACAGGCAACCACTTCCTGCTGGGTGGCAAGAGAGTGAGCGGGTTCAAGGTGCCTTTTCAGGCTGAAACCATGTGGGAGGCAGCGCGAAAACAAGGAAAAAAAGTAGCGTCATTCGCGTACGCTGGCATGGACGGCACGACACCGGCGCGCACTTCAGATATCGGCATCACCTATCCAGATGAAGCCAGGATGGGAAAACCGCAGATTGTCAGTCTCGCGCCCGGGGACAATAACACTGCGGAATCCCGGATCATCCTTGACCCCGCGACCGGCAAGGATCTGTTGCTGCAATTCTCGAACAGGGCAGGGCGAGTCGTCATCCGTTACCGCGCGGGAGCTGAAGAAGAGAGAGAGGTCAATGCGCCGCTTCCGGGTGAGAAACTGTCCGGTCGTCAGGTCGTCAATATTCTGGCTCACGACGGAGAAAGGCTGCGAAGGATTGTCATACGTCCCGTCAGTGGCAAGACCGCGTCGTGGCTCGTTTCACGCGCCTCCTACAACGAGGCATTCCCCGAATCCTACCGCAAGAGCCTTGATGACGCAGGACTCGTATGGCCTGACGTCAACATCAAGGGACTTGATCTTGGGCTTGACCCATCTGAAGTCGTTGCCGTCCAGGGACTGCTGGATGACTTCATTGGAGACGTTGCCAGCCGCGCGCTAAAGGAAACTAACCCCGACATCGTCCTCTTTTACCAGCCTTTGATTGATTCAACGGGTCACGGGTTCCAGAACAAGTTGCCCGACCCTTCCAGCCTCGATCATCGGGATGCCATCACCAGCGCGTTCAGAGCGGCATTCAAAATCGTCGACAACAACGTTGCCAAGGTGCTCGCAACCTCCAAACACCATGACGTTGTCGCGCTCATGGGAGATCACGGCATGACCGCGACACGCACCAACCTCAATGTCGCGCCATTACTGCCGCCCGGCGTTGAGCAAGATGTAGAGGTTTACGCGTCGGATTCCATGCTCTATCTGTATCCGAAATCCGGAGACCAGAATCCGTTTTTACTTAGAAGAGCCGGAGAATCCGTTCGTGACGCGTTGACGAAGGTTTCTTTCCAGGGTCAACCGGTTGTGGAGCTGGTCGCGGATCGCGCGAACTTCAAAACAGGGACTTGGCCCTACGGTGATTCAATCTGGGCCTTCCGGTCGGCAGATGGCATATGGTTCAACAACAACGCCATTGAAAAGGAAACGTTCCTCCCGGCGAAAGTTCCTGGCATGCATGGGCATGACCCGGACAGTCCTTCGATGCGGACTGCCATGATTTTTCGTGCGCCGGGACTCATTCCAGCGATTCACCGCAAAGAGACCGTATCGCTCGTCCAGGCAGTCCCGACTTTCGCGCGCCTGATGAAGTTGCGATTCCCAAAGGATTGTGAAGGGACACCTGTTTTCTGAGGGGAGAATCAGATGCCCAAAAAAGTCCGCCGGCGATGGTGTGCGAGTTTGACAATTCTTGCGGCCGCGATTAGCGGAGTTGCCATAAATTGCGGTCGTTCCGGAGGAGGCCAGGGTCCAGGCGGCAACGTCAGTGAACTGATTCCAGCCGGGTGGGACGGGAAATCAGACTGGGAATCCAAACGATGGATTGTAGCTGACCTGAATTCGGGGACAGCCAGGAAGCGACCGGCGTCGACCATCCCCGGTCAACGCCGGATAAGGTCACTTTGCGGGGAGCCGACATCACAGCCGCATGGGAGTCAAGGTCGCTTCCTTGTTCGTGTGAAACTTTTCCAGGGAGGCGCGCCTTACGCAAGCCTTGCCGGTAATCCGCGCATCCGTCAGAAGACCCTGCGTCCCAGTCCCGAAATCTCGGAACTGACGCTGGAGGCTTTCTCCCTTCAAGAGGTGGAGGAACTGGCCCGCAAGTTTCATGGTCATTCAGCAGGGTGTGCTGGCGTTGAACTGTTGTCGGCGCCAGGAATCAACTTGTGCGGGACGCCGATGGCAAACGGCGTCATCACAATCACACCCCCTGTATTTGATGAAACCATCAAACTTTCGATGGTTGAAAACATGTTGCCGGGCGTCACCCCGACGAACATAAGAGCTGACATGACGACCCTGCAGGGACTCGGAAGTCGCTATTACAATGGTTCCCAGGCACTTTCCGCGTCCAATTCTGTCCAGACCATCATGACGTCCACCTACGCCGCAACGGGATGGTCGGGACTCGCAACGACCAATCAGGTCAGTCACAGCGGATTCACTCAACGATCTGTTGTCTCGTCCCTGCCCGGACTTGAGGAAAATGACACCACCGTCATCATCGGATCCCATCTGGACAGTATCCATCCGGCAAACCAGGCAGACGCGCCGGGAGCCGATGACAACGCATCGGGCGTAGCCGTCATGGCAGAAGTCATGCGAGTTCTCTCGAGAAGCAACACAAGATTCAAGCGTCGGGTCGAATGGCACGCCTACGGAATCGAGGAAATCGGGCTCGTTGGCAGCGGGCAGATCGCGTCAAATTATGCCGCCACGGGCAGGAAAGTGGCAGCCATGCTGCAACTTGACATGGCGGCTTATGCCCCTGAAGCAGGCAGCGAGACCATCCATCTCTTCCACGACGATACGACCACGGGGCTGCGACGTTCGGTAAAGGACCTGTTGACGACCTACCTTGGCGGAAATTTTACGGACCTGGGCTTGAAGGTCGCCGGGACCTCTGATCACAGAAGTTGGTACAGGGCAGGGTATCCCTCTTTCCGTCCGGATGGCAAAGCTCGTGATTGCCTTCCTTTCCCATCATGCTGGCATTGCAGGCGCAGATTCTGATTATGAGGCAAAGATGGCCTCCGCATCACGCGATGCTGACATCAAAGTCGCGATCGTCGACGCCGATCAAATCCCGGCGGGCTCATGGCCGCCTGGCTTGACATCTGGAGGAACCGTGACAATCTTTAGCGGTCCCGAATCCCTGGAGGCTATCGAGGCCTGTGAAGTCGCCGGAGTATCCGCGAAGGATTGCTCTTCTGACCGGACTATTGGCACTAAAATTGAAGACGCGCCCGCCGGGCGGTCCTTTTTCTACATCGTGTCGTCTGGAGAAAACCGGGAATCCAGGGCCAGGACGTTTGGTTACGGGCAATATAACTCCCCCACGCACGCACGAAGTATCTCGATCACAAGGAAATAAGAGCAAATGAACCAGCGCCTGAACGAAGAAAAACCGGCATTTCATCCCGATCACAGTCGCATCAGCCCGACCGCGAAACTTGTCGCCTGGTGGCGTACGTTCTCGGACATTCCGTATGCAAAGCAAGTGTCGGAGTTATCGGATGCTTACCAGGCTGTCAGGGACATGCTCGATCCCATGGGAGTTGACCCGGCGCAGACACTGTGGGGAGCGCCTTTACTGGAAATCCGTTACAAGAGCCTCATGCGAGAGATCAAAAGCTCTGGATACAAACAAGTTCTCGAGCTTGCCAGCGGTATTGCCCTTCGAGGCCTTGCGATGACCGCTGACCCTGCCTGTGCCTATGTTGAGACAGACCTGCCAGGCATCACGCGCGAGAAGTTGAAAATTGTAGAGGCGATCACTGGCAAGGCGGCAAATGAAGTGCGACCCAACCTTCACTTTGTCGAAGCCAACGTCCTCAACATGAAAGAGCTGGATGCCGCGACGGCGAAACTGGACCCCGACAAACCCGTCGTGATCGTACATGAAGGGCTGCTGCAGTATTTCTCCCGTGCCGAGAAAATACAGGCAACGCGGAACATCAAAGCCATCTTGCGACGTTTTGGCGGAATTTGGATCACCCCGGACTTTGACTTCCGTGAGACCGTGGCTGAGTGGGGAAAAGTTGGCAGCGATGCTGCTGGAAAGATGCTTGAGGCTATCGCGCAGGCAACAGGCCGTGCGATGCTTTCCGAGGCTTTCGAAAACGAGAAAGAATTCCTCGCATTCCTCGCATCTGAAGGACTCGAAGGGGAGCGCGTACGACAATGCGATGCGGATATGAAGGTCAGTTCAGAGAAAACTTCCGGCATCACGCCTGATATCATGAGAACCCTTGCCCAGGGCCTCCATCTTTGGAAAATTCGCGCCCTGTGAGCGCTTTTTCCGCCCCACGAAGGAGCGATTCATGAACCACTGGATATCGCTTTCTTGCGGCATCGTCAGCGAAGTCATCGCAACGTCTGCCTTGAAGGCAACGGAAGGATTCACACGGTTTTGGCCAACAGTGATAGTCGCCGTTGGATACGCGACAGCTTTTTATTTCCTTTCGCTGACCCTCAAGACCATGCCGGTCGGAGTGGCCTACGCGATCTGGTCAGGAGCGGGCGTGGCATTGATTGCCCTGATAGCACGGGCGTTTTTGGGGCAGGTTCTGGACCTCCCCGCAGTGGCCGGAATCCTGCTGATCGTCGCTGGAGTCGTCGTGCTCAACCTTTTCTCAAAATCGGTCTCGCACGGGTGACCGACCAGTTTCTGGAGAATTGTGGGGATATGGCGGTCCCGGCAGGAATCGAACCTGCAACCCCGCCTTCGGAGGGCGATATGATATCCGTTTCACCACGGGACCCGAACAGGGGAAAGCGTTAGTTACCAGACCGGTCGGCTGTGGACAAGGACAACGAGGCTGATTTGGCGACAGCCTGACGCTTCCAGGCCCAAATACCGGCAGCGATTGCCAAAAACAAACCTTGGGTTCCGAGCGTTTGCGCGTAAGGATAAATCCCAAGGAATTCCACCGAAGGGATTGCGCCTACGCGGATCGGGTCCAACATACCGGATTCAATGAGCTCCGCGACCGCCTTGCCTGCCAAAATGATCGACAGAGCAACCATCAGGAAGCTCGTGCAGAGGAAGAACTTGCGCAGAGGCATCCGGAGGCCGTAGTGCTGGATCGCGATACAGATGCCCGCCAACGAGGCCGCCCCAGTCACGAAACCACCAGTCACTGCCAGGCTGGACGAGGCGCTGTTCGACAGGGCGTTGTAGAAAAGTACCGTCTCGGCGGCTTCCCGGTAAACAGCGATGAAGGCCAGTCCGGCCAGAGTCCAGACCTTTCCAGATGTCACAGCCTGCTTGGCACCGCCGCGGATGAATTTATCCCAATGACTGCGCTCAGCTTGCGACAGTAGCCAGAATCCAACGTAGAAGAGGACTACTGCTGCGAGACCTGTCGCGATGGATTCAACCATCTCACGTTCCATTCCGGAAAGACGCACCACGTGGTTCAGCAAAAAGAACGTAGCCACGCCCAGTACAATTGCCAGACCCCAGCCGGCGTGAATCCATTTGCGAGCCGCAGGCATCCCCATGTTGCCGAGGGCCGCGAGCAACGCCGCGATAATCAGGAAGGCCTCGAAACCCTCGCGAAAAATGATCAGGAATGACCCGAGAAAATCCCCGATTGCCTTGTGCGGGATCCGGATCACGAGATCGCTGCCTTGAGCAGGACCAGGACTGGTGACTTGACGGTTGGACAAGGCCTTGGAAGTCACAAGCGCGCGCTCAAGCGCCTGATCGAGGGCCGACAATGCGTTGTTACGATCGATCGACGAAACCGAACGTGCGAGAGTCGAACGCAAGGCGACGAACTTCCGCTCCACCGCTGCGACAGCGTCCGGATCGGCCGCCCGGAGAGTCTTCTCCGCTGGCTCGAACCCAACGAGATACGCATCGAGTAGCTTTGACCTCGCGCGTTCAAAATCTCCCTCAGTAGCAACAGCCATGGCTTCTGAAATCGCTTTTCGTGTCGCGTTTATTGCCTTGGCAGAGATCGCGCCGGGATTTGACGGACCAATCGACTCGGAGGAAGAAACGGTGCCGAGCGCCGGAAGATCCTCTGATTTTCTTGCGAAGTTGCCATCAAACGGGGCATCCACCCGCAAAGCCGCGACGACAGTGGCCAGGGCAATCTTTGAATCTGACAACGATTGGACGTTGGCCTGGACCCAACTGGCCAGTTCTTCATCCGAGGCGCGAGAAAGATGCTCCAAACTCACCTTGGATTTCAATTCTTCACGGACCGAAACGGGCAACGCGGACATCGTCACCGATTGATCGTGGGCAAGGCCGCTGATCCAGAAGGAGAGACTCCACAATTCGTTGGTCGACAACCGATCGGCGAATGAGGCCATCGGAGTGCCAGCGACTCCGGTGTGCAGCACATTGAACGTCTTGAACGGAGAATTACCGGCGGCAAATTCAGAACTTGCGAAATTCCGGGGTCGTGGATTGATTTTTCCAGAGAGAACCCCATCACCCCGCCCGGAATCGCCGTGGCACGAAGAGCAATTGGAGCCGAAGGCTACGTTCGCAAGTGCCCTCTGCGGGACTTGAGCCGGAGCCAAGGTCAACTGGAACGCATCGATCAGATGTTCCCGTGCGGATCGGGCAAGAGACCGCACCTGTTGCGCGCTCATCTTTTCAGCGACAGCGTCGCGCAAATCACGGAGCTCCTGCTCAATTGAAGCCAAGTTTGCAGTCTTGGGACGAGCCTTGGCGACAAAAGAGAAAGCCTCCAGTGCGGCGGTTGTAAATTGGGAGATTTCCTCATACTCGGTCTGGTTGGTTACTTTTCCGCCGTTAACGGCCCTCGGATAATCGCCACCGATGTACTCAACGAGGCTCATCAGCTGGCGCATATTCGCAGCTGCGATGGTTTGCGGCTTCTGCCCGTTTCGACCGGGGTCATGGCCAGCGCCAAAGGTTGAGTTGGCCTCGGCCAAGGCCGTGCCAGAGGAAACCGTGTGCGCGATAAAAGCCAACAGGACCCAGACTAGGAACTTCGCAGGATGTCTTGTCTTGGAGATATCCTTGAAACCCATGGTGAACTGGCCTTTCAAAAAATCGGGAGGGCTCCGGACAGAGGTCCGCAATGACGTAATTGATAATCGATCTCAAAATTTAGCTCAAGTTGGATCTTACATTAGCGGCGAACAAAGTCGGAAGATTCGCCGCAGTAAAGTCCATGACCGGTAATTCGCCTCGAGCCTCTCACGGGTCAAAATGTAAGATTTGTCAAATAATTCAGAGAAGTACGCCTCAATCTTGGCGGTCAGGGCCGCGTCGCGCATGAGCAAATCGAGCTCAAAATTAAGGAAAAAACTTCGGTAGTCCTGGTTGGAGGATCCGGTCAGGACCAAGTCGTTGTCCGCCAGCAATAATTTTGCGTGCAACATTCCGGGGTTGTAGTGGTGGACAATCAGGCCGATGTCCAACAGCTCCTGATAGTAAGACGTCGTGCAGAAATCAGTCATGGGGTGGTTTGACCGGCGAGGGATTACCAATTGAACATCAACCCCACGCGCCACGGCCTGCCTCATGGCCTGAAGGAGGGTCTTGTCCGGGACAAAGTAAGCCGTTGAAATCCAGATCCGACGCTTTGCCTCGTAAAGAACGCTCAGAAGGCTTGTATGAAAAGCGGTGCGGCCATCCGCCGGACCCGATGCCACCGGCAAGCACAGGGCCGAAAACCGTGACTGCCCAAATTCGGGAGGCTGATGAGGATGCGCCGTCAAAGAAGCGATTTTGCCAAAGTCCAGTGCCTCCCCGGTCGCGAAATGCCAATCTTCGCGGAAAACACGCTCGAGGTGGGATGCCACTTCACCCCGCAAATGGAAATGAATATCACGCCACGCGGGATTTTCCGGGTCACGCCCCTCCAAATAGACCTCTCCGAGGTTCAGTCCCCCGACGAATGCCACCTGGCCATCAACGATCAGGAGCTTTCTGTGATTACGCCAATTGATCTGCAAACGCCGCTTGAGGGGGTGAAAACCCATGAAACTATGGATTTTGATGCCAGCCGCCCTGGTCATCTTCAGGTGGTTCGCGCTGATCCTGTATGACCCCATGGCGTCATACAGAACGTGAACAGCCACGCCCTGTCTGGCTTTTTCAGCCAGCAGGCCATAAAAGTGGCGACCCACAGCGTCAGGAACGATCTGGTAAAACTGGACGAGGATGTAGCGTTCCGCCTTCGCGATCGCCTCCTCAAACGCGGAGTAAACTGTCGTCGAGTTCTCAAGGAAATCGATTCCGGTCTTGTTGAAAAAACTGTGGCCCGCGGCCCATCCCGTCCAGGCGGTGGTGTTTTCAAATCCATGGCAATCGCTGGATTCAAGTTGTTCCAGCGCCGCCGTGCGCGCGAACGCCCGTGCTTCTGGCGGCTCCTCTGACCGGACGAGGCGGGAAGACACCCGGCGGCGCCTGGCAAGCGCCTCATAGGGGCTGACGCCGCCAAGTATATAGAGCGCCGTTCCGATGAAGGGGAACGCCACCACGGCAAGCAACCAGCCAAGGCACGAGACTGGATCGCGCTTGCGGTTCAGGATGCTGAGTGCCGCGGACAGGGAAACAGCCAACTCCGCAAGGCGGATACTCTCGGCAAAGGACAGGCTTTGCCAGAGTTGCATGACTGCGCTTGATTCAAACCACGACGCCAAGCTGGTCTTCCTGATGGTTCCCTTCGCCCTGAATCCCGGACCCATGCTACGTTAAAAGGGGTCCGAAACGAAGGGACAAGATGCATGGCAGATCTTGAAAAACAAAAATGGAACAACCTCGCCAGCAAGGAACTCTCTGGCAAGCCGGTTGAATCGCTGGAACGTCGAACGCCTGAGGGCATCACGACGAAACCACTGTATACAGCCTCTGACACCGCCGGTTTGCCCGACCCCGGCCTGCCTGGTCTTGCTCCATACACGCGAGGACCGCGCGCGACGATGTACACGCACCGGCCTTGGACGATCCGGCAATACGCGGGTTTCTCAACGGCGGAAGAATCCAATGCGTTCTACCGGAGGAACCTCGCAGCTGGTCAAAAAGGGCTGAGCGTAGCCTTCGACCTCGCAACCCACAGGGGATACGACTCGGACCACCCGCGCGTGATCGGGGATGTCGGGAAGGCTGGAGTCGCCATCGATTCCGTCGAGGACATGAAAATCCTCTTCGAGGGAATTCCGCTGGACCAGATGAGTGTTTCCATGACGATGAACGGCGCCGTTCTGCCTGTCATGGCGAACTACATTGTCGCCGCGGAGGAGCAAGGGGTCACGCCAGACAAACTGTCCGGAACAATCCAGAACGACATCCTCAAAGAGTACATGGTCCGTAATACCTTCATTTATCCCCCCGAGCCGTCCATGCGGATCGTGGCCGACGTGATCGAATACTCGACCCGGAACATGCCCCGGTTCAATTCGATAAGCATCAGCGGTTACCACATGCAGGAAGCTGGAGCGGACTCCGCGCTGGAACTGGCATACACGCTCGCTGACGGGCTGGAGTATGTGCGGCTCGCGATCGCGCGGGGACTGGGAGTTGATGATTTCGCGCCGCGACTTTCGTTCTTCTTCGCGATTGGCATGAATTTCTTCATGGAAATCGCAAAGCTCCGCGCTGCCCGGGCGCTTTGGAATGAATTGATGGCCCCGTTCAAGCCCAAAAACCCCCAGTCGACCATGCTGCGCACGCACTGCCAGACATCAGGTTACTCTTTGACAGAGCAGGACCCGTATAACAACGTGGTGCGGACCACGATCGAGGCGATGGCCGCTGCCCTTGGCGGGACGCAGTCCCTTCACACCAACGCCCTTGACGAGGCGATCGGCCTTCCGACTGATTTCTCGGCGAGAATTGCGCGCAATACTCAACTCATCATCCAGGAGGAGACGGATGTAACGCGAGTCGTCGACCCTCTGGGGGGCAGCTGGTTCATTGAGAAACTGACCAGCGACCTCGTCCACCGTGCCCGTGAGTTGATCAAGGAAATCGAAGACGCGGGGGGAATGGTGGCCGCCATCAAGGCAGGCATTCCGAAATTGCGCATCGAGGAATCTTCCGCCCGCAAACAGGCCAGAATCGATAGTGGAGAAGATGTCATTGTCGGGGTCAACAAATACCCTGTTGACGGCAACCAGGACACCAGGGTCGAAGTGCTCGAAATCGATAACAAGGCTGTCCTTGACGCGCAAAAGCGACGCCTGGACGAAGTCCGGAGGAAACGCGATCCAAAAGCGGTCGAAAACGCGCTTGCGACGCTCAAGGCTGGTGCAGAGGGAAAAGCCAACCTGCTCGAGCTCGCGGTGAACGCGGCGCGCGCACGCGCGACTGTCGGTGAAATATCGGAAACGCTCGCCAGTGTCTTTGGCCGACACAAACCAGGTACACAATTGGTGCGTAGCGTGTACTCTAGAGGCATGGAACATAACCAGCTATTTGAGGCCGCGCGCGAATTAATCGCGCGATTCGCGAAAAAAGAAGGGCGCCAGCCACGGATCCTTGTCGCCAAGATGGGCCAAGACGGCCATGATCGCGGCGCCAAAGTGATCGCTACCGGTCTTGCGGACCTTGGTTTCGATGTCGACATTGGCCCACTGTTTCAAACACCGGACGAGGTCGCGCGTCAGGCCGTTGAGAACGACGTTCACGTGGTCGGAATCTCATCCCAGGCCGCTGGCCACAAGACACTTGTCCCGCAATTGATCGCAGAATTGAAGAACCTCAAGGCAGCCGACATTCTGGTAGTCGTAGGGGGAATCATCCCCGAGGGCGATCATGACTTCCTCAAAAAGACCGGCGTGGCGGCAATCTTCGGTCCGGGGACACAAATCTCCGTAGCCGCAACGGAGATTATCCGTGCCATCGAAAAAAATCGTCGATGAATTGCTGACGCAGTTGCTCGCGGGTGACAGGCGAGCCTTGGCCCGGGCGATCACACTGGTGGAGAGCCAGGCGAAAAGTGATTGTGTTGTCGCAGGCCAATTGCTGACCGCGGTGATGTCATATTGTGGAAAATCAATGCGCATTGGCATCAGCGGACCGCCCGGGGCAGGCAAAAGCTCCTTTATTGAGGCCATTGGCAAAAAGCTCCTGGAAAACAGCGCTCACAAGGTCGCCGTTCTTGCGATTGACCCGAGCTCGCGAATCAGCGGGGGCAGCATCCTTGGCGACAAGACCAGAATGGAGGACCTGTCCCGGCACGATCGCGCATTTGTCCGCCCCTCGCCAGGTGGGGACGCCTCTGGCGGGGTTGCGCGTCACACCAGAGAGAGCATTTTCCTCGCGGAGGCTGCCGGACATGACGTCGTCATTGTCGAAACGATCGGTGTCGGACAGTCAGAAAGCGCCGTGGCCTCAATGGTCGACTTTTTTGTTTTGTTGCATCAACCAAGCAGCGGGGATGACTTGCAAGGCATCAAACGCGGCAACCTGGAACTGGCTGACTTTGTCGTTGTCAGCAAGGCGGATGGTGATTTGCTGCCTGCGGCCCGCAAGGCTCAATCTGAGCTGATGCATGCTTTGTCTTATTTTTCAACGCAGGGTCAGCCAGCCCCCGAGGTATTGGCGTGTTCCAGCCTGACGGGCGACGGGATCGACAAGGTTGTCGCGACCATTGAATCCGCGTTCGCAAGAGACACCGCATCCGGCAGGATTGAATCCCGCCGGAAGAAACAGACGTTGGACTGGTTCCATGATGAGGTTCGTGAACGGACGCTGGACATACTGCGTCACCATGAAAGGACTGCCAGGTTGATCTCGCTAACGGAAGCGGACGTCGCATCGGGCAAACTCGCCGCCTCTACCGCGGCGGCGCGCGTCGTCGCTAAAATTGCCAAAGAAAATTTTATTCTTTTGCTACGTTGCACTGACAACATGGCTGGCGTTGCACCACGAGCCTTGGCGGGATGAAGCGGATTCATGGTTGATGGCAAGGGACGCCAGTGTCGCTCAGATTCTAAGGATCGGTCCGGACTCAGGTCATCCACCGCTCTGGTACTTCATGTTAAAACCATTCACGGTGTCCGGACTTCCATATGCAACACAGCCAGCATTGCACCTTTCCATCATCTGGGCGGCGGCATGGTTGCTTGTGTTTCGAAGTCCATTTCCATGGGTTGTATCCGCGTCGGTGCTGTTCACTTATTTTTTCAGCTTCGAATACTCCATCATTGCCCGGAATTACGCTTTGGGGATCCTCGGTATTTTCTTGTACTGCTCGGTCAGCGATGAACCATCGTCTGGACGGGAGCGCGGAGCCAAAACCCTGAGTATGTTCGTCATGAGCCTTGCGTCCTTGTTCACCCTGATCAGCGCGGCAATCCTGTTTTTGACTGAATTTCAGCGATGGTCGTGGCGGCACA
>RGVZ01000130.1 GCA_010029825.1 bacterium | reverse complement strand
CACAGTCCCCCTCCTTCAAGAAAGGGGGGACATTGGCCTGTCATGGTGCGTGGGGTGAAGTGACATCCCATGTCAGGCGCAGCCATGTAGAGCAGTTTACTAGCGGAACGCCGCGATGCCGGTGACGTGCTCGCCGATCACGAGGCGGTGGATGTCTTCCGTGCCTTCGTAGGTGTTGACCGTCTCGAGGTTCATCATGTGGCGGATCACCGGGTACTCGTCGATGATGCCGTTGCCGCCCAGCATGTCGCGGGCCTCGCGCGCCACGTCGAGAGCCATGCGGCAGTTGTTCATCTTGCCCAGCGATACCTGGTGCGGGTGCAGGGTGCCTTTTTCCTTGATGCGGCCCATCTGAAGGACGAGCAGCTGTGCCTTGGTGATTTCCTGGACCATCTTCACGAGTTTGGCTTGCGCGAGTTGGTTGGCTGCCAATGGGCGGCCTTCGAAAATGGTGCGTGCTTTCGCGTAATGGAGGGCCGTGTGGTAGCACGCGTTCGCCGCGCCGATCACACCCCATGCGATGCCGTAACGGGCCTGGGTCAGGCAGCTGAGCGGTCCGCGCAGGCTCTCGACGCCCGGCAGGATGTTCTCTTCCGGAACGACGCAGTCTTGAAAATGCAGTTCCGACGTCGTGCTGACGCGCAGCGAGAACTTGCCCTTCATCGTGGTGGTCGTGAAGCCCGGGGTGTCTTTCTCGACGATGAATCCGCGGACTTTCCCGTCCAGCTTTGCCCATACGACAGCGATGTCGGCGACACAGCCGTTGGTGATCCACATCTTGTTGCCGTTCAGTTTGTAACCGCCAGGGACTTTCTCGGCCTTGGTCTTCATGGAACCCGGGTTCGATCCGGCGTCGGGCTCCGTCAGGCCGAAGCAGCCGATGAGTTGCCCCGTCGCCAGTTTCGGCAGGTACTTTTCCTTCTGCTTCTCGGATCCGTACGTATAGATCGGGTACATGACCAGCGAGCCCTGCACGGAGCAGAACGACCGGATGCCCGAGTCGCCGCGCTCAAGTTCCTGCATCACGAGGCCGTAGGCGACATGGCCCAGGCCCGGGCAGCCGTAACCTTTGATGGTGGATCCAAGCAGTCCGAGTTCGCCGAAGGCCGGGATCAGTTCCATCGGGAACTTCTCTTCGCGGTTGGCTTTCATCAGGAGGGGTTCGACGCGCTCGGTCACGAAATTGCGGACCGACTGGCGGACGAGGAGTTCTTCCTCGGTCAGGAGGCTGTCGATGTTCATGTAGTTCAAGGATTCGTAGGCGGCCATTTGGGGGCTCCTTTTTCGTGCTTTGTCTTGCCCGTCCGGGAAGGCTCGGAGTAGTCTGCGGTTCGTTATCTAAACGGACCGGGAACCATAAGGTCGAACCATGTTTAACCGAGCCGAAGTCATTGATCAAAACTTTTCTCGATTCGTGCGGGAACAGCGCCTGCCGCGCGCGCACTCGTCCACAACTCTCGCGCAGTCGGGTTTGCGACCAGCCGAGCTGATGGACCTGTTCGAGACCCAGATGATCAGCCGTCATCTGGACCTGATCGCGCGCGTCCTGAAGAACGAGAACCTGTGCTACTACACGATCGGGAGCTCTGGACACGAGGGCAACGCCGCCCTCGGCAAGGTCTTCCGCCTGACGGACATGGCGTTCCTGCACTACCGCAGCGGCGGATTCATGGTGCAGAGGGCAAAGCAAGTCCCCGGAACAACTCCGGTTTATGACACCATGCTGTCGTTTTTCGCCTCCACCGAGGAACCGATCGCCGGCGGCCGGCACAAAGTCTTTGGCAGCCTGCCACTTCTCGTCCCGCCCCAGACAAGCACCATTGCCTCACATTTGCCCAAGGCCGTCGGCGCGGCACTCTCGATCCACCGTGCCCACGCGATGGGCATCGACTCCGTGATGCCGGCTGACGCGATCGTGAACTGTTCGTTCGGCGACGCGTCGTCCAACCATTCGACCGCCATCGGGGCCATCAACATGGCGTCGTGGGTGGCCTACCAGAACATTGCTGTACCGATCGTTTTCACCTGTGAAGACAATGGGATAGGGATTTCCGTCCAGACCCCGGGGGACTGGGTTCAGGCCAACTTCGGCCACCGCCCGGCGATCAAGTACATCCACGCCGACGGCCTGAGCCTGCTGGACACGTTCCAGAAGGGCTTGATCGCGGAACAGTATTGCCGCGAACGGCGCAAGCCGGTTTTCCTGCACGTGAACACAGTCCGCCTGATGGGCCACGCCGGGTCTGACATGGAAACCTCCTACCGGTCGTTCCAGCAGATCGAGGAAGTGGAGCTCAACGACCCGCTGCTGCACTCGGCCCGGATCGTCCTGGAAAACGGCCTCGCCTCGGCGGAAGAGATCGTGAACATGTATGAGCAAGTGCGGGATCGCGTGCGACACGTATCCGCGGCGGCGATGGCGCGTCCGCAGTTGTCGGATCCCGCGGAAGTGCGGTCGACGATCACGGCGTGCGCGCACAAGAAAATGGCTCCGCCCGTTCCGTCGGCCGCTGAACGCGAAAAGGCCTTTGGCAGTTCCGACTGGGCGAAGACAAAGACGCCGCTGCACATGGCAAAGCTGATCAATCTCGGACTGCACGACATTTTGCTGCGCTACAAGAACACGGTCATCTTTGGCGAGGACGTGGCGCAAAAAGGCGGCGTCTACAACGTGACAGACGGCCTGTTCAAGAAATTCGGCGCGAGGCGCGTGTTCAATTCGCTGCTTGATGAACAGTCGATCATCGGCACCGGAATTGGCATGGCGCATAACGGTTTTGTGCCGATTCCCGAGATCCAGTTCCTGGCCTATTTCCACAATGCCGAGGACCAGATCCGTGGCGAGGCGGCAACGCTGCCGTTTTTCTCGCAGGGGCAGTTCACCAATCCGATGGTGCTGCGCATCGCGGGGCTGGCGTACCAAAAAGGTTTCGGCGGGCATTTTCACAACGACAACTCCCTGGCTGTCCTGCGTGACATCCCGGGGATCATCATCGCGGTTCCGTCAAACGGCGCGGATGCCGTGAAGATGATGCGCGCGTGCGTACGGGAGGCGTATGAAAACGGACGCGTCGTGATGTTTGTCGAGCCGATCGCGCTATACATGACGCGTGACCTGAACGTCGAAGGTGACAAGATCTGGTCGTCGGAATACCCGGCGCCGGACGAGGAAATCGCCGTCGGGGAATTCGGCGTTTACAAGTCATGGACAAGTAATGGGAAGCGTAATGAGAAGGGCACTGAGAAGGGCGCTGAGAAGGTCAAGGAAACAGCCGACCTCGTGATCCTGACTTACGGCAACGGTTACTTCTACTCGCGCCAGGCGACAGATGTTCTCGCGAGCGACCATGGCAAGAAGGTCAAGGTGATCGACCTGCGCTGGATCGCCCCGGTCGACATGGACAAGATCGTCAAGGAAATCGGCGCCGCGAGGAAAGTCCTGGTGGTCGAAGAATGCCGCAAGACGGGGTCGCTGAGCGAGTATCTCGTCAGCGCGCTGGTCGAGAAGATGGACGCGCTGCCGAAGATCAAGGTTGTCGCGGCGGATGATTGCTTCATTCCGTTGGGCAAGGCGGCGGCGGCGGGACTTCCGAAAAAGGAAGAGATCCTCGCGGGCGCCCTGGCACTTCTGGGCGGGGAAGCGCCATCGCGCGCGTCCGCCAAAAAGCAGGTGGAAAAAGTATGAGCCGGAAAAACCGCATCGTTGTCGTTTGCCCGGGTCGCGGTTCCTACACCAGTGAGACCCTCGGTTACCTGAAAAAACATCGCGCGCGGAAAGTCGTCGCGGATTTCATCGCCGACATCGACGCGCGGCGGGCGGCACTCGGCGAACCGACCATTTCGGATTTGGATAACGCGGCCACGTTCAGTCCCAGCCTTCACACAAAGGGCGAGAACGCGTCGACGCTGATTTACGCGTGCTCGTTCGCTGATTTCAGCTCCATCGACCTCGAGAAAAACGAGATCGTCGCTGTCACCGGCAACTCCATGGGCTGGTACTTGACGCTTGGTTTTGCTGGCAGCCTCGACTGGGCCGGAAGTTTTGAAGTGATCAACACCATGGGATCGATGATGAAGGGCAAGATCATCGGTGGGCAGTTGATCTATCCGGCGATGGACGGCGACTGGCGGCGCAGCCAGGAAATGGTCGACACCATCAACAAAACGATCGCGGCGGCGCGCGCGGCCGGCGGCGACGTCCATCCATCGATTCACCTTGGTGGTTATGAGGTCATTGGCGGTGACGCGGCCGGACTCGCGTACCTGATGAAGAACCTGCCTAAGATCGAGCACTACCCGTTTCAACTCATCAATCACGCGGCGTTCCATACACCACTTCTGAAGCAAACGTCCGCGCGTGCTTTCGAGATGATCCCGTCAAATATTTTCCACAAGCCCAGGATCCCGATGGTCGACGGCCGCGGCCAGATCTGGCAACTGTGGAGCACCGATCCGGAAGAACTTTATCGCTATACGCTGGATCATCAGGTGGTCGAGACCTACGACTTCACCAAGGCGATCACCGTCGCCTTGAAGGAGTTCGCTCCCGATAAATTATACTTGCTGGGTCCGGGCAACAGCCTCGGCGGCGCGATCGGCCAGTGCCTGGTCGCCTCGCAGTGGCAGGGCGTCAAGAGCAAGGCGGATTTCTCCGCCCGCCAGAAGTCGTCTGATCCCTTTCTTGTCTCGATGGGCCTCTAACCCCGTCATTCTGAGCCCTGAGCGCAGCGAAGGGCGAAGAATCCTGTCTATGAAGAGAGGATCCTTCGCCTTCGGCTCAGGATGACGGAGGCCCGGGATGAAGAGAGGATCCTTCGCCTTCGGCTCAGGATGACGGAGGCCCGGGATGACGTCTCCCCGTCATTCTGAGCCCTGAGCGCAGCGAAGGGCGAAGAATCCTGTCTTCATTCACCAGTTCAACATGACGCCGGGGACGTCGAACCTTTCCCCGTTCTTGCCTTCAATGGTCGCGCCATTGGTGCGCCAGCGTCGCGCGTAAGTGCGGTAGTTATCCGTGCTGAAGGTCCCGTTGTCGCCCTCAGTCGTGTAGGTCGCGTACTGTCCGTAGGAATCATGAATCTTGAATGTCACCCGTTTGACGGCGGCCAATTTCTCCGCGTCGCCAGTCAACTGGATCTGGAACACTCTCTGCGTTCTTCCGTACCAGCCGACGTAGTTGACCCGCAGGCTGAAGTCACTGGCAGAGATCGCGACGGCCGGAGCCGACGGCTGGCCAGGCGACGCGGGAGTTTCGGGTCCGAGGTTGCCCGGCTGATCCGGCAAAGCCGGATTGTTGTTCTGGTTTTGCTGGATCACGTCTTCACGGATCGTGACATCGCGCACGGCCCACGCCCAGCAACGGCGTCCTTCCAGAAGGTTGCAGTAATCCAGCGGCATGTAGGCGTAACCTTTGTCGCCCGACCTCGGCCCGTAAGAGTTTTTCAGGATCAGGACGCCGCCGCCTTCATTCACGAATTTTTCGTTGAAAAAGACGCCGACCACCAGCATCGCGTGACCGACAAGGTCATTTTTCCCGCCCTTGTTCATGATCCCGCCACGCAGCAGGAACGGCGTCAGCGCCGTCGCGCCGATGACAAGAGGATTGCCCGCGCGAAGTTCCTTGATGATCTGCGACATGCGCGTCAACCGGTACCCGACATCGGAGGCATGGATTATGCCAGTCCCGGCCAGGTTCTCGACGGGGTTCAGGCTGTTCAGAGGCCATACGGATTCGGGCGGGATCAGGTAGTTGGCCGAGGCCGCGACGGCATCGTCGGTGTAAAGGTTCCTGTAACGGGAGTAGAGGTATCTTTCCGACAAGTCGAAGTCGATGCCGGTTTTCCGTTTTGCCACGTGTTCCAGGGCCGCGACCGTCGCGAAGGACGCGCATAATTCGGTGGAGCCCTGGTTGCGGATCGGCGTGTCGTATTTGCGCAGGTCAACATCCTCGTCCCCGAGGTCCTTCGCGCGGAATGATTTCCCCGTTTTCCCGCTGAGGCTCTTCTCTGTGTCAAAAAGGTCGTTCTCGACGGGCTCGTCATCCGGCTTGACGATCTGGTCGATCGGCAGAGTGGGGTAGAGGACATCTTTCAAAATCTCAGGTGTCAGCTGGTTGGCGCTGTCCGGGCCGTACAAATAATTGAGGAGGCCCGACTCATCCATCGGGATCAGCGAGTTCTCGTCCCAGATCGGATCGCGCCGGCCGTAGCCTTCGACCGTGCTTTTTTGGGCGGTCGTCTTGCACGATGACGCGGCGATCGTCGCGAGAACAATCATCAGTCCGATCACTCTGGATTTTTTCATTTCAACCACTCCGGAATTGGCGCGTTGACACGTTCAAGGCTCGTTTTCAGAACCTTGATCATTTGCACGCCGCGATATTCCGCTGGAATCACGGAATCGACGCTGGCGATGTCGCCCGCGATCTGGGCTGTCGGCCCCTTGGCCCCCCAACTTTCCGGAACCTGGAACCAGCTCTGGCGCGGAATGCTGGACTTTTGCGCGACGTCCAGCGGGATCCAGCGTGGCTCACTTACGCCACCGCCGGCAGACCATCCATTGACTTTCACTTTCAGGTACTCGGGCGGGATGTCGCTGATCTTCTGCCACTTGCCGGAAAGAAGTCCCGCGGCGAAACGGTGGTTTCCATCCATGACTTCGACGGAACGAACGACGACGGAACCGTCCTGGGCCGAGTTGGTGAAGACGTTGATGACGATGGGTTCCGTCTCGAATCCCTTGCCTCCGGTCTTGGCGATGTAGTCCGCGAGTTCGAGGACTTTGTTGGGGTCGCGCAAATATTGATGCCCCGGTGCCGACATGACGTCCGCGATGTTGACGTCGCGGATGACATCAATCCTCTGGGCGTTGCTGATATTCTGGTGCAGTGGCCCCGGATTCTGGATGGCCCGCAGGCATGGAAGGCCCCCCGCCGCGTAGGCGGTTCCACCGAGGCTGAACCAATCAATCGACGAAATGAGCTGGCAGGGCTCCAGGTTGCGGCCGATCAAGGGCCGCGCCGCGGAGTCAGCGCGCATGGCCTCGTCCTTGATCACCGCCTGCACGGTTTTCAAGCCATCGACGGAATTGTCGATGCCGCGGATCCGGTTGGAGACGCGACCAAGGAAACTCTTCGTTTCCTGGGCCACGGCCTTCACCGAGTAAACGTCGATGACTGCCATCGTAAAAAAGAACGCGAATTGCGCGCTGGCTTGCAGGCGCCCGGCAGGGTCGCCGTTGGCGTCGCGGCCTTCAGACAGGGTGATGAGGCTGTCGGCGGCAGCGAATGACGATCCCAGAACAGGAATGATGCCGGATACAACGGGATATTCGTAACGGAACTGGGCAATCGGCCCATGGAACCACGGCACGTATCCCCATCCCTCATAGGATTCCATGCCGAGTTTGTCCCAGGGAATTTTCTCGGCGACAACGGACGCGGCGTAGTTGTTGCAGGCCAGCGCCGGAGTTGTCTTGTTTTGAAGCAACATGCCCGCGGTCTGCGCGCTGAATCCGGTCTGACCCGCTTGGGCCGCCGAACGCGTCATGCCGTCGACGAGGAAGACGTCAGGGTAGGTATCCAGCGCATAAAGCATCAGGAGATCCGTGATGCTTCCGCCGCGATTCTTCTGCAGGGCACCCATGTAGTTCAGCACGCCCGAGTAATAGGCGGCCGTGTAACCTTCGCGGAGTATATTCGTCCATTTTCCGACTGGATTGCGTTCAAAATAGCTCTGTTGCTCCGCGGTGCGCTGCGCGTAACCTGCGTACACTTCCGGGCCCAAGAGGGCGATGTACGACCGGATCAAGTTCGCGAACGCCAATTTCCGCGCGGGCGCCAGTTTGACCCCACCGCCACGGCGCCCTTCAGACGCCCGGGCGTCGGCCATCACGATGAACTGGTCAACGAGGGCCGCTGCCAGTGCCTCGCCATCGGGGTCGATGGGTGCCGGTTGCTTCTCAAGGGTCATGAAGATGGCGCGGTAGATATCCTCTTCCGAGTATGGGGAGCCATCTTCGGGCCGGTTGGACTCGAGGATCTGGCGGCACTGCGACCCCAGGTCCTCTGCGGCATCGCCGGCGCGAAGCCTCGAATTCACCCGTCCACGCGCCTTGCATGCGGCCGAAATGCCAATCGCCACGATCCCGGCGATAATGATAGCCGCGATAGCCTTGACTCTTGAGATACGCATAGGCTCAACCCTCGAAATCGCGGTCCATGACGGTCTTGCGCTTGTCGGCCTGCGCGCGTTCGATGGCGCGGGCACACTCGCGTTCGATGACTTTGGTCAGGGCTTCCATCACCGCGGCGGATGTATTCATGCCCGAGCGGTCCTTGATCAGTTTCTTGACTTTGCTTGAGACAACCAGAACTTCACTCATGGTGCGACTCCCGATCGGGGTTTGTTGAAATGAAATCTTATGCAAGATATTACCAAGGATAATCGTCTTGAGGAACGTCCATGAAAAATTCACTGATTCTTTACTCGATCCTCGCTACCGGTGCCGCTTTTCTCCCGGGATGCGTCCACGAGGAGTCCAGTCCACAAGAGGTCGTGACAACAGGTGATCCCCTGTCCCGCTACGTGGACTTCGCGCGCCATTGCGATGGCCGGATGGAATCCAGCCGGGAAATCGCCGATCTTGTCGATGCCGATGACGTGAAGGTCCGCAAAGTCATGCGCCGCTTGATCCGTGAGTTCGCGAAATCAGGGAAAATCCAGCTCGACCTGATGAAGGAAATCCAAAAGCACGGCACGTTGCTGGAATACCGGATGGACAGCCTCCTGACCGCGAAATCCGGGACCCTGAAATCGGCAGACACGATGACTTTCACAAAGCCGGTCAAAAACGAAAACACAGCCCGCCGCGTGACGGGCGCCAAGGCAAAAAACCTGGGATCCGGCGCGTGGCATCGCGAAGAGGAAATCAGCTGCCGCCTTGTTACCACAACGTTTCCGGGGAAGGACTTGTGGGTCCATTCCCGTGGCGGAGACGAGGATGTCGATCCCGCGGACCGCGCGTTTACATACGTCCAGATGATCGAGCGAGGCTCCGGTGGAAAAGTTTCCGTTGCCCGTTACATCAAGCCCTCCGTCATCAAGGGCGAAGTGGTCGAGACGAGCCCCGTTTTCACCGTCGATCAGTGGCTTCCGTAAGTTTTCCGTCTTGAAGCAGGGCCGTCCTGGTCGAGAAGTCGTCGAAGATGGGGTCATGCGTCGCGAAAAGGAATGCCGTCCCGCGCTCGCGATTCAAGTCTTTCATCAGTCCCAGCAGGTTTCTCGCGGTTTTGGAATCCAGGTTGGCCGTCGGTTCATCGCCGATCACCAGTTTGGGTTGGGAAACCATCGCGCGCGCGATCGCGACGCGCTGGCGCTGGCCACCGGAAAGTTCGTCCGGACGGTGATTGCGGTGTGTGGCGAGGCCTACTTTTTCAATCCATTCGGCCGCGCGGCGCCATTTTTCGGATTTCTCGATGTCATCCCGGACCATGAGCGGGACCATGACATTTTCCTCGGCGGTCAGCACCGGGTTCAGGTTGAACGATTGAAAGACAAACGAGATGGTGCGCGACCGGATCGTCGCCAGGGAATCGAAGTCCTCGTAGGTGACCCTTTTCCCGTCCAGCTCGACCACGCCCCCCGTGGGTGCGTCGAGCAGGCCCACGATATTCAGCATCGTAGACTTTCCGGACCCTGAAGGACCACGAATGACCATGAGCTCGCCGGCGGAAATTTCGAAATCCAGACCCTTCAGGGCCTCCACGGTCGATTTTCCAGCGACGTAGGTTTTGGTGATTGCGGTCAGCTTGATCACGCGGGTCTCCGTTAAAAACTTGTTTTCCAGTCGATTTGCGCCTGCCAGTCCAACGGTCTGCGGGCGAATTGCGTGCCGGCGGCGGTGGCGATATGCGTGAGGGTGATCCCTGCGACGTCGGCTCCGTCCACGATCCATTCGGCCCGCGCCAGATTGAGCCATCCCCTGTCCTCAAGGCCGCGGACCCAGGTCTCGACCAGGTTCAAACGGTCGCGGATCTCGGGGAACGTCACGCTGACGATGGCATATTCCTTTCGCATGAACATGGATTGAGGCGCCGCGGACATGTGTTTGACGCCATCACGATCAAGACCGGACCCATGATGATAAATCTCGATGCGACTGCTCCAGTCCGAACTTCCCTCGTAACCGATGCCGGCGAGATAGTCGGCTTTTTTGTTCGCGTCGGTCCATCCGGCTTCCAGGTATGATTTCCATCCGCTGGCAGTAATTTTCTGGATGCTGGCGCCCGCGACAAAATCACCCCGCATTCTTCCTGCGTCCAACTCAAGATCGAACCCACCGGTCCTCGCGAATGTCCGCACGGCGATTCCGCCCGGCTTCGCCGCGTCCGGGCGCGTGATTGATGATTCGACATCCGGCATTCCGTTGTCCCGCTCATAACGGAATGGCAAAGCGACAATATCAACACCGCCCGACTGAGACTGGCGAGAGGCGCGGATCAACCACACCCCGCCACGTTCCTCTGGCATACCCGGCAGACTCTGTTGCGAGTGAAGGAAGTCCGACGGTGAGACAATCAACCCGGGTGACCTCCGGTTTCGTTCCTTGCCGATGGCGCCGGACCAAAGATCCGAGAACTGGACCCGGATTTCAGTCTGATCCAGCCGTCCACCCCGACGGTGGCCGATGGACTCGTAGGTCAAGCGGCCATCCAGATATAGAGTCGGGCTTGACGCGTTGGCGTGATCCATCCTGCGAGACATTGAGACACCCAGTTCGCCGTCGGGGCCTGAGTCGACGGTCGCAAGGCGGCTTTTCTTCCTCGTGCCGTAGACGCGCGCATATCCGCGCGCCGTTGCATCCCCAGATGGCCGGGAATGACTTTCACCGGATTGATTTTGCGCCGACGCTCCGGGCACGGACTCTGGCGTCAGCCCGGCAGCCTCGCCAAGATCGTCGGGCTCGGGCGTGCCGAGGGCAACGTTCCACGCCGGTTCCATCAACGCCAGCAGGCACGTCGTCGTCATTAAAGTCAGCGCGCGTCGCATCAATTCATTTCCCGAGATTATTCACCACGAAACGACTGTCGGGGATCTTTCCCACAAGTTTGATGTCAAGGACTTTGAGTTCGCTTTTTTGCCTCGTGATCACATTTTCCATCTCAAGGCGTGCCGGGCGCGTGATGCTTCCCCAGGTCTTGACCTCCCCGTACAGGCATTTTTTGATGAGTGTGCCTTTGGAGTCATAGAAATGCTGCTGGACCGGCTGGTTTGATTTCTTGTCGACCCAAATCCTCATTTTGGCGTAAGGGGCTTCGCTTGTTTTTGCGGCCATCTCAATAATCCACTGGTTGGGCAGGTCCTTGAGAATCATGGCCTTGTATTTTTTGAGCCAGTCGACGCGCATGACGTCGGCGTTGGAAAAATCCCCGCCGGCGAAACTGTCGCGGTCAGCGATCCGGACAATACGCGCGGATCCCGGCACAAACGTCCATATCTCGTCATCAAGGCGCAGCACTTCGCGGCCTTTTTCACGTTCCGGCCTGACGAAACTGCCGTGACTGTGATCGGCGTCGCGCGTCTGGAAGTGGACCTCGTATTCCGTTGTCGTGCCGTCGGTCCGGTGGTTGATGAACTGGAAGATGCCTGTATAGTTACCATTCCAGAAAACATTCTCATAAACCTTGGGATCGGTCAATGGGTTGTTGTCGGGATGTAGATTATCCCAGAACCATTGCTTGATTTGCTTGAACGTTGGATGCTTAACGCCTTGCTTTTGCAAGATACGTCGCACACAGTTTTCAAACATACGCAGAGTTCCAAGACCAAGAATATCGAACTTGAGTAGACCAAACTCTTCAAGGTGACGGAAGTTTACGCCTTCTGGCCAAGGAGTTTGTAGCTCACCACCTGCCTTGATAAGAGGCATACCTTCACGGCTGTTCTCTGTGATGATAACACCTCCAGCGTGCCGTGACAATCCACGCATTTGCTTGAATAGAACCTTGATGGTGTTTTGGAACTCTGGGTAAGTTTCCATAA
>RGVZ01000129.1 GCA_010029825.1 bacterium | reverse complement strand
GGTTGTCGACGCTGTCGAAGCGCGACGATGTCAGCGACTGCATCATGATGGCGCTGGCGTATGGGAGCATGAAAAGCATAATCAATACCAAGTGAAGGAAAAAGACGGTGCGGCGCACATGAACGCCTTTTTTCTGCCTTGTGTGTACAAGGAGAACGCCAATGTCACGAGAAACGGTCAATGACGGCGTCACGCTGTTCGTTGAAAACCGAGTTGCTCGTGAAGAGGACTATTACCTCTACATCGTTTCTCTTATGCGATTGCTCGACTACGCTCGCTTGCGTGACGCTCCGTTATGCATTGACTTGGACACCTCTGCTGCTCCTTCTTCATCACAACAAGATGTGACTGGCGCCGGTCGTTTCGTCATTGTGCGCATCAACACGGAACATACGCTCGTCAAGCCGGGCGGACGGGATACAGAGGGCGCGATGCGCGGCCATGTGCCGATACGCGATTCCACGATGACCGGGGAGACCTATCTGGTTCGCTTGCATCGTCGGGCAGAATTTGAGTCGTGCCATTTGCTGTTGGACTACAGCGTGCCCAATGTGGTCAACACGGCCATGTCCGCCTTTCCGTCGCACATTCCGCACGTTTACGTCGCCCCGCTCCTCTACTATCCTCCGCCTCCACCCGTTCCTGTGGAGCACCGAAACATTCCTTGTTTGACCACGTTTGTGCGAACGTGCGAACCTCGTCGCGCGCGGTTCTTGGAGCAACTGCGTCGTCGTTGCCCCGCGGCGGAGAATCGCAACGACGTCTTTGGCCACCATGCGTTGCTGCAAGTCTATCGACGCACCCGAGTCCTCATGAACATTCGCCAAACGGACCACCACGACACCTTGGAAGAGTTACGGGTGCTCCCGGCGCTGCTGTGCGGCGTTCTTGTCATTTCAGAGGACGTGCCGCTCCGCACGTGCGTGCCCTACCACGCGCACGTGCTCTGGTGCAGTTCGTTCGATGAGATGATGGATACGCTCGACGATGTGTCTCGCCATTACGACCAGTACGTGTCGCGCATCTTTGATCAGACCTTTTACGACCTCATGGACACCCTTCACGCGCAGAACCAAGAGCGACTGCAAAACGCCATGGCGCGCATACTGTCGTAGTAGCACCGTGATAACAGGACATCATGCTTACGAGACGCAGAAGAATGCAGCAAAAAAAATGTTGGTGCGGAGCATAAAACGAATGACAATGCGTTGTGTAACGTCGTTTGACATCTTTGACACGATCGTGGCGCGTCGCGTGCGACAACCTACGGATATCTTTTCTTTGATGGAACACACGGCATCCTATCCCGGCTTTGCTCAGTTGCGTCAAACGGCGCAAGATCGTTCGAATCAAACCTTTACCGACATTTACGCACAATTTCAGCAAATCACGCAATGCTCTGACGCTGACCGTGACCGCTTGGCGGCGCTGGAGATTCAAACAGAGATTGACAACCTGTATCTCATCCAGCGAATCGCCAACATGGTGAAAGAAGGCGACCTTCTTGTGTCTGACATGTACCACACCGAGGAAACGTTGCGGCACATGTTGGAGGCTGTGGGCTTCCATACCAACGTCGATTTGTTTGTTTCCCCGAGCGGCAAGGCTTCCGGCCAGGCGTGGGCACAGTTGCGGACCCAGTACACCATTTTGCATCATTACGGAGATAATGCGCACTCTGACGTTCACATGGCACAACAGTACGGCATTCCCGCTACACATGTGACCGTGTCGTCGTACACCCCCGCAGAGGATGTTCTACACTCCGCCTCTGCTTCCTTTGCCGCGCAGATCCGCGCATTGCGGTTGTCGAATCCCTATGCTGTCGGATCGTGGCAGGGAGATTTGTTTGACGAGCAGATTGACCATAATCTGCCCTTCCTCATGTACGTGTCGCATCGCATCGCCGTAATGGCTCGCGAGCGCCAGGTGCGTCGCCTCTTTTTCACAACAAGAGATTGTTGTTTGCTGCAGAAGGTTTTTGCATGCATGCATCCCAGCGAATTCGAGATCGTGACATTCCAAGCGAGTCGGCTGGCATATGACAATGCGAGCGATGATTACGTTCGGTACGTCGAATCCTCCCGTGTGCTAGAGGACGACAGTATGGTGGTGGACCTATACGCCTCGTTTCGCTCGTTGCAGGCCTTTTTTCAAAAGCATTTCGGTCACAACCCAAAGACATTGAGCGTCAATCGTTTGCGACGCTGGGTCGATCAAGACGCGGGAATCATGCTTTCGGTAGACAAGATGACGTGGATATGGGACGGCGTAACAACAGAATTTTGGGAAAGCCTCAATGCCGACAACTGCGGCACGCTCATCACTGTGGACGCGGATGGCACACCACTGCGCGCTCCCCCAGATCACGATGTCGACATGTCCATGTTTATGCACGCCGTCATTGATAATGTGCTGACACATTTGCCTGTGGATTTGCCAGTGGAGAATGAAGAATCGTGGCGACGGTACATTAGGACAGTTTTGCAATGCTCCCGCATACGGCAGTATGTTTGCAATAACGATGATCATGAATCGTTGACTCAAATTGCCAACGCGTGTCAAACAGACAAGGGCACAACGTATCGGTGCGCACACGGCTACGCGTCCACGTATGAACGCGTCGTCGGATACCTACTCCTTTCTTCTCCGCCGCGAAAGCATCACCCTTTTCACTTATTGGAGATCGGTCTGAATCGAGACGACACGTCAAGCACTCCGTCCATTTCCATGTGGCGTAAATATTTTTACAAACGCAACCTAGAAATATTTGGCTTTGACATTCAGGCTGCTTTTCTAGCGTTCCATGATCCGTCACGGGGTATTCACATTTTGCACGGCGATCAGTCGGACCCGATTTCCCTCCAACAGTGCCATGGCCGTCTTTACGATTTCATCATTGACGACGGATCCCACATGTCCTCCCATCAACAAATCACCCTCGCGTCCCTCTGGTCGTGCGTGCGACCGGGTGGTTGCTACGCCATTGAGGATCTGCACTATCAGCCGCTCGCAGAGTCCTGCATCAAGACAAAAGACCTGGTGCGCGAGTGGAAAAGCGGCAATTGGATAAGCACACCGCACATCCCAGATGATGTGGTTCAAACGATTGCAAAAGAGTGTGCACGCATCGACATGATCGATTCACAGAGCAAGGATCCACACTGGAACGCAGACAGCTTGAAAGGGGCGCTGGCGCTCCTGTGGAAAATCGAAACGACGTGAAAAAGGCGTGGTGCCTTGCATTCCACATCGTTGACCGTTCGCACGCGACGCGTCAGATGTGAAATGAGCATGATGTATTGTTCCACTTCCCACCTCCATTTAAAGACGTGACGGTGGTGCACAGAAAGAGGCACTCGTTTGAGGAAGCATGTTTCGTTGGGCCAAGTCGTCGTGGGCGTCCTTGTCCGCGGTGGAGAAGCAGGCCTTGCGGAGCGACAAGCGGACGACGCCGCTGGTGCCCTTCTTGTCGGAAAAAACGCTCTTTCCGCCCCGCTTGCACCCGGAGCAGCGACAGCGGTTGTCGCGCATCACCGACCAGATGCGCGACGGGTGGGGTGATCACGGGCGCATTGCCCAGTTGGTGCGCACGCACCGGTTGATGGGCATGGAAACGCCGGTGGAGCAGGGCGGCATGGGCGAGGACGCCTACTTCCACAGCAAGTTCTTGCAGCGTTTAGCGACGCTGGACCGCGACGGCGACTGGCTGCACCGCATCATGGTGCCCAACTCGCTGGGGCCGGCACAGCTCCTTTTGGCCTTTGGCACGCCTGCACAGCGCGCCGATTACGTCGCTGCGCTCGCGCGGGGCGACAAGACGCCGTGCTTTGCGCTCACCGGGCCGCACAACGGCAGCGACGCGGCGGCCATGCCGGTGAGTGCGCACGTGACGGCGGACGGACAATCCATCACCTTTTCCTGCGTCAAGCGCTGGATCACGCTGTCGCCGGTGGCCAACCTCCTCGGCGTGGCGGTGCGCGTGCGCGACCACGGCATCACACTGTTGCTCCTCGATCTCGACAAGTTGACCAAGAAGCAACAGGAGCGCGTGCACATTTCTTCGCACCGTCCCATCGGCGCCAACTTCCCCAACGGTTTTGTGCGTATTGACGAACTGACGGTGCCGATCGAGACGGCTGTCATTGGCGGACGCGCGCAGTTGGGGAAAGGTTGGACCATGCTCATGGCCTGCTTGCAGCACGGACGCGGTATCAGCCTGCCCTCGGTCGCGCTCGGCGGCACGAGCAGCGTTCTGTGGCACACACTGATGTATGCGCAGGTCCGACGGCAGTTCAAGCAACCGCTCTCGCATCTCTACGCGGTGCAGCGCATGATTGCGGAAATGACCCTCCGTTGGCACGTGTCGGACGCCCTCAACGACTACTACCACGCGCTCTTGCGAGCCGGACACGCGTCCTCTTCCCTCTCGGCGCTGCTCAAGTGGACCATGACGGCGATGCACCGCGAGGTGGTGCAGAACGGCATGGACGTGTTTGCCGGAAAGGGCATTTCCATGGGCGGTAAAAATCCGATTGCGCACTTTTACCTCCAGGCGCCTATTGCCATCACGGTCGAAGGCGCCAACGCACTCACGCAGCACGTCATTGTTCCCGCACAGTCTCTCCTGGAGCATCATCCCCACATGCAGGACGTGATTACAGCGCTCGAAGCGGACGACGCGGCTGCGTTCTACCGCACCGTGCTCGCTACGACGCGTCACGTGGTGCAAGACGTTCTCGTCGGTTCGTTGACGGACCGCGACCGCAGTCGCGTCGCCTTTTGGCAATACCGCTGTCTTGTCGAGGGCGGACGGTTGCGGCACCGTCAGGACCTCTCCCGCGCCTTGGCTAATGCGACGGTCGCACTGGTCCTGAAAGAGGCGGTGCGATGGCGCTGGGCCACTCGTCCGAACCACAAGATCCTGTGCACGATGCTGTTGCACCATATCGAGGCGCGCTGGGTGCAAGAGCGTGCTGTGACGCCGTTGGAACCCGCCATGGCACGTTTTCTCACCCTCAAGTGGTTCCAAGGCGAAGGTCTGCACGACCTGGCGGCGCTGGAAGAGCACCTCGTCGGACGCGACCCGACGCTGACGGAGGCCCGCGCCTTTTGGACGCAGCACGGCCATTGGAACGTACCGCAGGACCTGGCCGACCGCGTCGTCGAGGTGGACACGTTTGCGTCGGAAGGACGCTGATTTATGCCGTCCACGTCAACCATGCCTCCACACCAGTGAACGCGAGGAGGAAAATGGATAGTGTGGACCGCGTTTTGTTTACACGTTTGGTGAGAACAGACGAGGCAATGTTTTGTGCGCACAGGAGCGATTCGAGCAAGAGGGGTAGGAAGACGGTCATCTTGGCCATGCAGCCGTACAGTCCCGTTGCTCGTTTCAGAACAATTTTGCCACTGGTCGGGTCGTAGAGGCGCGCGCAGAGAAAACCGCGGGCGAGGGCAGCCACGATTCCGACGCCACACGTTACGAGTATGAAGCGCTCTCCGGACGTGAGCGCGCGATGGGCAGGCACGGTGCTGGCATACCAGCCGAGCAGAGCGGCGTTGACGAGCAAGAGCATCGTGATGGCGACAATGGTCGCGAAGCGACGGTCTTGTGACGTATCTGTTGTTGGCATCCTTTTTCATGTGCCCACACATAACAACCGTTCGTTATCCTCTCGTGAGAAGTCATGATATTGGTGAATCAACGATATCATGAGCTCCGTCGTCGTTGACAACGGATGATAGATGATCTCTACCGGCGGCGCCAAAAGGTGCCGATCGGCGTCGTCCACGTTTTTCCGAGCGTCACGGCTGTTTTCCGCGTAAAGGCGTCGGCGCGAAGGACGGCCTGCACGACACGACAGAGGGTTTCCGCATCTCGAATGGCGTGTCCGTGTTTCTTGTCGAGCACGGTATCGGCCGTTTCCTTGTGGTAAGGGATGATGGCGTCTCCGCGACTGTAAACGATGTGCGTCTCTCGTCCGAGCAAACAATGACCCAGCGGAACAGTCCAACGACTACCCCACATCGACCAATGGATGTGACTGGCCACGTCCCGCTCCGTCCACCGTGTGCGATCGTCTCGGAGCGTTCCCCACAGCAAACGGCAGAAACGGCCCAGGACACGAAACTTGAACACGACGGCCCACCACCAGCCCCAGCGGTTGAGGTGGTCGAGGATGCCGACGGGATTCCACAGGATCATGCGATGCGTGGTCGATGCGCGGCAGGCGCGGTAGGCGCCGAAACTGTGCGCGATGATGACCGTTTCAGGCGGCAGCATGCGTAAATACGCCGCGCTCTCCTCCTCCTCTCCCCAGAGCACTTTGCACGCAATACCGCACTGCGTCAAACGTTTCGTCAAGGCCTCGGCGACGTGGCGGTCGCTCCACGTGCCCGGGAGGAACACGGCAGCCAGCATGAACTTCGGTTTGATATGATCGAACGCATGATCCGTCGTCATATTTTTTCATGACGGAGGGGTAGTCAAGACGAGATACAGTTGCCCCATGCTACAGATGAGCAAAACGACCAAGAGTCCGGTGCGTAGCTTGTTGACGCGTTTCTTGACGACGGACGCCCAGATGTGGAGAGCGAGGAAACTCAAGATAATTAGGATATTGATGATGCTCACGAATGCGACCCAGCAAGGACCCGAAACCAGCGAGAAGGCAGTCAAAGAACTGATGGGAATGAGGCATAAATACATCCAAAAGAGCGCACTCGTCAATGACATGGATCTGTGAGAGTAGGGAAAGGCTGGATCGTCGACGCGCACAAACTTTCGACCGTGAATATCCATGATCGTGCTCATGGTCACGATGAACAGCACCAACTGCGTAGCCATCAGCGCTTGCAGGCCGACGACGACGCCGACCACTCTCTCGCGTTGATTCATCGAAAAACGATAGACGGCAGCCGTTGAATCTTTTCCATCAGTAGAGATTTTTCTGGAGCATCATGATCCAGAAGGGATCCATGACCATCGTTCGTGGAGGGAACTGGGCGTGAAACGTGGCGTGTTCGCACACCCACGCGTTGGGCAAAAAGAGGTACAGCGGCCGGTACGTGACGAGAGGACCGAGTCGGTACAAACAGGAGCCGAAAAAGGCCGACGCAACCGGAACGTTGGTGACAGCGCCGGCCATGCGCGTACGAATCTGCTGGGTCAGGCTGTTATCGCGCTGCTCCTTTTGCGAGACGGTCATGGACACGGGTGAGGCGTGCGGCGCGACGTAGCTAAAGGGATCAAAAGGACGTCCGTCCGGCGTCAGCGTGTAACTGCTCACGCCCCACAGATGTGGCGTGGTTTGGAGCGTCAAAACTGCGTGCCAGAAGCCGGGTTCATACCGCTCGCCTTGGAGATCGGGGTCGCACACGAGGAGGTAGTCAAAGTCGGCAAACGCGTCGTAAATGTGCTGGAGATAGGCGTTGCGAAAGCTGGCGAGCAACTCGATGCGCCGATCGGACGTGTCCTTTTGGGGATGAGGAGAAGTGCGCTGGAAAGGCGTCGTGTAGACACCCAATCGGCAAGTGGAGCTGTTGACCGTGCCGTCCGGGCAGAGGATCGACACGCGCTCGTCTTCCCTTGCCCATTGCAGCAAGAGCGTGCGTGTGTGATCCATGCTGTCGTTTTCGACAATGACGATGCGGTAATCGGCAAAGGTGCGGAGGACCGGTTCCCACTGCGCGCGCCAGACCGGAATGATTTGGTGTCCGTGATTGCGCATGAGCATGGCCACGACGCATCGTTGTTGCGCGGCCGCCGCGCGCGCGTGTGTGACGCGTCTCGTCAATGTCTGGTAGAGGCCGGGTCCGATCTTGCCTTGTCGCCAGGACTTGTGGACAAAGTAGGGGCAGGCGGGGAAGGGAGAGAGCGCTCGGCGGTGGGTGGAAAACGTCCATGCATACAAGGCGGTCAACAGCGCAACGACGAACAAGACGATCCAACCGGCGACGGAACGAGCGGAATGGTGTGAATGCGGATGCAAATGCGAATGCGAATGCGAATTCATGCGGGATCGAATGTTTTTATCAGGGATGAGAAAGCCTTGTCCACTTCATTCATTCGATCCATGTCCTCGACCGTTTTCGCGTTCTACGGCTTTGTCTTTGTGCTCATCCTCGTCTTTCTCATGTGGCGCGACGGACACGAGAGCATCTCCGCGGTGCTCCACTTTTCGACGCACCGCCCGGTGCTCATTGCGATTCAGTTGTGCCTGGTGTTGGCCTTTCTCCTCTTTCCCAACAGCATCTTGCGGCCATCCTTTCACGTGTTCGTGCGCGTGCTGACTTCCCTTCTCCTCCTCGCCACGCTTTGCGGCGTCTACACGCTCCACATCCATCACCCCCTGCACCACCTCTGCGCCATCCTGTTTCTGCTCTGCCTCTTGCTGCTCATGACGATCGGCCTACCGACCCAGCACCGCGGCTGGATCATTGTGGTGACGCTCGTCCTCCTCGGCTTGGCCAAGTGGCACTACGGCGTGGCCGAAGGATTGTTCATGGCGGGCATGTGTGCGTTCCTCTTGCATTTCTGAACTTTTCACAAAGATCAGCCCGTGGTGCGCACGTCCCACCGTGCCGCAATCTCGGCCATCTCTTCGTAACCCGCTTCGACGATCCACACGACGACACGAGGACCGACGCGGTGCGCTTGTCGAACCGTCAAGCCGCCCACGACGATTTGCTCTTGCGGTGTCACGCCGACGTTCACTTGCCGGTGATGACTGTTAAAGAGCGCGAACCGGGCGTTGGCTTGCAGAGCGGGAACGTGACAGGGAAAGGTAAAGTGTTCGAGTGTGCGACGCAGGCGTGCATAGTCCAAGGGGCGGTCATTGTGGACCACACGCGGCAAGCAAATCGTGTGCGGGCGGCGCACGTCGGTCGTGAGAAAAGACCAAAAATTGCTCCACTGCAGCAAAAACGTTTGTTGCGGCCACGCTTTGGCAAACGCCGCCCACTCGGGCGGCACGGCGTCGTCGTTTCCGACGATCGATGGCGTCGATGGCTGCTTGGCCAATCGCTCACGAATGTACGAGTCGTCAAAGACCTCGTAGTAACCGTAGAGCGACGTCATTCTTTTCGTGTACGCACGCAATTCTTCAGACATCCGCAGACTACCGCCCCACCAGACAGAGCTGCAGGTATTTGCGCAGCGGCGCGGCGCTTGCGGGTGTGTGTTGCAGCAGCACGCGGTACTGCTCCGGGTCGGCCTGGATCTGCTGTGGCGTGGGCAGTTGTCGTCGAAACGTTTCATCGGTGGAGCACTGTCGCAACTGCTTGTACAGGGCGTCGGTCATGTTGGTCCGCGGCTGCCGGTCGTCTCGTCGTGTGGCGATCTTGGCACGAAGCACGTTTCGCAAATTGTCTCGTCGAGCGTTGCGCTGCTCGGCGATTTGCTGCGCGACGGGAGGTGCCGGTCGGAGAAAGACGACTTGCCAAAGCCGCGTGTTGCCGGCGACGAGGACGCGCCAATCGACGGCGCGGTATCGCGTGTCCTCAGAGGCAAAGTGGATGGATGACAAGAGATCGACGCGATCCTCCTCCGTCAATATGTCTTCCAACAGCGTTTCCGGAAAGTGACGGTGAAGCCGTTCGAGCATCCACAAACGGATTTTGCGTCGTTGCGGCTTGGACAGCCATCCGCACGGGTCGTCAATCTCGAGCATCCAAGCGCGACACCACTGCTCCTTGTCGTCGGTGCAATCGGTGCAAGTGTTTTCATCCGCGTTGTCTGTCATGCCTTTTCTTCTGTTGTGCAGGAAACGTTAACATGTGCTTTCCACGAGATGTGTGGATCGACGGCATTCTGCCATTCCTCTCGACGGTGGACGTGAGCACCGTCTTGTCGGCGTCCTGTCTGGCGTGGTCAACCACGCGTGAGGAGGACGATGTGTGGTTGAGGAACAGAGTGGCGGACATTATCGAACGCGACTATGCGACGTTACCGCGCGACTACGCCTTGTCTTGCCCGCTGCACATGGACACGGCAATGGACATGTTTGCGCTGATGCACACACGCTCCCTACGCGACCCGCGACCGGTGCCGCTGTCGTGGATCCAAGGACACGCACGCGTTCTGCACGCTGTGCAAGCCCCCACCTTTTGGCATCGCGTGCGTCAAGAAGCCACGCAGCAGCCCTTTTGGAAGCGGACGACCGTCATGTGGACGATCCTCAAGGACGTTTTTAACGGCCGCGGCATGATGGTCTTGTGAATGTGTAGCGTTCAAAAGTGGAAGATGCGGTTCTTGAGCAAGTTGTAGTAGCCCTCCAAACGCACGTTAAAGAGAACGACAAAGGCGGCAAAGACGCCGGCGGACTTGACTTCGCTGACCTTGGTGTGGTCGTAGCCCATGATGCCGTCGAAGGGGAAGGGAACGAGTGGAAAGAGGTTGCGGACGATGTAAATGAGCACGCCGAGTGCCCACAGATAGAGCAGCGTTTCGAGGATAATGATCCATGTCGAGACGTGTGCGTAGCGCGTCGCGTCAAACTTGCCAAACAAGTGATCGAGCGCGTAAACGGTCAGAAGCGCGAGAAAGAAGTAGGCGACGGTGGCCCAACCGATGTTGAGAATCTTGATGCTGCGGCGCACGAGTTCTTCGTTCCACGTCATGTTTCCTTTCTCCTCTAGAGGAAATCTAGCGACGTGGTTGTGTAGCAGGAAAAAATCATTTGGGATGGACAACCTCGTGCAACAATTGGACGACATGGTCGCGCAACTGCGCGTCAAGACCGATTGCACAACCAGTGGTGCCAACGTCATGCTGCACGCTGTCGAGCCAGAGGTGCTGTCCACCGCGTCTGTCAAGAATCGCCCTGTGCATCTATCGTCTGCTGCTGCCTACCCGACTGTGACCACCACGCATACGGTCACGACGCGTGTGTGGCACGGCGTGCATCGCTACCGCCGCTTCCTCACTCTCGTCGCCATCATGTGGGGCACGATCGTGGTGACGGACAAGGCGCTCGAAAAGCTCGGCCTGCGACCGTCGTCCGAACTGGGTCGATCGACGAGTGTGTGGCGACGCCTGCAACGACAGATGATCGTGGGTATGATGGCGGTTCTGTCCGCGGGCCTCGTCCTTTACGTCACGGACCGAGCGATGCGTTAAAGGTGCCGCACCGGAGAGCAAAAAGTCTCGGATGCATTCGTCGTCATCGTCCTCGCGCATGTACGCCACGTTTGGCGACTTGCCCGATGGGAGTCATCATGACGCTTCTTCGTTTGCACCTCAAAAGTCGTCGTATCCGCCGCCCAAGGCGCCCACGCGTCCTGTTGCTTCGCCGCCGTCGACTTCATCATCGACCATGGTCATGCACCACAGCAGCAACGCGAACAGTCATCATACGAATCATACCAATCTCGCGCCGGAACATCCCAGTATGGTACCACGTCTGGTGTTTCCGGTTCCGGAAACCATGTCGGAGTGGCGCGCGTGGCGTGCGCACTTTCCGCTCATTGTCCTGTACGTGTGGAAGGAGTCGTGCATGCCCTGCCTCAAGGTCAAGCCGGCTTTTGAGCGACTGGCGGTCGAGTTGGCGCAACGGTTTCCGGGACGGACATTGTGCGCCAAGGACCAGATCGACGACGCGCACCGTCGCGAGGAAGATACGCCCACCTTTGCGCACTGGAAAATGTGTCATGCGGTGCCCTTTTTCATCGTCTTTCAGAACGGGCAGATGGTGGACCAACTGACGGGTTACGACGAGCGCCAACTGCGGGCGATGATTGAAAAGGCGATCCAACAGTTGGGTTGGTGATGGAAGAAGAAAAAAAAATCTAGAGGCGACAGAAAAAGGATCATGACCTCGACTGACGTTTCCGTGCCCCTGCTGGGCGCATCGCTCCTTCTCGGTGCATTTCTGCTGATGCAAAAGCCGAGTGCATGCGAAGAAGTCCAGGAAGAAACGAGGGAGGACTACACGACCCTTCCCTCTTTCCAGACGCGCATCCAGAACGTCATTTCCCAAGACGGCAAATTCGTGGGGGCGCCGACCTACAGTCAGAAGCAACTGTGCAACCGCCCCAACACCGACTTTATCCAGGTGCCCGGCA
>RGVZ01000128.1 GCA_010029825.1 bacterium | reverse complement strand
CGGGATAGATCGGCGGCGTCGATGTTGCGCAACAGCTCGGTGAGGGTCAGCTCGACTTTCTTTCCCTTCTCGTGGGCACCGCGCATGTTGATCATCGCCGCGTGAATGAGTTCAGCCATAAGGCTCTCGGGCTGTTCACTGTTGGCCTCGGCGACCAGCGTCTTGTGGTGGAAGCTGGCGATCTCGAAACGCTGGGAGTGCGGGTCGATCACCGTGGGGTTTACCTTGTAATCCATGAGCCAGCGCAGGAAGAACGGCAACTCGGACATGGCGCGGGCTTCGTTTTCCCCGTTGGTCCCGAAGAAGTGCGGCCGGTAGCCCTCCTTCATGCGGAAGAGCATCAGCTTGTCTTTGATCGTGCCGTCGAGATACGGGAGAATTTTCAAACTCTCCGGATCGGTGTTGCACGTGAGGAAGACGCGGCCCAGGAAAGGCAGCTCCGTGGTGTCCACAAACTTCGGCTGGTAGAGAACGGTCGGGTTTGCTGCCATCGCCTTGAGTGAGTTGGCGAGAATCTGCTTGGTGCGGACATCGCCTTCGGCAATCGCGTCATCGCAGCGCCAGAGTGCGTTGTGCGCGGCCTGCCGATTGAACTTGGTCCTTTGGAGCAGGATGTCTTCGGCGGTGATCGAACCCCCGACCGCGACTCCAAGGATGCACTTGCTGAAGAAAGTTTTTCCGGTGTGGGCTTCCCCGGCCAGAATGACTGACTGCCCCGGTTGCGGGTTCCCTTGGTAACTTGTCAGCCAGAACCGGCGCAGCCATCCGATGAAGTATTCGCTGGCCGGTACCCCATTCTGATCGCCGTCCAGCCCGTTCACGATGAAGTCGTAGATCCACGGGAAGTTGGCCGGGTCACCGTTGTCCGCAGGAGCCATCGCCTTCTTGTTGGAGATGTTGAGGTAGTCCGAACCGTTGTATCCGACGATTGTCTCGTCGCGGAAAAGCATGGGCACCGCGGCGGTCACGTAGCGGTTGCTCTGGATGTAGACCAAGACCTTCTCCACCTCGCTGACGAAGCTGCCCTTGGGAACGCGGGGCGAGCAGCGCGCGTTTTTCAGGTGCAACTGGGCGTTGTTTTGGTTGAGCGGCTTCCACGATCCGCCGTTGAGCGTGTTGGTCCAGTAGTTGGCCCCATCGAAATAGAACATCTCGGCCAAGCGTGCGGCGCGCTCGGTTTCATACTTCTCGACAAACTTGTCGCCCAGTATCGCGCGCCATGGCATGAAGTTGCTCGGAGCCCTGTCGGAGAAGCAGACCATTCCGTTGGTCCGGACGACCGCGTTGCGGTGGTTGATGAAGGGCTCAACCCAGAACAGCGGGCCGGTGGCACCCTCGGCAAATTGTCCCGGCCAGCGTCCGGGCCAGCGGTTCTCGACCTCCTCGGCCACCACGTCGAGAGGTATCTCAACGTCGGCCAACTCCATCTTCGCGGCCATGCCGCCGTTGAGCATGCACTCCGAGAGCAGGACATCGGGGATCGGCGTCGCACCGTTGACCTGCTGCCAGTTCGAGCCCATCTCGAAATACTGGTTTTCCTTCCAGCTCGCCTTGTCGAACCCCGGCAGTGCGTGGCTGATCTTGATTTTTTCGTCGAGCTGCTTGAGGAACTCTCCGGTGATGTCCGGATTGGTCACCAGCACGGGGTTCTCGAAGGGCCAGATCAACCGGCATTTGCCCGGAGTGAAACTTTGCACGACCCAGGTCGGGAGATGGCCGGTGCTGCTGGCCAGGGACTGGAGTTTGGACATCGCGCCGGAGTTGTCATAGTCGGCGATGACTCCGTGCATGTAGCGGGCGGGGTTCGTCTCGGATACCCGACCTTGCGGATTCAGCCCCTCCCAAGATGAGAGGAAGTGGCCCTTGGTCGTGGCCTCCCGGCACCACTTGTTGTAGACCTCCTTGCTCATCCCGCTAGGTCGCGGGTTGGGCAGCGTGCTGACAGTCGCGTCATCCATTATGGAGACGACGTGTCCGACGAGGTTGGGGAGCGCGAAGAGTTTCATGGGCTATTTTTTGTAGGTTTTGGAAAGGCTTCCGGCCGCGGAGAGGGGCAGTCCCTGCGCCCAATCGGGCGGCGTGGACATGATGGAAATGATTTGTGCGAGCTTGGCTTCGGCCTCGTCTTCTTTAACGAGGCAGACGACTTCGTCGTGGACGCGCATGAGAACGGGGATTCCGGCCCTCTCGATGGCGAGGCTTTGCGTCATAAAAACATCCCTGGCCGTGGCCTGGACGATGTTTTCCGTGAGGACTCCGCCCCAAAAACCGATGCGCATGAGTTTACCGGCGCGGGGAATCTCGGCACGCAGACCGATCTTGGGTCGTTCCAGCGTCCCCGTCGGCTGCGTTTTCTTTTTCTTCGGCGGTTCGGCCATGCGGGCGACGTTGCGATATTTCATCGTGCGTCCCGACGGGAGGTTGATCTCGAAAAGTTTGTTCTTCGGATCGCGTGCCGTCTGGCTCATTCCTTCCTCCAGCGTTTTCCACAGGCGCAGGACCAGCGGGTTCTTCTTGCGGTAAAGTTCGGTGAGTCGCGTGGCTTCTGCTGTGGAGACACCGGCCACGTCGGCAAAACGCTTCGCGCCCATGCCGTAGCCCAGACCGAGTGCGAGCTGTTTCATCATGAAGCGCACTTCCGGAGCGTTCTGCGCCATCGACCCTTCGCCGTCGTAGAGTCCCCAGGCTCGCGCCTGCGCTTCGTAGAGATCGGGAACCTGTCGAATGTATTGAAGAGTCGTCTCGTCTTCCGCCAACCAGTGCAGGCAGCGCGGCTCGATCTGGGACAAATCGACAATGGCCAGAGTGTGTCCTTCGGGGGCTTTGATTTTGGCGCGAACGTCTACACCGCAGACCACACCTTTCGGCAGGTTCTGCATGTTGAGCCCCGAGTCACCGGAGTCGCGCAGGGTGTGAGCCCCACCATATTTGAGCCCGTAAGACATCCAGCCGTCCTCCTTCATGCGCTCCCGCATTGTCTCCAGAGTCTTCAGGTGCTTGCCCGCGCGCCGGTAATCGCGCACGCCTTGAATCCACGGATGATCCTTGGCGTGATCCTCGAAGAATTTTTCCGCCTCCGGATCGTCTTGAGCAAAGCTGTTGGGAGGGTTGAGTCCGTTTTTGACGCACTCGGCTCGCAGCATGACCGGAGAAAGCAGCGGCATCTTGACGCCTTTCTTGGCTTTGGACGCCGTGCGATGCGGTTCGTCCTTCCACGGGATCAACTGGCGGATTTCCCACATATCCACCTCCAGCTTTTCGATGTCCCGGTCCAAAGCCTCGGCATCGAGCGGCACACCGCGCAGTGCCATGGTGCGTGTAGCGGCGCTGATTTCTCGCTCGTGCTCCGGCCACTTGTCGCCGTGTTCCAAAAAAAGTCGTAGGCAGTATTCCGCGTCGCCAAGCGCGTAGCGTTCCACTTCCGCGCGGAACTCGGGAGACATGGATTCCCACCGTTTGCCTTTCATCTGGTCTCTTGTGTCCTTGGACACTTCCACTCCGAGTAAATGTTTTGACGCCTCTTTGAGCGATCGGGGTATGGAGAGAAAGGCAGCTAGGTCCGCCGTATCGTGCCAGTCGGCCAGCGCGGTCACGCTGCGGGTGTTTCCGCAGTCGATCTCTTGCAGCCGCTCGAAGACCGGCATGTCGAACTGCGCGTTGTGCGAGAGCCACGTCCACTCGGGACCGGCGATCTGGCTCCAGTCAAAATCTTTAGGATGACCGACGTAGCGAATGCCCGTGTCGGTCGCAATCGACACCATATAGATGTCGCTTTGGGGGTGGCGCAGGTAGTGGTAGACGCCCAACTCCCCGATGGAAACTTCCGAGTCGTAATACGTCTCGAAGTCAACGGCTGCGATCATATCGTCGAAAAAGTGGTGACGCGGTGGAGTGTTCTCCTATGGACTCGCGGAGGTTCTCGTAGTGAGCCGACCATAAGCCCCTCGGTATGCCTCACGGCGCAACCAGGTCCGGAGTCATCCTCCGGCTCCAATGCCCCCGCCGCGTCACCAGATTCGGATTAGACCCCGTTCAGTTCCTCGAAGAACTTGGCCTTCTCGGGATCGTTGTAGCGCTTGGGCATGCTCGGGATCGGCACATACCATGAGTTATCCGCATTCCGTTTGAGGCCGGATTTGATGCGGTATTCCGCCAAGTGCAGCCCGTCTTTGAGCGTAAAGAGCTTGTCGGTGAAGATGCGCTTGGCCAGCGATGTGTAGGCGCTTGATGCAACCGTGTAGACCGCCATGGCGTAGTGCCTGTCCTTGAAGAGGAACGGGAATTGCTCCAACTGTTCCTCGGTGGTGTTATCGGGAGCCGCAACGGCCAGGAGAAAATCCGCCACCGATTGGAAGTAGGGTTTGTCGGGTATTCCCCAAGTGACCGTGCCCCCAAGAGAACGAACTTCTTCCTCCGACTCGGCTCGACGGCCAAACTCGGAGGAGCCGTATTCGACCTTCTCCTGGAAATATTTTTTATCGTCGAGGACGACGGCGACGAATTCCTCATTCGGTTTTGCCAGCACGATTTGTTGCTGGAAGAGAAACGAACCGGGGGCGAAGTCGTCGCCGAGCTTTCCGACTTTTTGCACCAGATTGATGCGCGGCAAGACGATGTCGCTGCGTGAGATGTTGGAGGTGACCGGAGGAGTCGCGATAGCGACTGCCGAAGGTGGGGCAACGACAACCTCGGCGGTTATCGTCTCGGTTGCAGGAGCCGAGCCCGAGGAGGCTGAGGTTGCGGTTTTCGGAGTGAATGTGATTGCTGCCATATTGTTATTGGTGTTTTTGTGTTTTGTGTCGTGGTATATTATACCCCTAAGACCGAATCGGCTTCAGGAGGTGGATGACGCCTTCATCGCGAAGGGCGCCGCTGCCGCGAAGAACGTCTTCCAGATGCTGCTTGGCTTCCGCCTTGTGGCCTCTGGGGGCTCTCTCCGCGACAAATTTTTCGAGCTGGGGCATGCTTACTCGGGTGCAGGCCAGCAAATATTCTTCAACGGACACGAGGTCTTTGACCGCGTCATAGCCCAGCAAGGGGTTATCGATCGTCCGTGGCGTCCTGCGCTGATCCAACTTGTATCCAGGAATCTCGGCACCCTCTTCCAGTGCTTGCCGAAGCAATTCCTTCTTGGTGTCCTCGCACCAATTGGCCAACAAGTTGGCGAGTTTAAGCAGCTTTGCTCGGTCGGCCGGTGTCCCGTCCAAGGACACGTTGTCGGGCACTTCAAAGCCCGACTTGGAGCCGATTAGGAGTGCTTTTTCCGCGAGCGCTTTGCAACTGCCTTGATTTGCGCAGTAGTCGCAGACGCCTTCTTTCGGGTTGAAGATTTTACCCGCGGATTCTTTCGCGCGGGCGATGATGGTGCTGATGCGTAGCTGGACGCGTTCCATGTCGGCGCGGGCATATCGGGCATAAGTGATTTCGCCACGACGGGGTAAGACAAGGTAGCAGTCCAGGTTTCGTAGTTCTGGAAATCGGGCAAAGACCCCAAACGCGTAGGCCTGGACCTGAACATTGACCTCAGCGTCTTCCACAGAACCGTAGCCTGTCTTCCAATCGTAGAGAACCCCCGAGCCGTCGTCGTAAAGATCCACGAGATCGCTTGTGCCATACGTGTAAAAATCCCCCACGGACATTTCGACCCGCACTTCCTGGTGCGAAGCCACCAGCTTCGCGTTGACCGACTTTTTACCTCGATTATCGGCGAGGAATGCCAGACACCACTCGGCGAGGCTGCGTTCAACTTCGTCCGCGAGTAGCGAGGGGTCGCCATTTTCAATCGCGGTGTGAATTCTCGTTCCCGCCTCGGCGATCGGATTGGTGCCGGAGCGGCCTTTGAATGATGGGCATGCTTCATAGTTTTTGAGAGCGGAGGGGCTGTGTTCTGCGTGGGGTCGAGAGGTCGAAGAAGACAAAGGATTCATGGGCGTTTTGTAGGTAGGTGCGTGGTATATTATTGCGCATCGCCAAAGTCGCAAGCACTTTTTTCATTGAGGGTTTTGAGCAGGGAAATTTTCTTCCGAACACTCGTTTGAACTTTCTCCTCGACGGTGCCCGCAGCAAAAAGAATGCGTTGTAGCGATGGGGTCTTTCCCCCAGCTCGGTGAACGCGGCCGACCACCTGCAAAATGTTCTTCTCGTTCCAGTCGGGGGAGATGATGGCGGCTCGCGGGTGCTTTCCGTTCGTGTCGTGCAAAGATATACCGACTCCACCGGCCGCTACGTTGCAGAGGATGATGCGGTCCTGGTCGGATTGGAACCGGTCGATGTTGGTTTGTCTTTCGCAGGCTTTTTGCGCCCCCCGGATGACGCAGTCTGTTTTCAATTTATCTTCGAGCGCCGTGAGCGTGGCGTCGAAGTTCGCAAAAATTGCCACGCTTTTACCTTCGGCCAGCAAGTCCTGGGTCATCTCAACGATGACCGGGACCTTGTAGAGTTCGACCCGTTGACGTGCGCGAAGTTGTTTAACAAGTGCTTCTGCTGCGGAGTTGGTTTTGTCCTGCTTGGCGCGTTCTTCGAGTTCTTGCAATTCGCGCTCCATCTCATCGTAAATCTGCGCGATCTCGTCCCCGAATTGCAGCGGCTCGGTAATGATCTGCGTCTCGCTGAAGTGATCCGCCAGCTCGGCAGTCGTCATGCGCGCACAGCGGTGAGCGATCTGCTGTGCGATCGCCTCGATGTGACTCCGGGTGCCCGCGAACTCCACGCCATTCCAACGGTTTTTCACGCAGCCGTGTTTGAAGCACCATTGCCAGAAGTTTCCCAGCATGTGCGCTCCCAAGACCCATCCGGCCGCTCGCATCTGTAGCGGGTTGCTGGCAATCGTGGCACTGAGCATCAGCACCGCATGTCGATCTTTGGCTTCAATCAACATTTTTGAATTTTTCGTGGAGATGCCGCCGCATTTGTGGGCCTCATCGAAAATGATGAGGGAGGACGGCAACGTCCAAACCCACTTTTTGTTCATCCATTTTCCGTATTTCGATTTTCCGACTCTCAACTTTTCGTAGTTTATGACGTCTGCATCGACGCCGCGCTCTTTCAGCTCTTTTTCCCACGAAGGAATGACTGCTTTTGGACAAACAACCAGCGTGTTGGCGTTAGCTCGACGAGCGATCTCCGCCCCGCAAACGGTTTTACCTGTGCCTGTCTCCGAGCTATCGAGCGCCGATCCGTAGGCCCCCAAGGCGGAGATAAGGCGGTCTATGTGCTGTTCCTGCCGGGGGTAAAGCGTCTTCATGCGAGGAACAGTCCGCGGTCTTCGATGGCCGCGTGGAGGATCGTTCGGAGTTCATCAATGCACGCATCTGCGTCTTGGAAGTTATGCCCGTGCTTTGCATACAACTTCAGTTGTTCGCACAGGGTTGACACCACGGCCTTCCATTCCCAGCCGTGCAGGGCATCCAGGTGCTCCACCGATTCCTCGGGCAGCTCGAAGCTCAAGGTCGCCTTCATTCTCCGCGCCGCAATCCCAACTCACGGCACAGTTGAGTGAGCAGGTGATCTCGGCCCCCGTCGTTGAGGAGTTGCAAGTCGGTAGGCAGGACATGCTTCTCCGACTCGTGAGCCCACATCGGTTGCAGCCGTGGTCGCATTATGCGGACGGCGACGCCCCCCAGTTCTTTCACGACCGACAGCTCATTGGGAAAACGGCAGTCGTCTACCACTACTTTTCCATTGGCGTTGAGGATTGTTTTTGCCGTGTGCTTCCACATGTCGGCCCAGAAATCTCTCCCCATTAGCTCCCGCCCCCATTCTGTCCCCAAGGTCTGCATTGCGTGTCGCGGTGAGTTGCCCGCCAACAATTCGGTGGGAAGTTCTTTAAGGTCGCCTTCGATGTGATCGTCAGTGAGACCCAATGCGCGCAGCATTTGCTTGATGGGCGCGGCGAATTTCACGATGTGGTAACCCCATTCTCGTTCCAGAAACTCCGAACAAGTGGATTTGCCGCTTCCCGCTAGGCCGCAAAACGCGACGAGACGAAAAGGTTTACCCTGTGCGTTGCCGTTCAAACTAACGAAACCTCGAAGTTTTCTTGGCAATCTTTGCGGGTTGCCGAACAAACTGCTTTCCGGCGCTATTGCCTTTGGCCTTGGCGCGGTTTGTTGCCGATTTTTCGCTTGAGGAGAGCGCTTTCCACGCAGCGTCGGGCAGATAGCGTTTTTTGCCTTTGGACGGGGAGCCGTCCGATGTCCTCCACTTCTGGGCCGTCCAGGCTTTGAGTGAGAGTTGCGGTTTTTTCATCGGTAACCTCCTCCGCTGGCTTTGTATTGACGGGCAAGCAGTTGCGCTTTCCTCGCACTCCATTCGCCCGGATCTCCGCCTTTGGTTCCCGCTTTAATTTTCTGGAATAGACGCTTTCGCATCGTGGGTTTGGTGTAGTTACCCGCTTGGTTAACTTTGCTTTTTGTCATCAGTTTTCTCCGGTTGAGCGGTTTCTGTGCGGTTTGACCACACGATCGAGTCGTAGTTGGCGCGGTATTGCTCACTGGCTGGTCGCATTACGTTGTCGGATGCGGCGTTGGCCATCTTCCAGTTGCGCTCAAGTCTTTCGTCCGCCACGGCTTTAGCAGTTCCAGGCTCTCAACGACTTGTTGATGCGGCTGTTCGGATCGTTCTTTGTCTTGGCGCTCGTCAGCTTGGCTTTCATGCCCTGCATGCGCGCACAGAACGATTTGCGACGCGCCGCGTCTTTTGCGGTCTTCGGTTTTGGCGCGGGCGGCTTGAGATTGCCACCCGTCGCGCGGTTGTAGCTGGCTCTGCCTTTGGCGTTGAGCCCGCCTTTCGGATTCTTACCCTCTTTTCGGGTCCATGCTGGTGTTTTGTGTGTTGCCATAGATTGATGAATATTGGGGTTTGTTCTCCGACGTAGGCACCGGAGATGTTGAAAAGAAAAAATTCCCAGGCCTCGTCCTCGGTCATGCCGTCCAGTTGCAGTAAGCGGACAATCGCTCGGGTGTCGTAGGCGACGACGTTGGGTTGACCGCATCTTTCGGCGATGCCGAGGATGCAATCGTCGTAGCCGGTGGCCAGCATCATGCCCTCTAGCTGCTCTTCGAGTTCGGGAGTCATTTGGTCGGGTGGGGTAGTGGTATATTCAACCTTCGGCAAAATAAAAGCAAAATGTGCAAGGCGTCGGCCTCGTTGTCATCCTGTGGCCTAAAGCCCTGTTCCATTGCGGCCCGGATCATCTGCTCCTTGGTCGCATTGCCGTTGCCGGTGGCCGACTTCTTGATCGTGCCGACATGGACGCCTTCATACTTGATCTCTTTTGCCTCGCATTCGGTCTGCACGATGGCCAGTAGTCCGCAGTAGCATTTGGCGGCGGCACCGGACGACCAGCGCATGACCTCTTCGTAAACGACTCTCTCCGGTTTTACCTCGACGATTTGCTCTCGGAGCCAGGTTCTAAACCGAAAGAAACGTTGGCCGGGTCCGTCTCTTTTTTTGAGTTTGAACCCTTCGCTTCCCGACGAGATGAGCCCGTTGGCATGGTAGGCCCACCCCGTCTGGGTTGCTAGATCGAGGGCGAGGATGGCGCTCATAGATTGCTCAAACGGGCTCGCACTCTTCGCGCGGCTGGTGAAGCGCCCGCTCTCAGCCACTCCTCGACGTCGGTCTCTAAAAACCGCGCCCTCCCCATAGCTAGGGTATAGGGGAGGGGGTTGCGCGATTGACGAATGTAGTTGTCGATGGAGCGCTTGGTGACGCCGAGCCGTTGAGCCAACTTTCTTTTGTCATAGACCGCCACCGGAGCGGCGGATTCCAGACAGGATAAGTCGGCGTCCTCCAGTTCGATTCTGATGCGGCCTTCTTTCAAGGCGGTGACCTTGAACGCAGCAGCCTCAAGCGTGATCGAACTGGCCATAATTCAACTAAAAATTGGTTGAATGAATCGGACTTTCGGGTCTTGACGCAGCTTCTCGCATATTTGGTGCGTGGCAGCTCGGATGATGGCAGAGGGTGGGATTCCGTTGCGTTTTGCAACCTCGCACATCAAATCCCAGTTTTCTTTCTCTTCAATATATACTACTCGGCGTCTATGGTCGGCTATTTTGTTAGGCATGATGGTTTATTTTTAGGTGTTGGTGTTTTCAAACTGGTCGTTCGAGAACGGTGTCAGACTAGCCGAGGACATCGGTGTATGCAACCACAAACGTAAACGCAACAGTTTGCCGATGGCGTATCTCATTGTGGCAGAATGGAAAACCACTCGCTGGCAGCGCTCGGAGTAACCAGACCCTTGTAGTATTCCTCGATCATGTCCGCCGAGTTTCCGCATTGTTTGGAGACTTTCTGGCCGTCGGCGTCGGGCTGGGCCATGCGATAGCTGATGTAGCTTTTGCGCAGCCCGTTGTCCTTCCATTTGATGCCGGTCTTCTCGCAAAGCGCCGTCCGGTCTCGGTGGAATTTGGTCTGTCCACACCTCACCAGTCCCGTTTTGTCCCCCTTGAGCTTCTCCAACCACGCCGCCAAGTTGTCGCAAATCAGGGGCATCCGGCGTCGTCGAGTCTTGGTCTTGGACGAGTCGAGCATGATGACGCGTTCTTCCAAGTTGATGTCTTCCCACCGCATTCTCCCGATCTCCGCGGTGCGGACTCCCGCAAACGCGCCGATCACCAAGGCGGGCAGTATGTCCTCGTTGGCATTCGCAAGCAGCTCGCGCATCTCGTGGGGGCTGAAGATGTCGATTTGGATCGGTCCCTCTTTGAATTCGTTGATCTTGTCGATCTCCATTTCCCCTGGCTCTACGTAGCCCCATTTTTGCGCCCAGTGGAAAAACCGCTTGAGCGTTCCAAGGTGATTGTTCCGCGTTCTGCCGACTTTCGAGACGCTGCGCAGATAAGAGTCGAGTTCCTCAAGCGTGATCGCGTCGAGAGTTTTGCCGAACGCTCGACCGAAGCGCATACATATCGAACGAACCGTAGAGTAGTCGCGGTTGCGAGAGGACTGTTCCTCAAAGCCCGCGAGAAATTTCTTCACGGCATCAAGCGCGTCCTTTTTGGTTTTCACCCTTTTCTCCAAGTGCGAGACGAAGAACCGGACCGCATCGGCCATCGAGACGTTGTGCTCGGAGAGAAGGCGGTTGTATTCGTTGATCCGCGCCGCTTGGGCCGCAGTGATCTTGTTCCGAAGAGAAACTCCGCGATGGAAGTCTTCGATGATTTCCTCGGCGCGCTGATGTGCCGCAGCTTCGTCGTCAAACACGGCACGGTGCCGCCCGGTTTCCCCCGGCCATGTGACATAGAATCGGGTTCGCCCGTTTAGCTGACGGTAAATCTTCACGGCCCCAAACGGGGTCCGTTGCGTGAACGGGTAAGCGATGTTTTTGGTCTTTTTTAGCTTCATAGGACCTCCAAAATGGTGACGGATGGTGACAAAAGTCAACCCTCAATTCGGCATATACCGGTATTTATTTGTAGTCATGGTGTATGAAACCCCTTGACGAATTACTCTGAAAAGGTTGAATATACCCTAATGCAGTTACAGATATGTGGTATATGTGGAACTAGGTTCGAGCCCCGTAGACTCCGGCTTTTTTACAGAGTAAACCGAAAGCCGGAGAGTCAATGGTGACGGAATGGTGACAACTCGGTAAAAAATGTCTTCGCGAGGAAAAATTCGCACGCCCGATGGGCGTGTCGTCGATGTTGTCGGCAAGGAGTGGCAATACGGTCGTTGGTGGTCCAAAAAGATCGACCAGTTCAATCGCGAGCTTTACTCGTTCCGCAATCCGATGCCGGTGGAAAAAGGCGGCGAGACGAGGGAGCATCACTTCAAACGCATCGTCTCGGCGCTTTGGCCGGAAGATGGCCCAAAGCCCTTTGTGTGGCATCCGTGGGCGGAACGAATGTTGGAAGCGTCGTGCGCCAACCAATACCTTGCCGTTGCGGGCTGCGCTTCGAGCGGCAAAACGGATTTTTTCGCGGTGTGGGCCATCGTCAACTTCATCTCCGCGCCTTACGACACGATGGTTTTGGTGACCAGCACCACCTTGAAGGATTCAAGAAAGCGCATTTGGGGCAGCATTCGAGACTATTGGCAGGCCGCGCCTCCGCTTCCTGGCAAGCTCGTGGACAGCATGG
>RGVZ01000127.1 GCA_010029825.1 bacterium | reverse complement strand
TCCCCGGACGTCCGGGGACGTCCGGGCATATGCGCCCCGAAAACAGAGCATCTATGGTGCTCTGTTTTCGTGACGTGGTAGTCACGGCGTACTCACGCAACGCCGATGCGTGTGTGCGCGCCAGTAATCCTTTCGGTCGAGTCTCGGGAAGAGCGGGCTTTGTGTGAGTATGAAGATGAATGCCTTAATTCAGGAGCCGGGGACTCTCGGCGAAGATTTTGAGAATGATTTCTACCTCCAAGAGACGGAGGTAGAGATCCCCGCAGAGTGCATGCGGGAAATTAGTCCCGGCATCTTCCGTTCGGAAGATGGCCAATTGTGGGTGCCCCTGTGGGTGCCGGAAGAGCTGTTGCAGCTTGCACCAGAGGTGCAAGCTGCAATGATGGAGATGTTTGATGGCACAGTCCGTTGAGCGACAGTGTCACCACGGCCCCGCGTCGGACTTGTTTCTGGCGCGGGGCTTTTTGTGTCCGGGATTCACTCCGCCATCAACGCGGGGTGAGTTCTGAACATCAACTAACTAAACAAAATAAAAATATGAGTATTGAACTCGCCAGCCTGCTGGCAAAAAACTACAGAGTGTTGCTAGTCGGCCCGCCGGGATGCGGGAAAACCGCTCGCGTGCATGCCGCCGCCAAGGAGGCGGGGAGGCGCTTGGTGGTGATGCGCGCCTCTCTCTCGGAAAGGATTGATTTCGGGGGGGCCTTGGTCCCTGACACCACCAGCGGGGTAACCCGAGCACTCCCCTTGGAAATTCTTCGTGACCTCCAGGTCACGGAGGAACCCACCCTTCTTTTCCTGGACGACCTTGGGCAGGCCCCTACGGACGTCCAAGCGGCGGCCATGCGACTGTTTGACGACGGCGCTCTCTCGTCTCACGTGCTCATCTGGGGCGCGACCAATCGCCCCCAAGACAAGGCGGGTGCCTACTCCTTGTGCGAGCCGTTGCGATCCCGTTTCGGCCTAGCCGTGAACATCGCCACTCCAGACAGCGAGGACAAGGCGGACGGCGGAGTCTTTCTCTCCACTTGGAAAACTGAGGTGGACGGCTGGTTGGACTGGGCCTTGGACTCCGGTGCCCCGATGGAGGTGGTGGCGTTTCACCGAGCCACCACGGGCAAGACGCTCTACCAATGGCGACCGAACACAGCGGATCCATCCGCGCGGATGGCAGATTACCGATCATGGGAGATTGTTTCCAGATTGTGGAGTGACGGCTTCCGGGACGTCACCACCATTTCCGCATGTATTGGCAAAGCGGCGGCGGCGGAGTTCACCGCCTTTGCGCGGTTGGCCCATGACCTGCCCTCGCCGGACCAGGTCTTTATGGACCCGGAGCATGCACCCGTGCCGGACTCGCCCGGAGGGCTTTACATGATCGCCACGGCATTGTCAATGAATGTGGAAGGCGGGACGGCACCCGCCATGTTCCGCTATGCTGAAAGGATGCCGCGCACTTATGCCGCCCTCATGGTGCGCGATGCCATGAGGCGAAATGGGGCCACACTCCTTGCCACCAAGGAGGCGATGGCGTGGCACTACAAGAACAAAGATCTCTTCACCGTAAGCGTATGACGTATGATTGTCGCAATTGTTTTCAGCTCTGATTTTCAGCAGAGCTTCACCCTTGAGTGCGAGGACCACTCTGTCTGGTTCGTCAAGGTCATCCGCGAGCTTGACGCACGTCATGGTGACGATTGGACCACAAGCGGATTCAACGTCATCGATACGCTGATTGAAGCCTATGAACAATGGGCTAACGGCGCTTCTCCCGCGATGGCAGAAGACTTTGATAGCGAGCATCCTGACAGCAGGATGCAAATTTTGATTTATCCCTGAACAAAACACAAAACACACCAACCAACCAACAAACATTATGTACCAACAAACACAACAAACACAACCAACCAACAACATGAACACGAATCAACTGGCGGGCAAGGGAATGATCGCCGTCATCAAAATGGGGCGCTGGGGAGCCACAAAGCGGCACAAGGCGGCGACCGATGAGGTCAACCAAAACAACCAAACCGATGCCGCGAAGGTATCGGTCACTCTGACAAAGCACCCTGCTTTGAAGGAGATCATATCCATTCAAGGTTATGCGCGACAGACACACTACTCTCTCACACTACCCAGTGTGGACGAGGGCATGCGGATTGTGCCAGCGGCTCGTATGCACGAGCACTCAGCCGCCATGAACCAGTTCGCCACGCAGATCCGCCAGGTTGTGGATCTGTTCATGCGTGACTACGCGTATGAGCGCCTTACCGCCCCTGCCCGGCTCGGCGGACTTTACGACGCCCGCCAGTGGCCGGATGAGGACATCGTTCGCGAAAAATTCCGCTTCGAGACGGATTACCGGCCGATTCCTACCCAAGGACAATGGCAACAGTGGTTGCTTGATTCAGCCAAGGAGGGGAGGGAGGAACTGCGCGAGCGGGTGGCCATCGCCGTAAGGCACATTGCGGATCGCCTCGCTGCGGTCAATGTGCCCGGCGCAGTCTGCGATGGGCGGACCTTCCGAGACTCCGTGGTGGGCAACCTCCGAGAGATTCTCGACCTTGCCCCGGACCTCAACTTTATGGACGACAAGGACATCGCGGATCTCGTGAGAGAAGCCCGTGCCCTCGCACAGCATGACCCGGAGACCCTCCGCAACAGCCAGACGCTGCGCCAAGAGGTGCGGGAAAAGGCCGATAAGGTCGCCGGAATGTTCAACCTCTAATCAACGATCATGACATCCTCTGAACTAATGCTGAAAATCGACCGTGCCCGCTGGGACATTCTCCAACGGGATGATCTGGCGTTCTACGCGACGCTTACCATGCAGCTCACGGACAAGATCGGACTCCCCAAGGGAGCGGCTTTTGCCACTGCCTGCACTGATGGTCGCCACATTTACTGGGGCGAGGAATTCTTGGCGAAACTGACACCGGAAGAGACACGTTTCGTGCTCATGCACGAAGCGCTGCACTGCGCCCATCTGCATGCGTGGCGACTTCCGACCGATGCCCTCGGCAACCAAGCCGCCGATCATGCCATAAACTTGATTCTGCAATCTTTGCCGGGGTGCAAGATGCCGGAGGGCGGCTTGGCGGACCCCCGCTTTTGCAACATGGCGGAGGAAGAAATCCTGACAACGCTCCGTGCGGAGCAACGCAAACCAAAAGCGGCCGACGACGGATCTCCGTCCAGCCCACCCGGACCATCCGCTCCCGGGGACGGAGATCCCGGGGACGGAGATCCCGGGGACGGAGATCCGGGGGGATGTGGCGGGTTTATGCAACCGGGGGAGGGAAGTGAGGAAGGTTCGGCCACCTCTGAACAACTGCAAGACGAGTGGATTTCGAACGTCGTTCAGGCAGACATGGCCAGCCGCTCCACCGGGCGCGGAGCGATGCCATCCGGATTGCAGCGTCTGATCGGGGACGCCTTGGCTCCTCGGATCAACTGGAAGGCGGAAATGGCAGACTTCGTGCGGACTCAAGTTCAGTCCAAAAACGATTGGAGCCGGAGCTGCCGCCGCATGGCGACCGCCCCGGTGATCTACCCCCGCCGCGTCACGGACCAAACCGGGCGCGTCATCTTCATTCGGGACACGTCCGGATCGGTCAACGACTACCAGATCAGCGAGTTTAACGGAATGATTCGTGATTCAATGCGGGAAACGGGCTGTGGTGCTTACGTCATCGACGCCGATGCGCAAGTAAACGCGGAATACGAAGTGGACGATGCAGACAGCATTCCTCCCAAGGCTGTTGGAGGCGGCGGGACCGACTTTCGCCCCGTGTTTCGCCGGATTCGGGAACTAGCGGAGGGTGGCATGGAGATCGCCGGAGTGGTCTATATCACGGACCTCGACGGTGACGAACCGACCGCCGCAGACGTCGATCACGAACTGCTCTGGGTCTGCACCACTAATCGGGTGGCTGGCACGGGACGGACTGTGCCCATCCGTTAAGACACAGTATCACCCCGGACCCGCGTCGGAGCAATCTGGCGCGGGTCTCTTTGTGTCCGGGATTCACTCCGCCATCAATGCGAAGTGAGTTCTGAACATTAATCCAATCCAAAAAAATGAATAATACTGAATCCTCGTTTGTAGAGTCCACGCGCCTGCGTCACCTCGCCGGAGTGGTATCAGATGACGCCCAGCGTGGTGCCATCCAACATATAGCCTTCCTGGGGCCTGACGCCGTCGCCACCAACGGGCGCATCCTTGCCTTTATCCAGAACGCCGCCCCCGGCTTGACGGGCACCCGCCTTGTCCATGGTGCAATTGCCGCCAAGGTCAAACAGACCGATCAAGTGGAGCTGAACGGCCACGTCGTCATTCGCCCCAAAAAGGGAGTGGAGGTGACCACGCCGCTTGTCACCGATGCGGGTAGATACGTCAACATCAAGCATGTGATGCCCAAACTAGACAACGACGCCATCGAACTGAGCATTGATGCCTCGCTCCTCCTAGATCTTGCCAAGGCTTTGGGGCGAGGCGAGACCAAGGTTACGATCCGCATTCCGGTGGAAGACAAGCAAGTCAAAACCCCGATGCTGGTCAAAGGCTCCGACGAAGCGGGTATCGGGGTGATTATGCCCATACGCCAAGGTTACGATCCGCATTCCGGTGGGCTTGCCTCTCCCGACTCAGGAGACTGGCACCGCCGGTTGAATGCGGTGGAGGCATCCGAAATGCCTGAACGGGGTGAGTTCTGAACACTAACAACAATACAATAAAAAAATGAAAAAATTAAGAAAGTCAGGGACAATTGAGAGGAAGCACTTCTGGGCAGACATTTCAAGGAGAGATGATAGACGTAACAAGGTCTATCGCTTCCGTGTGTCTATACGCACTAAAAGTTTCCTTGGGAATCTTGAGGCGATTCGTGAAGCTGCGCTGCAATCGGGACTCGGATGCTTTAAGGTGTCAAAATCTTACGACCGAGCAAAAGCCCAGCCTAATACCCTATCTTGAAGAATGGGAATGCGCTCACATGGAATCGCTGGAAAAATTCGACTTGGCCGTTGCCGAGTTGATTCTACAAGAGCAAAAACAAAATAAGGAAGAAGAAGAAGCAGAAAAGCTCAAAAGCAAAGTTTCGCATATCTGCGGACAGCTTGCGTCGCAAGCTACGAAAGAAGCGAAACAAATAATCGGATACGAAGCAATACTTGCGGAGCTTCACGATGAGACAGACAAGGTGCGTCGAAGACTTTTAGCTGAATTCTTGAACTCAGACGAACTCGCGCAGGGCAATGATCTGTCCGACGAGTGTCTGGCTCTCATCAAAAAGAATGCACACAAGTTTTTTAGAGAATTCGACGCATGGGGATTTCCCAATCCACAAACCATTACTTTGGACTAAGGGAAACCAACAAAACCAATACAAGAACAGATGACAAAACAAGAACAAATGACAATCGAAGAACGAAAAGAATTGGCCAAAGCGCTGATCGAAAGAAATCCGACAGCGGCAGCATTTCACATCGCAAGGCTGGAGCATCATCTAGCGGAAACCGAAGCCACGCTAAGGGCAGTGCAGGCGTTTTCTCAAAATAGGTGGCTGGCATTGCACGGCAGTAAAAAACAAATTGAAGACGTCCTTTATCGCACGCTCGACGAGTCTAAATAAGTCAGTTACAAATCCCACTAACCTACCCGGCATCGGCATTCGATGCCGGGTTTTCTTTTCTAACAAAAACTAAACATACAATGAAAGATTACCACCAAGCACCGATTGGCTATTCCGTTCGCACCTTCGAATCAGGGGGCTTTGTTCATCTTGAGTTCAAGATCATGATGCGTTGTTCTCATCCATTTCATCAAAAATGTTATGAAAGATGGCCGGTGCAAATCTTTTTGGCTGATAGCCACCAGTCCCCAACGGTTACTGCACTTTATCGGCTCGATGCGTACGGTGAGGTATGGTGTCGCGACGAATTAAACATCAATGCGAAATCAATCAATTGTCATCGTTTTACAGAATCTATGAACTTGCTTGGTCAGCTCAAATTCGACACGCCGCAATCGTTATTGAAATCGCTGGAACCCAACAATGTTTCTCCGCTGTTGGCGGAGAGGGTTCAATTCAGTTTGCGGTATAAACAATACATTTATGTTGAGGATTGGGAAGAGGCAAAGCTCTACGAAGTTTGGGCGGATGACTTTCTCGAAGACGGTTCGTTTTTTGTTAAAGCCTTTCCTAAGAGATCGCCTGAAGACGAAGAGTCCACCTCCTTGCGAGAACTGGCGACTGAATTAGTTGGAGACGCACTGCGCGAATCGCCTGACTGCTCGTTCAACGAGTTGAGAGATTGGATTTTGCAAGGAATGCCTGTTCGCAATCATACATGTTTCGAGGAACGCGATCCGCTTGACCTCAGTAAGATTTTTCACCCTTAGAAATCCTATCGTTTAATTCATCACAAATACACCACAAATGCACACAATCAAAACGCGGGTAGAAGCCCGCATCACGCAGCTTGCGAAAGACAACCGCAGCGAAGAACTGCGGTCCCTTGCCCGTCTGCTGCAAGACCTAACGTGGTCCTGCTACGAGCATTACACTGACATTGAGAGCAATCAGCAGCCGAAATCAATTTCTGACTTGACGAAAGCATTTCTTTCATCTATCAAGTCAGAGTCTGAGTAAACACAAACAAAACAAAACAAAGCAATGAACGAACAAACTGAAAATACTATCATCAACGTGTTGATCCAAGTCGATCGCAATTCGCAGATCATGGCCGGGGTGGCTCCCACGCCGCTCAAAAGGGTAGGTCTGGACCTTTCCAAACTTACAGATAGGCAGCGCAGAGCGCTGACATTCTCCTTGAAAGAGAATGATGCGTCTCTACATGCCATTCGAAAGGGATGGCAGCACCCAGACGCTAATGTGGCGGTTTTCTTTCATCCGGCCGATGAAGCGGCCATTGTGGCATCTCTCGACGAGTGGGCCTCCGTTTTGGAGGCTCAGGACGCTGAAAAGAGCGCTAGGATAGCTGCGGAAGAAGCCAAAATGGTAGCCCAAATCGCTGAAAACCGCAAACTCCTTGAGATCGGCAGGGAGGAGTTGCCTAAAATTTACGAAGATATCATTGCAGATGCAGAAAAGCACTTGGACTGTTTCAACAATTTCAAATCGATTCTTTTGGAGGGGGCTGTTCATAGCGATCCAGACAATCCGCAAGACAACAACATCAGTATTTGTTTGCGGGAATGCCATCTCCCACAGAAGGTCCGAGACGCTTTGGGTCGGGCTGTGGCCGAGCGGAAAATGGCTGTCGAAGCTCGAAGCCGTGCCCGCAAGGCACAGCTTGATGCCGTCGCCGCTGAGGCCCCAGGGCTTCTCGGAGAGAGATGGGTCGCCGGACTGGCGAGTGAAGGCGAGGTTCTTGACGAACTACGTCGTCATGAGCTTGAAAAAATGGGATTCGAACACGCAGAAAACTCCGAATGGAACGACTGGGACAAGATGGTCACTGTCAAAGACGCAACCTTCGCCTTGATCAAGGAGATCGAGGCCAAACTGCCCGAAGGCGCTGACACCAGCATCCGGCTTATGCACCGCGACCAATCGGACGACGACGGCGGCTCAACAATGACCAATCGAGCAATCGTACTGCATGTTCGGTGGTTGGTCGGAGTGATTCCGTTGGAGGCTGACATTTTGGTCAAGAGCCTGCCTGACCGTTAAATCGAATCTTGCTTCGACTTCCCTCCCGCTCATTGGCTCGCGCCGATGAGCGGCATGGGGTGCCAAAGCAGTGCCCTTTAACAAACGAACGACACACCAAACTATGTTCACAGTAAGCGAAATCAAACGCAACCACCGAGGTCAAATGACGGATTGTTGGCCCATAGAAAAAGAAGAAAGAGAATTTGCTTCAATCGAAGAAGCAAAAAAAGCTGCGATACAGTGTTACGCGGACTCATTCTTCCCAACTGAAATTCTTATTTACAATGAAGAAACCGGGCAAACTGTCATTGCCGATTTGTACGACAACGTGTGCCTCACGACTTTTGAAGGCGACTATAAAGATGCAAAAAACCTGCTGAACGACGCAAATTGAATCCATGAATAATCCGATGAAAACAAAAGAAATTGCAACGACTCTGCTGATTTACGTTCGAAGAGTTGAAGAAGTTCACGCTGACCTAGAATGCGATATGATTGATAGCGAAGCCGATATTTTTATGTTTGGACGTGATGCGTTCCGCCCTTGGGAGTCCGTCGAGGCAATGGAGGCGCTGGGATTTCCTAATGCCTCTCATGCCGAATATGGCTTCGAAAAAGGCTACTCAGACCACGGGCGATTTTGGGTCGTGCGGTGGGATGTTGACAGAACCATCGACCCTGCCGCATGGGTCAAGTTTCGCCACATCGACATTTTCGATGTCGATGATGATGGAGATTTGGAATGGAGGACTTCCCGTGTGGAAATCATCGATTCATGGAAAGCAAAGCAGTGAACGACGCAAAGTAGTTCCCAACAACTAAAAATATGGACAACATACAAAAGCTAAATAAAATCATGAAATACTCCACGCACGGCGCGCTTATGCAAGCCTTTGTAGTGGACCGACTTCTGCAAACTTGCGACCTTATTCTATCTAATAAAGACGAGGTTCGCGCTCAAATGGAGGCGTCAGGTATGGCCTCTATAATCAATCCTGACGCATGGATCGGTTGCGCGGAGGAACTCAAGACTGCTCTGAGTTAAAACAAAAAAATATGACCATCACCACTTACTCTCAACTGCGCGACTTTTTTGTAAAGCATTGGCTACAGAAAATGCACCTTCATCTTGAACGCGACTGCGGAACTTATAGCGTGAGTTTTGCAATCGATGACGGCACCGAAATTCTTGGTGAAGGTAAACTGAATACCGAGGTTACGGATGAAAATGACTATTGTTGCTTTGAAGACGACCTTACCCGGGGCTTAATCGATGAATTTATCGATATGTTTGAGACAGTCACCGAATACGACAATCTTTGCGCCCGGACCAACCCAAGCGTCATTAGAGAGGCAAAATGAAAACGAACCCAAACATCAACTGGAGCGAAATTGACTGGTCAAAACAAGACCAAGTAATTGCCAAGGAACTTGGCGTCGGCCACGTCACTGTCTGGCGCAAACGCAAGAACGGGAACTTCCCCAAGGCAACAGACTTGCGGAAGGTGGGCAGAAAACCACGAACCGAGCCGTTTCGACAACTGTTCATCAAGGTAACTCAGTCCGAGTTTACTGCGCTTGAACAGATCGGACCAAACGCTACCCGTGCCGGTTACCTCATCATCAAGTCCGCTCTTAACAAAAAATCGAAATGAAAATTAAATCCATTATTGACACCGCCCGCAAAGCCGGAATCAAGACCGCCTCGTTGGCGTTCACTCTTTGGTTTGCGCTCAACGACCCAGAAACGCCAGTGTGGGCAAAGACGACTATTTTGGCCGCGCTCGGTTATTTGGTGTTGCCTGCGGACTCAATGCCCGATTTTGTTCCGGCGATTGGGTTTGGTGACGACGCCGCCGCTCTCGCTGCCGCTCTTGTCGTCATCGCAGCGCATGTAAAGCCAGAGCACTCAGAGCAAGGAAAACAGAAGGCGGAAAATCTATTCGGGACCGCTACTTGAACTGAACTCCACGTTTCTTGAGCCACTCAGCCGTCGCACTCGCAATTTTTCCGGCCCCTTCACGCAACTTCTCGACGCGCGTCGCGGGCCGGACGTCTTTCTTTGGTCGCATGCGGCGCACTTGGCGCCCTACAAACTCTTTGGCTCCCCGATACACTCGGTTGAGATCCGCGTTCATCTCGTTGGCGTCTGCCACGTTGCGGTTTTGGCGAAGTAAGGCCACGTTAAGTCCCAGCGATCCGATCGCTGATGCCGCCAGTGCGCCGTCCTTCACGTCTTGCATGCGGCTCCGGCTCGGTTCCCGAGTCGCAAACTCTTGTGCCGAATTTTTTCTTTTTGGAATCGCCGCAACAGCCAAGCCTCCGGTTGTCATTCCAGCTCCGGCGATTCCCAAGTCGCGCCATTTGCGATTCTGCGGTAAAACATCATCGGCTACTCCTTTTACATAGCCTTTTATGGCCCCGAGTGCCCCTGCACGATGCGCCCGCATGAGTCGGACCTTCACCTTTGCGGGCAATGCTTTCCAGATTTCCCCCCCCAAACCAAACTCTGTCAGTTTTTCTGCGGAAGACAATCCCATTTTTTTCTTTGCTTGTTCGACGTGCTTTGCCAACTCCTCAAGGGGCACCATCTTTCCGCTCGCTTCTGCTTCCTTTCTATTAGCCCGCGTTGCTGCTGCCTGCTGACCACGCAGTGAAGCTTTTCGTTTTATGTGCATTTTGTGCGCCAATGCACCCATAGCCAGCCCTACGCCGAGACCGCTTGCGCCACCAAGCACGCCATAGCCGACCTTTTCCTTGCGGTGACGTTCGCGCTCGGCTTCAATGCGTTCCTCCGGACGTTTCCGGCGCCGACTCCGGGTCTTCGCCGCGCTGGTGTAGACCCGAAAGCTGTTCCCGCGCACGTCCGCCGCACGCGCGACCGAAATCCCTTCCGGGGTCAAGAGGTCAACGCGGGTCGGATCTTCAGCCGAGAACTCCGCATGAATAATCCGTTGCGCACCGCCAGACTTGGGTGGCTTCGCTTTCGGAGCGAACTTGCGTGGCCTTCTCAGATTGTTCAAGGCTCCTTCTGCCCATTCTGGAACTTTTACCCCGTTTTTTAACGCTTTTTTGGCTCCCCACAAAGCCGCCCCACCAGCAACAGTCAAGGCTGCCGTCTTAGCCCATTCTTTCTCCCACTCGCGCATCTTCGGACGTCCGGCTCGATCCCTTTCGCGAGGCTTTCCGACAACTACATCGCGCAGATCCTTCGTCAAACGCCCAGCCCGTTGCATACCGCGTCCCACCTCGCGCGCACGTCGAACCTTTGCTCGGCCATCTTTGTAAATCTCTACGAGATGTTCTGGGTCAATTTCCGCCATCGCTTCAGACTCCGTGTCAATTACGCCTACGCAACCGCGCCGATCGGTTGCGGAACCATGAGTTGCGCCCGATCAAGAGCGACTCCATACACCGTGACCAAGTGCATGATGGCCGTATCGCGCGGAATCAAGCCTTGCACGACCTTCTCCAGCAGGTCCAAAATCTCTTTTCCAGCTTTCGGATTGGTCTGGGCAACGGCTGGGTCTTGAGTCGGTTCCGGATTTTCTGCGTCGTGCATGGCCGCGATCATGTCGGTCAATCCTTGCCGATCGGGACGAATAGCTTCTGCTGGAAGTTTGGACGCCTTAGCCACGTCCAAAATGGTCTGCGTTTCAGCAGCGCGAATCCGGACGACTTCGTCGAAATTCATATCTCGCTCTTCCAGCACCTGTGTTTCCGTGAGAATGCCCGCCTGCAACTCAGCGATGCGGGCCTGACTTTCGTGCCCCACATCTGCCGTGATCCATTCCCCGAAACGCCACTTTCCGCGTTTCCAGTTTTTGTTTGCAGGAATTTTTCCGGTGGCGATGGCATTGGCAATGACCACATCGCGGACGCGATTCAACAGCTTCTCCTCCAGCCGACGTTGCCAGCCCTTGAAAACTCGGTCCGCTTGCCGGGACTCCAACCGTGCAGAAACGCCGCCCATGCGGGACAAGTCCCAAATAAATGCGTATGGCAAATTCAAACTATTCGAAATTTGCCGAATCATAGCCTCCACTAGCGCAATGAAAGCACCTGAAGGACGATTCGGAGTCGGCGCAAATTTGATGTCCTCTCCGTCGTCGTGCCGGATAATTTTTCCTGCTTGCGCCTCGATGACTTTTTCCCCGGCGGCCGTCTTCGAATCGGTGAAGAGCATGGAGCCGTCCGGAACATCGCTCCGTGTCTTAATAAACGCCGTGAAACTTGCCGCAAACTTCACCGCCACTTTCTCGAATCCGAAAAGCTCATGGAGATCTCGCGCGTCTGCCATGGCCGGAGCCAACCAAGAGCGTCCGCGATATTCGCCAAAACGCATCGGTCGCCAGAGATGGACAAACTGATCTGCGTCGAGCACCTGGTCTTTCTCGTAAAGATTGTGTCGAGTGCGTTTGTAGATGTGATACTTGATTGGTGCCCCGGTTTTGGGATCTACTTCGACGCCGCCAAACACGTTTTCGTCTGCTTTTTCGGTCTGCACATCACCAATGAGGTCGGCCTCAATGCCTTGCAGTCGAATTTCCTGCACTAAAGCCTGCTCCCCGGATGCGTCGCTGACGGGTTGACCATATTCATCTAGGACTGGCTCGTAGCGCTTGACAAGGTTG
>RGVZ01000126.1 GCA_010029825.1 bacterium | reverse complement strand
GGCAGCACCGGTTCCACCGGATATACAGGCTCAACCGGCGCCACCGGACCCACCGGATCCACTGGATCGACCGGACCAACCGGATCAAGCGGCAGCACCGGTTTCACCGGATCCACAGGCTCAACCGGCGCTACCGGTTCAACCGGCTCAACCGGACCCACCGGATTCACCGGCTCGAGCGGCAGCACCGGTTCCACCGGCAGCACCGGCGCGACCGGACCCACAGGCTCCCTGAGCGTCTCCGGCTCCAACTATTCCGACTACATCTACTGGAACTCCACCGGCACACCGCCGGCCTGGGCCGTCGGCACCACGTCCGTCCACCTCGGCGGCGGTGCCGGGCAGGGCGCCGGTGTCGGCAGCGTCGCGATCGGCTACCAGGCCGGGTACAGCGCCCAGGGATCCTACGCCGTCGCGGTCGGCTACCAGGCCGGGTACAGCAGTCAGCCCGCCAGCAGCATCATGCTGAACGCCTCGGGCACGTACCTGACCGGCAGCACGCCCAGCCTCTACGTCAACCCGATCTCCCAGACCACGGCACAGACCAACCTCCTCTACTACGACAAGGGCGGCTACATCATCACGACCGGGACGACGTCCGGCGTGCTGAGCACCGGCATCGCCACGGCCTACCTCAGCAGCATCATACCGGACGGAGTAACGGGGAACACGCTGTACGTCTACGGCCAGATCTACGCCACGGGCAACGTCGTCGCCGCGAATGTGAGCATTACGTCCGACTACCGTATCAAGACGGCCGTGCGCGACTTCTCGACGGACACCATCACGGTGGACAACCTCCGGCCGCGGTTCTACCATAACGAGGTGACCGGCAGGGACGAGGTCGGCTTCCTGGCGCACGAGGTCCAGGAGTCGTACCCGTTCCTGACGAGCGGCGAGAAGGACGGCGAACATCGCCAGACCCTCAACTACCAGGGCATCATCGGCATCCTGGTGCGCGAGATCCAGGAGCTGAAGCAGAACCGGCCGCGATGCGGCTCCGTCACCGTCACCGACGACCTCTCGGACATCACCGTCCCGTTCTCTCCGGCGTTCGCCTCGCCACCCAACGTCGTGCTGACGCTCGCACCGGACGCCGAGAGCTCCGGCTTCGACGCGTGCCTCGCCACCATCCATGGCCTCCCGACCGTCGATGGATTCACCATCCGGATCAGGAACACGGGCAGCGAGGCTCCGTCGGGCACCGTGACCGTTTTCTGGCAGGCGACAGCGTAAAACACATTGAAGGTTTTTTTTTTCATGCCGGTGGCACAAAAAAAAAAATGATATAGAGCATAAGATGTCTCTGTTCATCAACAATAACGTGGTAATCTCGGGAACGGGCTCGTCTGCTGTAGCGTATCTCTCTTCTATCGTGCCTACCGGCGGCACCCTCAGCGTCGCCGGGAACGTCGTCGCGACGAGTTTTGCCGGAACGCTGACCGGAGACGTCTCTACACAGACCGTCCGCCTGGGTGTACAGGCCGGGCAGTACAGCCCGGGGGCGACGGGTGCGATCGCCATCGGCTATCAGGCGGGATATACCGGCCAGACGACACAGGCGGTGGCCATTGGCTACCAGGCCGGACAGTACAGTCAGAATCAATACTCCGTAGCGGTAGGAACGGCCGCGGGTCAGACCGGCCAGGGTCAGGCTTCGGTCGCGATCGGTAATCAGGCAGGAGGATTAAATCAGGGAAGCATAGGCATTGCTATTGGTGCGAGTGCCGGTTTCAATAATCAACAAAGCCAGGCAATCGCGATCGGTAATAATACAGGTTGTCTCAGTCAACAGAGTCAGGCAATCGCAATTGGCAATAATGCCGGATATTATATCCAAGGAACAGCCGCCGTAGCAATAGGTTATTACGCGTGCGGTCATCCCACCGGACAACAGAATTCTAATGCCGTTGCGATTGGTAACTATGCTGGATATGTAGGTCAAAAAACTACAGCAATCGCGATAGGGAGTCAGGCTGGACAGACAACACAGGGACAAAACGCGATTGCGATCGGAACTCTAACGGGTGCTAAAACCCAGGGGGATTTTGCGATTGCGATTGGGAGTACCGCGGGACAAATAAATCAGCAGCAGTACGCTGTCGCGGTAGGGAGTCAGGCTGGACAGACGACACAGGGACTAGGGGCGATCGCGATCGGTAATAATACAGGTGCTCAAACCCAGGGAAATTTCGCGATTGCGATTGGAAATCAGGCGGCGTATTGGAATCAAGGACAATACTCAATAGCAAACGGTTATCTGGCCGGTTATACGAGCCAGAGTGAATACGCAATGGCGAGCGGGTATCAGGCAGCATACTATTCTCAACAAACGGGCGCCATAGCACACGGCTACCAGGCAGGATACTACAACCAACAAGCCTACGCCATTTCTATAGGTTATCAGGCAGGAACGACGTCCCAGGCGACATCATCTATTGCCATAGGGTATCAGAGCGGATTAAGCCAGGATATACAGGCACTAGCGATCGGTTACCAGGCTGGACAGATTGGACAAAGCCAATGGACGGTGAGCGTAGGTTTCCAAGCGGGGTTTACGGGACAGAGTTTTCAATCAGTAGCGATAGGATGTCAGGCGGGGTACATCGGTCAGTCACAAAACTCTATCGCGATAGGGCGTAGTGCGGCGAGAGGGAATCAGAGTTCTTATGGAATAGCAATAGGTTCTGGCGCGGCAGGACAGTCACAGGGAAATAATGCCATCGCAATAGGAACTACGGCTGGAGAACAGTCACAGAGGAATAATGCCATCGCGATAGGCGCAGGTGCAGGTTTCCAAAACCAGGGTCAGGCCGCCATCGCGATCGGTTACCAGGCCGGTTATGCGAGCCAACCCGCCAACAGCATCATGCTGAACGCATCCGGTGTCGGCATGACCGGCAACACCGCGAGCCTGTACGTCAACCCTATCATCAGCTCATCGGCACAGACGAACCTCCTGTACTACAACACCAGCAATTACATCGTCACGACGGGGGTTACGTCGGGCGCGCTGAGCGCCGGCATTACGGCGGCATCGCTGTCTAGCATCACTCCCGGAAACACCGCAACCGGCACGCTCACCATAAACGGAAAATTAACCTGTGCGAATGGTCTTGGAGGGATTCCTGTGTTTTCTGCGTCCGCGACAGGTACCAATCAATCCCTCCCACAGGACATTTTCACTAAACTTCAGTATAGCACCAAAGATTTTGATACGGCCACGTACTACAGCACTAGTGATTCCCGCTACACACCACTGGTAGCCGGGTATTATCAGTTTAATTTCAGTCTCATTGTTAATTTGACATCTGCTGAGGTAGTTTTTGCTCTGTATAAAAATGGAACGACAACCGGGTCACCATACATTTGGAGTAATAATTGGACTACAAGTGGTAGCCATTTCAACGCAGCGGCTGGGACTGCACTCGTACAGATGAACGGAAGCACGGACTATGTAGAAATGTATTGTAAACCAGGAGCGGGTGTGACTGCATTCCCTACCGCATCACCACCTTTACCCAGCCGCTTTTCAGGTTATCTAGTCAGTCCTTCTTAAACATGTTTGATCATGAAAAATGCGACCAATATTCTTTTTCATGTGAAAAAGAAATGGATCTTGTCTACCACCGCTTCCGCGGCTACGATAACGTAAACGACCGGGTCCAGAAAGCATCGCTCGTGATCGACCTCATCCGGCGATCCACCACTCTCCCGCGCGAGACGCTCGTGGACATGGCTCGGTCGATCCCGCTCGGCTTCGCTCGCGCCGCGGTTCTGAAAGAGATCGAGGCCGTAAAGACCACATCGACATCGTCCACACGGAGCCGGTGCAGCCTCGCCACGAGCCGTGGCACAGCGGCAGACGACGAGTACGACAGCGACGACGGTGACAGCTGGACAAGCAGCAGCAGCGGCTGGACCACGACCAGCACGGACGACGACGCCACCGTCGCGACCGCGGACGTCTTCACCGGCGACGCCGGCTTTGTGGCCGGACAAGAAAACAATGACGACAACGAGACCGAGGACAGCAGGAGCACGAGCAGCGGCTCGAACGCGACGTTCAGCAGCGATGCCAGCGGCACGCTCGTTTCCGACGCGCCGTCGACGGCAGAAAGCCTCGTCCGCTCGCTGATGGCGCGGATCGAGATGCTCGAAAGCATCGTCTACACGCAAAAAAATTGATCCCTCGCAGCCAAACGATCCAGACCGGCAACGATGCGATCCATCCGCTTCTCGACGCGGCTCCACGACGAGCCGCTCCCCGTGCTCGTCCAGCAGCTCTCGCCAACGACTCGTTTTATCCTCGAAAACAAGTCCGCCGCCGCCTTCCCGATCTGTCTGCGCCGCCTCTTCCGGCAGTGCTACACGTTCTGTCACTACGAGATGATCAGCACCTTCCACGAGTCCTCCACGCTCTTCCTGCTGAGCGGCCTCTCGTTTGACAAGACCCGAAACGACTACGACCGCAACGCGCTCCTCCTGCTCTTCCACCGCCTCGACCACGACTACGCACCGCGCTGGGATATGCTCCGTCCGGACGGGATGATGGCCTGGTGGGACGAGTTTGCGGAGGCCTCCCAGGAGTACGCCCGTGCCCGACGCGAGATGGGCATGATCGACACGCTCGTCCGCGAGTCGCACGCCGTCTTTCACCGGCTGCTCCAGGAGCACGAGGGAGGTGCCGCACACGACGCGCTCCGCGCGGCCGAAACCCGTCTCGACGACTGGCGAGCGCTGCTGCGGTGCTGGCGGTATCCGTGCCTCGATAACGACACGACGGCCGCGACGGCCGCGACGGCCGACGCGTTCCTGCGCTCCGTCGTGTCGGATGACGGTGTCCTCCTCGATCTCCTGTGGGAGGACGGCGAGCTCTTTGGCCGCGGCCGGACGCGGATCCGAGCCATGACCCGGCTCTGGCAGGAAAAAGAAGAGAGCATGAGCACCACCGACGGATCGGACTGGGAGGAGCTCTCGAGCGACGAGACCAATATCCTCGTGATGAACCGCCGGTACTACGCGGGCATCCCCGACAAGATGCGCTGGCTACCGCGAGAGTCCGCAGAAAACCACGCCTGAAAGCGCGACGATCGCGCCGAGATCCGAGACGCGGATGCCGTACCGCCGCAGCGGGTCGTTGAACATCATGAACACGAGCGGCAGCGCCATACCCATGCGGAGATCCGTCGTGTGCCGATCCGGAGAACGCCGGATCACGGCGATGACGGCCACGGCCGGCAGCGTGTGGCTGAGCAGATCCGCCGCGACGAGCGGCAGGCCCTTCAGACAGATGCCGCCAAAGTACGGCGTGCTGATGTGGCGCGGGTAGACGTGCGTCAGGTACAGCCCGCCGACCATGCCGAGCGTCGCGAGCCAGAGGATGCTCCAGTCCTGCGAGGCCGGGAGCACGCGGCACAGCCGCAGGACGACGACCGTGATAATCCAGTTGGTCAGATAAGACGGATACCAGAAGACAAGATCCGACAAGAAATGCCGCATCGCTCTTTCTTGTCCTTTTTTTTTTTCGCGTTTAGATCTCCGCGGCCGAGACAACGAGGACGCTGGCGTCACGCAGGCTGCGGTGGAGGATCATGTGTTTCCTCAGCACCTTGTAGAGACCGCGGAACTCGAAGAGGACGGTGTCACCCTCCATGTCCAGGTTTGTCCCCCAGCTGAACCACTTGTTGGCGAGCACGTCCCTGATGTATCCTTCCGGATCCCCGGGCTGGAGATCCTCGCGCAGCTGCTCCTCGAGGTAGAAAAAGAATCTGATGATTTCATCCCGTCTGTCCGAGAAACGCTCCAGGATCTGGTGGAGCGGCGTGCGGATAAAGAACATGGCGCTCTTGAAATACACGGTCTCGCTGAAATACTGGTAGAGGAGCAAGAACAGGAGGGAGAAGCCGAGCCGATCCTCCGTGGCGTCGCTGACCGCCTCCCAGATCTTGGAGACCATGGCCTTTTGCCTGACCAGCTCGGTCGTCTTTGTTCTCTCGATCACGAGGGAAAGCAGCGCGAGCACGATGAAGCCGACGTCGGCACAGGGCACGCCGACCGTGGCCTGCTCTAGGAAAGCGTACGTCTTTTTGCGGTCCTGGTTGAAAAGCAGGAGGACGCTGTCGCGAGACACGAGCCCGGCCTGGTACGGGAACTCGCCCTGCGTGGTCAGCCGGCTGAAACGACCGTGCGAGAGCTCGCGGCCGAGGACGGTGGCGAAAGCGGCGAGCTCCTCGTTGAGCACGGCAACCACCCGATCCACCAGGTCTTGGAGGTCGAGCGTCTTGTTGTTGACGGTATGGGCACGACCCGACAAGAAATGATACTCGAGGTGATTGAGGCTCTGGTTTTCTCCGAAGAGGAACTGGTCATTACCGATCTTTAGCGTGACGTCGTTTCCGGGCTTTTTCTTGTGGAGCTCGTTGCGGGTCATGGCATCCCGGGTGACGGACAGGCCGTTCCCTAGAGCCGTATCCTCGAGCCAGGCGAGCCTTCCGCGGTCTCCTACCCGATAGACGGCGATGCGGCCGCACTCGGCCTCGAAACCGACGTCCATGCGGAAAGTGACGTCTTCGAAGCCAGAGAGTTCGAAATAACGCAGGGACGCGTCGAATCTTGGGGGAGACATCTTTATCACGCTTTTTTTTTTTTCCGCGATCCAGGATCTGACTCGACGTATCGTCGAATAAGATTGAAAAATCTTGAGAATGGATCGGACCGTCCTAGATTCCCGAGGCTGGGCGCTCGATTCGGGATTCAGGGCTCGATCATTCTGACCAGCCCCCCGACGCCGTATCGGCCGTGCCACCCGCCTACAACGTGCCATCGCGCGAGTACAGCTCCGAACGCGACCGCGATGCCGGTCATAACCTCGTCTTTGAACCACATAACGAGCCCGACACCGACAGCTGAAACGGGCATGAGCAGCGGCGTAAAGATCGGCATCGGGGTCTGCGTGGTTATCGCGGTCATCATATTTCTGCTACTCGTTCTCAAAATTGGTCTGAACCTGCTCTAAGAGGACGGTTTGTGGATGAAAAATGGAGCTCACTGTGGACGCGCGAGAGACCGCCGTCATTGCCCACCTCCACGACGACACGCTCTTTGCGAAAGAGTCGCTGGTACTCGGGGACGCGCGGCTGTGCCGGGACGAGACCGAGATCCTGATCGAGCGCAAGACGTGGTCGGATCTCCTGGCCTCGATCCGGGACGGCCGCTTCCGTGAGCAGCGGGCGCGGCTCCTGGCCTGGCGCGCCGAGGATCCGACGACCCGGAAAGTCATGTACGTGCTGGAGGGATCGGCGCCGGACGACGACGCGTGCCGCTCGGCCGCGCACCGGCTCACGCTGGTCTACGGCTTTGCCGTCTGGCGGACGGTTTCGGCGGCGGAGACCGCCGCCCACCTGCTCTGGATGAAGGATCACCACGCCACCCTGCTCAAACGATCCGAGCCGGAGGCGGACCGCGTCGACGACCTCCAGAAAGCGATGGTCCCGCGGAAGCGCGACATCCAGACGCCCAAGAATTTTCTCCTGGCTCTACTGGCCTCGATCCACGGCGTCTCGCGGTCGTCCGCCACCATCCTGGCCGGCGAGCACGCGTCGATCGCTGCCTTCCTCGACGGATGGCGGGAGCGCGGCGAGGCGGCGATGGCGGCGCTGGACGCGCCGGCCGGCGGCCGGAAAAAAAAGATCGGAACGGCAATGGCCTCCTCGGTGTTCGGGGCACTCGGGATAGCCGGCTCTTTATAAGAGTCCTCCAGTGATATTGGAGAGGGCACTCGAAAAACTATCATTCACATAGATCGTGTATCCGTACTGGCCGAGCACGCCGAGCCCCGAGATGGTGATCATCACCGTCGTTACGTCGTTCGCGCTCGACGCGCTCACGGCAGCGTATTTGGTCGCGCTCATGGCCGTTGTATGGCCATCGGACGTGATCGTGCCGGAAACAAAGCCCTCAAAACCGAGGTCACTGACCGTCTTTGTGGTATACGTAATGCGGACGGTGTCGGCGGACGTGGTGCCGGCGCCCTTGAACTCCCACACCCGCTTCCCCGACTCTCCAATCACCTGGAAATTCACGTTCGCCCAGTTCAGCGTGCCGCTGGAGACGGCGGTCGCGTAGCGCGACGGGTAGATGGCAATGTTCTTGAGGCCGAGGCCGTCGAGGGACGGTCTGTAGATGTTGAGAGCCGGCGGAGCCGGCACGGCGGGACAGCGCGGTCGGAGCGGCATCTCTACGACAAGGATAGATTTCTATTTTTCTCGATCCGCGAGAAAAATAATGTCTATTCATCCCGTCTAAGATTTTTTCCCCCAGAAAAAAATGAATCTCGGAGTCCGCCTGACCCTCTACGCGCCGCTGCCGTGCCCGTGCCTTGTCCGCCTGGACTACGGCAAGACGATGATCGAGGTTGAGATCCTGAGAGACCTGTACGAGGGCCGGTTCATAGACGACGGGTCTTTCCTGTACACCGAGTTTTTCAAGAACGGGTACTTTATCGACGCGCCGGTGATCCGCTGCGAGAGCCGGTACGACGTCTCGCCAAAATACCGGGAACTCGTGTTCGGGGATCGCTTCGGCATCTTTTCCCACGAGATCGTCTTCCGGGACGCGGTGATACCGGGCTCCTCGTCCAGGCGATTCCTCCTATGCCGCACGGTGCTCGACCGTCGCGGGTGGTTTTTCCCGCTGTGGCGGTGGCTCTACCGGCTTATTTACCGATAGCTCCTCCACGCGACCGTCCGGGTACGACCGCACCAGCCTAAGCGGGAAGACGCCGGCCTCCAGCTCCATGACCGCGATCCGGAGCGGATCGACCTCCGTCCCGGGATCGATCATGAGCGGGGCGTTCATGGCGATCTGCAGGGCTCGCGTACCCAGAAGCCTTGTCCTCTCGTATTTGGTAAGACGCATGGTGGTTGACCGGTGAGACGCCCGGTTGGCTGCCGGGTTCAGTTTTGACGGCGGCGATGCGGCATCCACCGCCAGAACACGAGGGTGTGGTGAACGGGACGGGAAAGACGTGCTGCATGAATTTCTTGCGGAGCTCGCGGAGCCGCTGGCTGGCCTCGTGGGCGTTCTTGTCCGGATTCTTGTACCACAGCTTCTGGATCTCCCGGATCTGATCCGGCATCGCGCGGAGGTCGTCGTGGTTCTTTTCTTTATCCAGGGTGACGGCCTCCTCGCTAAGGCCCTCGAGCGCGAGGAAGTGCTTGACGCAGCAGTCGTAGCACCGCTTGCTGTCGTGCGTCAGGTGATCCTCCAGGAGGATGCACTGCTTGCAGATCTCTCGGAGGTTGAAGCGGCTGTCGAGCACCGGCAGGAGGTTTTTCTGATCCTCCGGTTTTTTCGGCCGGAACCCTTCTTCACCGACGTCCCCGCCGAGCGGCCGGGCCCGGCACGCGAGCGAGTTGGGATCGTCGCAGTAGCCTTTCACCGGAAGACGGTTTTCCCGCGGCTCGAGCATCGGGTTTTCACCATTCACCGTAGGAAACCGGAGCGGCGGCTGTGGCTCGTAGTACTCGCGGTTGTAGAAGCGAAGCCTGTCCGTGTCGTAATAATTCATGAACCGACCGGGTCGCGGGTAGGCCAGCGAGACACAGGGAAATTTCTGATTGTCGGTGGCGGCGTAGGTCTTTCCCATGGTCAGGAGCGTCTGGTACATGATATCTTTGCTGCTGTCGTTTTTTTTTTCTTCCGAACAAAAAAAAGAGAACCGGATCTCTTAAATGAGCCAGCAGGATCGCTCCCTAAGAACGGCCTCGTTCCTCGGTCAGCAGCGACAGAAAACGGATCGCCAACGAGGCGCGGACAAGAGACAGGCCTGCAGAGACGAGATCAAGAAGCACCTCGATAACGAGCGGCTGCGCCTCGCGATCCTGAGAGCCAACCGCGAGGATCTGGAGTATCTGGGATCGCCGGAAGAGATCCGCGACACAAACCGAGACATCCTAGAGACGCGCCGACAGATCCACAGGACGAGACTGCTCCTGGAAAAATTCGACCGATACCCCTCGCTGTATTTGGAGATCTTTTACGAGGTGTTCCCGAACAGGGAGCGGAACACGCCCGGTGAGCCATCGGTGGAGGGACACCGGCATCCAGGCGGCGCGCAGCAGATGCCGTACCGACCGGCGATCTTGTCGAAGCCGCAGTCCTCGGCCGACGGGCAGGACACGGAACAGAAAGCATTTGACCGGCTGGCGGCATTGGCCTGCTCGACGGCGATCAGAAAGGATTTTTCATAGGCGGCCAGGATGATCTGATCGCTGGCGCTTGAAAAATAACACGACGTCATCCTTCTCTACTAGAAAGAAATTATTTTATTTTCGCAATGCACGAAAAGACGTCCTTCTCGAAGCGGATCGTCGTGAGGACAACCGACACCACATCGCCTTTCCGGATGATCCTCCCGCTCTCGAGATGGTACAGAAAGGTTCCGGAAAAATCCTGGCGGAGCTCCCACCCGTTCCACGAGACGGCCGGAATCAGACACTGGATCTTGTGGAAGCGGCCAAAGACACCGTTCTTGAAAATGAACTCCACGTGAAGATCAACCGTGTCCGCGAGACGAGGAAAATACGCCATGACCCTGGCGCTGACGAGCAGGAACACGTTGGGGAGCATCCTCATGACCTCCTCATGATGGATCTGTTCCAGCGAGAGCACTCTGGAGATGTAGCCGATGTCGACCATACAGGTATTCTCGAATTGTTTCGAGACCTTTCCAAAGATAATGTCCCTGTACTCACGGCCCAGCTCGCTGGGCGTCAGGCACACCCTTGTCGTCAGCCGTTTTTCCTGGAACAAGGCGGTCATGTTTGGCGTCCTCCTGGCCGTTAATTACCGCGTGTTCATTTTTTAGATCCCGACAGATCTTATGAAAGAGATCCATGACGAACGCGGTGATGGGCTCTTTCATTTACCATAACCCGTGTTTTTTATTTCAGAAAGAAAGTTTTTCCTGTGTGTTGCGGATCTCAATCACCTGTTCACGGCGGTATTTTTTCTGCTGGAGGGTGACCGTGTAGTCTAGAATCAGGCTTCCCCGGCGGATGACGGTGGTTGGACGGACGGAGACGATCCCGACGAGAAAACTCCCGGTCTTGGGCGTGCTATCTTCTTTTTCGGGATTCTTGCTAAAGATCTTGGCCGTCTGAGCCGTGAACGCACCCAGCGGCACGGACAGGATCTTTCTCAGGCCGGGCTGGTTGGCTTCCAGGTAGGCGAGCGTAAACTCAACGTCGGCGCTGACGTCGAGGTCGGGAGCAATGACGGTCAGCACGACCCGCTCAACGACGGCGGCCGAGGGGAGGAACGGCGCGATCTCGACCGCCTTGGTGAAAGTCGTGTCTTTGAGCGGGTGGTACAGGCCGCCGCCGGTCACGAAATCGGTGGCACCGGTTTTTCCCAGCGGGATGACGACGCGCGTGTTGATCTCGCGCGGCTCGAGCTCTTGTTTCTGCTTCTTGACCAGGACAGGGATCGGGACGCTCTCGGACACGTCGTCTTTTTTTAGCGGGGAGTAGTGGCTCTCGTCGGCTGCCGCCGGCATCTCCTCACCGACCTCGCGCAGCGCGTACTTGCCGTTCTCGAGCCGGCAGAGCCGGAAGCGCTTGCCGTCGCGCGGCTTGTTGTTGTCCTCCAGGACGAGCGAGGAGCGGGTCTTGGACGGCAGCGGCGGCAGCGGCACGGCACCGACGGTCTTGGACGGCAGCGGCAGCGGCGCGGCACCGACGGTCTTGGACGACGGCGGCGGCAGCGGCGCGGCACCGACGGTCTTGGACGGCGGCGGCACGGCTGGCGGTATCGGCCTGACGACCGGACGGACGGGCTTTTTCTTGGCAAAAGGGTTTTGCCCGGGTCGGAGCACAAAAGAATTCATTTTGATTAAAAATTTAAAAATAAAATGGAGGATTTTGACCGTCTGCTGGCGCGTGTCTCGTCGTCTCGGCTCCAAAAGATGGATCGTAAGATCATGGATCACGTCGTGCTCATGATTGAGAAAAAAGAACTGAGCGTGGAGGAGGGCGCGGCGCTCATGAGCGAGATCCTCGAGATCCAGCTGCCCGAGAAAGAGTGCGAGGACTACCGGGCGCTGCTGCTCATCCTGACCCAGAAACTCGCGCTGCTGAATGCCGAGCGACGGCCGCAGTCGCACCATGACAAGCCGTTCAAGCGCCAGCGCCTGGAGCAGATCCTGACGAGGATCCTGAAACGACTGGTACAGAGCGGCGGCGCCGTCATTGCCGGCGGACAGCCACAAGCCTTTGGATAACAGAAGCAAACACAACAGAACCTCTTCGGACGGCATTCTTGCCGCTGCGTTATTCCTTTATTTTCTACAGAATCTCCTTTTTACGAGGAATATTCTATAGCAACAAAGAGAACCATTTATTTAACGACGGGAATGCAG
>RGVZ01000125.1 GCA_010029825.1 bacterium | reverse complement strand
GCGAAGGATCCTGTCTTCCGACCCCTGTCCCGACCTGATTAACTCACGGACGGGATTTTTTGTGGGGGGGGGACACAATGACTGACTTGGATGTTCGTTGGAAACAACGATACGAACATTTTTTGTCAGCAATAAAAGTGTTCGAGTCTGCCATCCAATTATCAAATCAAAGACCCCTCACCGAGCTGGAAACCCAAGGACTCATTCAGGCATTCGACTTTACCCATGAACTGGCCTGAAACGTCTTGAAGGACTATCTCGAACATCAGGGGGTCTTTAACATCGTGGGCTCTCGCGACGCATCCAGAGAGGCCTTCAACAAAGGTCTTGTGAAAGACGGGCAGGCTTGGATGGACATGATCAAAAGCCGCAACTTGACGTCACACACCTACATTAAAAAAATAGCGGACGACCTCGTAAAGGACATCAAGGATCGCTACCACGCCTGCTTTGTCGCGCTGAGGCTCACTCTTGAAGGCCCGTATAAGACATGATGGATCGCGCGCCAGCCATTCAAGGCAAGATTGATGATCTGCTTCTTCCATACAAAGTCGATATCATACTCGATCACATGATTGACGACGAAGCCCTGCGGGAACACGTCCAGCGGGTTGGGATCTTGTTTTACCAGCGCTAAATCCCGGCGCTTTATGGGTGCGATACAATCCCTATAAGTCACTGAAATAAATAGACAAATCACAACCACACCCCCCCCTTAAGTTCCGCCCGGGTATCCGATACCATTGAACAAGTCGAACCTGATTTCGACAAAAACAAAAACACGGTCCCGGTCACTTTCAAGGAGTCAAGCATGGGAACGAGTAAAAGCCTCAAAAGAAGCGCGGCCACCGCCGCGGTCCTCGCCACCGTCAGTTTCGCCGCCATTTCCTGCGGCAAGAGCAGCGACAGCAGCACCACTTCTAGCGTGACGGCAACGAACGTCGCCGACCTGAAACTGTCCTCCAGCCTCCACATCACGCTGCCGGACTCGCTCGCGAAAGTCGCGGGACAGAGCAATTCCCCAGGGCTGGCCTTGACCATGGCCGGCAAGAAGTCAACGGAAGCCTGCCAGACCGTCCAGAACGTTGCCCGGATGTTTGACCGGCTGACAGATATCTCCAACGCGTTCTGTCACCTCGAGGTTGAATCCGCCAACATCAAATTCGGAACCAAGTACAAGATCGTACTGCTAACGGCTACGGGGCCCATGGAACTGCCGAGCTGGATCGACAACAGCACGCCAGGCCAGTTGACCATGTATCAGTGCTATGATGGAAAGATCCGTCAGAAACTTGTCCTGACCAGCTCAACCGCCAGCGGTGTCAAGGGTAACCTCTGGTACAAAGACTCGAATAATGGCAATTTCGTCACCGACGCGCTGGATTTCGATTTCACTAACGATGGCGTGAAAATCGTGAAGGGTCAGAACCACTTCTCGGACGGAACAAACAGCTACGCCCAGGACAACGCGCTTGAGTTTCGCGACGTCGGCGTCAGCCTCATGAAAACCGCGTCCAGAGGACGATGGGGCTCGAACAACTCGTTCCAGGATCGCGGACTGGTGAAGTCCAATGGCACGCTGGGCCAGGCGCTGTTCAAGGGGCAGGGAACGTCGGATTACGGAACCTACAGTGGCAGCTCGCGCTCCACTTTTGACCAGGATGGCATCGCGGTCGCGAACGCAACCGCAACCAGTGACATCACCGTCGCGACTAGTGATTTGCCTGCATTCCTCGCCGATGATTTCGCCATCCCCGACGCGACTGGCTGGGATTGCCCCACGGAAGAAACGCTCACCATCGATATGAACGCGGGCCCTAACGCCGCAGCTCATGCCGCGTGCGACCGTATGCCTCCCCAATTCGTTGACTGCTGGAGTTCTGACTACGAACAAGGCGATCAAGAGCAGATTGACTGAATCGACCCGGGACATGCAACGAAACGCCGCGAGAAATCGCGGCATTTTTGTAGCGACCGAAGGATCTCGTCATCCTGAGCCACTCGTCATCCTGAGCCACTCGTCATCCTGAGGGCGAAGCCCGAAGGATCCTCTCTTGCGCAAACGCCCCGGTCTTGCCTCTGCAAACCGGGGCGTTTTCAATTTGAAGCGGGACATCACAACTGGCTCCGACTCGAACTGCGCAAATTTATACCATCACCGTGATGGTAAAAATTTGCGCAGCTGTCCGCAGATCATTTGCCTATACGACTTCAGTATTTTTTGTTGAGCCCGTTCCCGTTGTTGACCATATTCGATATCAAAATAACGGGAGTGACCATGACAACTCGACCGACGATCCGACACCTTGCCCTGAGTTTGTTAATGATGTTCACTCCCGGCGTGATGGCACATGCCGCGCCACCAAAGGCACCGCAGATCACCCCGACAAAAGACGTCGCGGCGACTGACGAAATGGAACCGGACGCCACGCCTGAGGCCATGGCGCCGGCTGTTCCATCGGGACCCGCGAAAGCTGCGTCCGTGGCTCCTGTGAAACTTTCCCATTCCATCGGCGTGGAACTGGCCAGCAGCAGTTTTGGGGCACTCGGAACCTCAGCCGTCAACTATGGCCTGCTGACACCGAAGTACGGTGTCGAATTCTATCTCGGACACTCGAAGTCCGCCGACACCATCAGCCAGAGCGAGTCCAGCGTCACCAACACCTCCGCGACACCAAACTCGCGGACGACGAGTGTTGTTGATTCGGGAAAGGTCAATCCCCGTCAATACACATTCGGCATCCAACCGAAGTACGTCATGTTCGCGGACCGGTGGTTGCGCGCGACGGCTGGGTTCATGCTGGCATATACGAACACCGGCAAAGTTTCGTACAAAACTGGCACGACCACGACTTCCTGGAGTGACATCTCCCAGGACAGCAATTACAGCGTGCAGCGCAATGCGGTCGGGACCATTGAAACGAAAACAACGCCGCGGCTGCTGATGGGCCCCCGGATCAACGCCGATTTCTTACTGCGCTGGTTCCCCCACCTGTCGCTTGGATTCTCTACGGGTATCATGGTCGGATCAGGCGCCGCATCCACCACCGAGACCAACACGGAAAGCAAGTCATTCGCCGTACAAGACGGTGTTGAACAGACCCCGTCCTCGCATACGACAACTTCCCAGAAAGTATCGTTAAAACAGGGTCTTACCGGCGAAACGATTGCCGTCGGCGGCACAACTTTCAACCTTATGGGTTCGTTTACGCTCCGTTACGTCTGGTGAAATGCCCCGGGCAAATCCTGCCCACTCAACTCCGGCCCCTTTCGCCGATAAGATGGACACAACAAGGTTCCGTTGACTTAAAACCGGAATCCACGGATCATTCCATTTCGGGCGTTCACAATTACAGGAAGCGCGGCCATCGCCGCAGTCCTCGCCGCCGGCGGCGTCGTCGCCATTTCCTGCGGAAAAAGCAGCGACAGCAGCACCAGTTCTGGCGTGACGGCGTCGAACATCGCCGACCTGAAACTGTCCTCCAGCCTCAACATCACGCTGCCGGACACGTTCGCGAAAGCTGCCGGTCAAAGCAATTCCCTGCGTTTGGCATCGACCATGACCGGCAAGAAGTCATCAGAAGCCTGCCGGACCATCCAGAACGTAGCCCAGATGTTTGACACGCTGGGCTCGATCTCTGGCATGTTCTGTCACCTCGAGGCTGAATCCGCGCAGTTCAAGTTCGGCACCAAGTACAAGGTTGTCCTGCAAATGGGCGCGCAGTCCGAGGAAATGCCGCTCTGGATCGACAACAGCACAGCAGGCCAGTTGACCATGTATACTTGTTCGGCGGGCAAGATCCGCGAGAAGATTATCTTGAATAGCTCAAACAGCAACGGTGCCAAGGGCAGCATCCTGTTCAAAGGTTCGGACAACGGCAATTCCTACGCCAGCGCCCTGGATTTCGACTTTACGACTGAAGGCGTCAAAATCCTGAAGGGCCAGAACCTGTTCTCCGACGGAACGAATTCTTTCGCACAAGACAACGCGCTTGAGTTCCGCGACTCCGGCGTCAGCCTCATGAAAACCGCGTCCAAAGGACAAATGGACGCCAACAACACGTTTCAGGATCGCGGCGTCGTCAAGCACAACGGAACCACCGGACAGGCGCTTTTCAAGGGTCAAGGAACGCAGACTGGCGTTGGAAGTTATAACTTCAGCATGCGCTCCACCTTTGACAAGGATGGCATCACGGTCGCGAACTCAACCGCTGGCAGTGACATCACCGTCGCCGCGAGTGAATTGCCAGCCTTCCTGGCTGACGGATTCAGCATTTCCGACGCGGCGGGTTGGGATTGTACGACGGACGAAACCGTTACGATTGACATGGTGAGCGGCGCAACGGCTGCCGCCCACGCGGCCTGTGAACGTGAACATCCTGAGTTCTCAAGCTGCTGGGGTTCTGACTTCGAACAAGGCGAGCAAGAGCAGATTGACTAAAGGGATTGACTGAAGGGATTGATTGAAGGGATTGATTGAAGAGACTGAAGATGAGACAAGAGACGCCGCGAGAAATCGCGGCGTTTTTTTTATCAAACAGGATCCGCGGGAACCGCGCGGCGGAATTGCCATGACCACAACTGAGCCTGTCCATCCCGCCGGAAGCGCGATCGACCCCGTCTGCGGGATGACCGTGAACCCGGCGACCTGCAAAGGCGGGCATTCGGTTTTCAAGGGACAGGACTTTTATTTCTGTAACCCCAAATGCAAAGCCAGATTTGACCTCGAGCCACTGAAGTACCTGGGCCCAAAAGACGCCGGGAAAACGGCAACGCACAAAGACCTGCCGAAAGACGTTGAGTACACTTGCCCCATGGACCCGGAAATCCGCCAGATCGGACCTGGATCGTGCCCGATTTGCGGGATGGCCCTTGAGCCCGTCACGATTTCCCTGGATCAAGACGATACGAACCCGGAATACCTCGACATGCGCCGCCGGTTTTGGATTTGCGCGGCGCTGGCCGTCCCGAATGTTTTCCTCGCCATGGGCGGGATGAAGGGGTTCGGCTGGGTCGAGGCCGCTTTGGCGACACCGGTTGTCCTTTGGGGCGGCTGGCCTTTTTTTGAAAGGGCGTGGAAGTCCCTCGTCACGCGCCACCTGAACATGTTCACCCTGATCGGCCTTGGCGTGGCGGTCGCGTATTTTTACAGCCTCGTGGTCGTCGCGTTTCCCGGCTGGCTGCCGGCAACGTTTCTTGAGTCCCCGAGCGATCCGATTATGGGCCAGACCGGCCTCTACTTCGAGTCAGCCAGCGTTATCGTGACGCTGGTCCTTCTGGGCCAGGTGCTGGAACTGAAGGCCCGCGGACAGACCAGCGCCACGATCAAGGGCCTGCTGGGCCTGGCCCCGAAGACGGCGCGCAAGATCGGGCAAGACGGCGCGGAAATCGATGTCCCCCTCGAATCAATCGTGGTCGGTGACCTGATGCGCGTGCGCCCGGGAGAAAAAATCCCCGTCGACGGAACGGTCGTTTCCGGTTCTTCGTCCGTCGATGAATCCATGATCAGCGGCGAGCCCGTTCCCGTCGAGAAACTCGCCGGATCACGCGTCATCGGCGCCACGATCAACGGCAATGGCTCGATGGTCATGCGCGCCAGCAAAGTCGGCCGCGAGACGCTGCTGGCGCAAATCGTCCAAATGGTCGCGGAGGCCCAGCGGTCGCGCGCGCCAATCCAGAAACTCGCGGACAAGGTTTCCGCCTGGTTTGTTCCGGCCGTGATTCTGGTGTCGGCGTTGACGTTTTTCGCGTGGTTGGGCTGGGGCCCCGAACCGAAACTGGCCCATGCGATCATCAATGCGGTCGCGGTCCTCATCATTGCCTGCCCCTGTGCCCTTGGGCTGGCGACGCCAATGTCGATCATGGTGGCAACGGGGCGCGGCGCGAGCATGGGCATCCTGTTCCGCAACGCCGAATCCATTGAGATGATGCGCAAAATCGATACGCTGCTGGTGGACAAAACGGGGACGTTGACGGTCGGCAAGCCAAGACTCACAAGCATCCTTCCGCTGGAAAAAATCTCGAGAGCGGAATTGCTGTCTTTTGCCGCGAGCCTTGAACAGGCCAGCGAGCATCCGCTCGCGGCGGCCATTGTCGCGGGGGCGAAAGAGGCCGGCGCCGCAATTTCAAACGCCACAAATTTCAAATCAATCACGGGAAAAGGCGCTGTAGCGACCGTCCACGGACGCCCGGTCGCGGTAGGCAACCGGGCTCTGCTCGATGAACTCGGCATCGAGTTCCCGGCCAGCGCGGACAAATCCGCCGGCGAACTGCGGGCACAAGGCCAGACGGTCATGTACGCCGCCATGGACGGTACCTTGGCGGGAATTCTCGGCGTGACGGATCCCGTGAAAGATTCCACCGAAGCAGCCATCAGGGAACTGCGCCAACTTGGCATCAAAATCATCATGGTGACTGGCGACAATGAAGTGACGGCTAAATTTGTCGCCGACAAACTGGGCCTCGATGGCCTCGATGGCCTCGATGGATGGCATGCCGATGTCCTGCCGCAAGACAAGGCCGGGATCGTGAAGAAACTCCAGGACGAAGGCCGGATTGTGGCCGTCGCCGGAGACGGCATCAATGACGCGCCCGCCTTGGCCCGCGCGCAGGTCGGAATCGCCATGGGAACCGGCACGGACATCGCGATACGCAGCGCGGGAATCACACTGGTCAAGGGCGACTTGACCGGGATCGTCCGCGCCAGGGCCCTGAGTGAGGCGACGATCCGCAACATCAAGCAGAACCTGCTTTTCGCGTTCGGCTACAATTCCCTTGGCATCCCCGTCGCGGCGGGGATCCTGTACCCGTTCTCCGGCGTACTTTTGAGCCCGATGATCGCCGCCGCTGCCATGAGCCTCAGTTCTGTCTCTGTCATCTCCAACGCGTTGCGCCTCCGGTCGATCCGGATCTAGCGCACCGAAACCCGTGACTGGCTGGTCGCGTTCTTGCAACTGTCCGGGTTGGAGGAATCGCAAGCCATGGAACCATTCTCAAGCATCTGGTTTGAATTGTCGGCGACACGAGCAGCCCTGCCCGGTTCGCGCGTCGCGCTCAAGAAAACCGGGGGGACACTGATCGTCATCGGCGCCTTGATGGCCGTGGCCGGCGCCCTGATGTTATGGAACACTTTCGCGGCGACGCAAGCCACGGTTTTCGTCCTCGGTGTATTCCTCGCCACGGGTGGCGTGATGAACACGATCCACGCTTTCACAATCAGGCGCTGGAACCTGGCGCTGCTGGATGTCCTCGCGGCGGTTGTGTATTTCGTCGCCGCGGTTTTCACATTCAGGCAACCCGTCGCCGCGGCCGAAACCGTGACGATACTCCTCGCCGCGCTGTTCATGGTAGGTGGCGCCATGCGCTTCATCGGATCGCTCGCGATGCAGCCGGTTCACTGGGGTTGGTTGATGCTCCAGGGGGCCGTCACCTTCATGCTCGGCATGCTGCTGTTGACGGGCCTGCCAGTCACGGGCCTTGTCGGGCCGGGTCTCCTCGTCGGTATCGACTTGCTGTTCAGTGGCATTACGGGAATCACGTTTGGCGTGGCGGCACGCGACGCCGCGCGACGCGAGGAAGCAAAAGAGCCGGCTGCCAGAGAGATCAAGCCCCGGGCGGCTTGAGCCAGTATTTGATCGACACGCGTGTTGCGAAGACGGTAAAACTACCACCTTCAACACGCGAGGGACAGTCGATGGGCACCGAGCAGGATTTCTGGCGCGAACGCTGGCAGGGCCATCGCACGGGCTGGGATCTGGGCGGCGCCCATGAATGCCTCGTGCCCCTGCTGAAACTGTTTGCAAAAGTGAGCCTCATTGAATCCCTCGGGGCTCCAGGGCCCCTCCGGATCTATTCCCCTGGGTGTGGCAGGGCGCATGACGGAGCAGCCATCGTTTCGCGCTCCATCCCTCTTCCGCCATCGCTCGCCGCGCGCCAGATTGAGGTGATGGCAACCGATTTCGCGCCTGAGGCAATCGATGCCGCGCGTGAGATTTATGGCAATTTGACGGGCAAGGGACTCTCGCTCGCGGTCGAGGACGCGCGTGCGGATGTGCCAGTCGCGGAAAAACAAAAATTCCACGTGGTGTTTGACCGGGCGATGCTCTGCGCGCTGCGCCCCGACTTGCGACCGGCGTACTTGCGCGCGTGTCATGACCGGCTCGCGCCCGGCGGCATTTTCTTGTCACTGCCATTCACGCGCATCGAGGACACGCCCGAGCATCCACCGGGATCGGGCCCGCCGTTTGAGATCTCCATGGCAAACCTCGAGACACTGATGGCGGATCACCACTTCAGACTTCTCGCCGCGGAGAAAGTCGTCGTGCGCAGGCCAGATACGATCATCAAGGAAGAGGCACTGACCGTGTTTGAGGCAATCAAAAAGAGGAAAAAAATTTTGACGGGCTAACTCCTCCTCCGACCGCTCAACCAAAATATGGGAGTCGATCAAATAAGGGTCACGACGTCATGGGTTGATCGTAGCGATGACGCTTCGCTTGCCCATTAGATCGGTACGCCCGACGATACTGTCAATCCGCACGTTATGCACTTCCGGGACGGTTGGTGTCAGCGACACAACCGCGCCAGTGCCAGAAGGACCGGACACTGGGGCACCTTGAGGACCGTACGAACTGGACCAATTAACCACGGGATCCGTCACCCAACCGTCCTTGTCAAACACCCATGCGTAGGCATTAAACGGATGATTTACGGTACCGGTAATGGATGCCCCGGTAGTCCCCAAATTTACCGCCATGGCGAGTACCGCGGTCCTGCTGGACACTGCCGTCGCAGAATTGTCCGTCACCCGGTATCCGCTGTCTGCCGGCGGCGCAACCCCCTCAACAAAGTTCCCGAGGGCGTAGGAGGAAGGGGCGAGGTTCAGCCCACTCGTAGAAATGTGGGAGAAGGCGACGACGCCACCTAAAACATTAACGCCCCCACTGCCAGTCAAATTTGAACGCAGCACGTAGGATTCAGTGAAGTTGCTCTTGAACATAAAAAAGTAACTGCCAGTCCAGGAGGACGCTTCAAAAACCATCTCGCCCCAGAAGGGATTACATGAAATTTGCACCGAACTAAAACTCGAATTCTTTATGTATCCCGCGCCCAATGTCAGATCACTGGAGTTACCGGCGCAGACGATACTTGTCTGATTGGCAAAGCCTTCGAAACGGGAATTATTCGCGCAAGTTGAATCGGATATTGACACGTAAGAGAGGTTTGTCCCACCCAGGTAATTGCCAACAAAATCGTTACCGATAATTGAGTAACCGGAATTATACGTCGCCTCCGATGGGTACGATATAAAAGCCCTAAAAATATTCCCGATCTGCAGCTGCCCCCAATAACCATCCGGATTGGAGCCACTCTTCCGAAGGGTGATCGGCTGGGCCGACGTCCCGACGGCATAGGTTGTGCGGTTCGCGACGAAACCGTAATTTCCCTCGAACTCAATTGTTGTGCCTGGTTCGATGAAAAGTTCCTTTGCGAAAGTCACGTCACAAAGTACGGTGTGCGTTCCTGACTTGACTTTGACCGGCAGGTTGTAAGTCCCGCACAAGTCACCGGTTTTCTCCTGCCATGAGATGCTGACGCATTGGTTGTCAACATTGCGCTGGTTGGCAGTGCACGGAGTTGGGACTTCGCAGCCTCTCGAGAAATCTTGCTTGCCCGCCGGACATGACTCACGACAAGTGTTGCCGTCCCAGTATTGGCTGACTCCCTTGCACTGCGTCAAGGTTGTACAGGCGGAAGGGTTGGCTTGACTACACACGGGAGCCGAAGATGCCGCCACGCACGACGTTCCTTGAAGAACATATCCAGAGTCACACCAAAAAAACCAGGAACCTCCCTTGGGACACCCGGCCTCTCCATCATTCTGGATTTCGCCTTTGTTCCCGTTGGTAATGGCCGAAGTCAAGGAGTCCCGGTAACAGGTTCGGACAAGGGCACCACCCGGCGCCGAATAGAACTGAGTCGTCAGGCGACTCACCTGACGCCCGCTCACAGTCAAAGTTGAAGTTGTTGCTGGCCCGGCGAACAGGTTCTCATTTGCCACAGGCGGGGAGGGCGGAGACAAGTCCACGACAGTCCATGTCGAACCATTACACACACGGAAGCTTCTCGAGGAGAGGACGTAAAAAAGATGCGATACCCGGGTCGCGTCACAAACCGGCAATTCCTCGGTGGTAGCGACCAGGAAGGCGCTGTACGCGGCGGCACCGGATTCTTCAGCCTCGGATTGAGGCATGAATCCGACATTGCTGTCGGCCGATTTTTTCGAGACGGTGCCAGAGACACGGGCGACCTGATACGCCCCGAAGCGAGAAATCCTCACTTTGACAACACCAGTTTGATCGAAGGCCAATTCGTCACCGACAAATGTCTCAGCGACGAATTTATTCCCTGTACGGTACATTCCGATAACCGCGAGATCGTAACCTGGCGCCAGTTGTGCCGGGTCCCAATAAGGGAGCGATAAAGTCAAAGGAGCGACAAGAGCGCCTTCGTTGCTGGCGGACAGGGCCACGGATGGGCCAATCGCCACCGCGCCTGTAATCTCCAGGAGAGCCGCCGTCGATGAATTCACCACGGGCGTGGCCTCGAAGACAGACACATCGACGGCGACTGACAGCGCTCCGGGTGGAACAACCAGCTCTGCGCGGGAGAAAAGGGGATTCCGGCTGGTTATTCCAGTCGTCGCGACGACACCACCGTTTGCCGGATCGATACGCACCGTCACCGCCCCAGTGCTCGAGATGGTTCCCGTTGCGGGGCCCGGTGTCACACTGCCCGCCGTCACAGCCACTTGCTTGACACAAGAGGCACTGAGAAACGCAAGGAACCCAAGAACCGTCAATGCGTTCTGACGCGACACGATCCACCTCCTGATGACGACCAAACGAACAACCGATTGAAAGATCGATCGGAGGAGTGATCGGAACCTGAAGGAAATCGTGCCAATTTCTAATCATTTGAACTTCGAGCGGAACTCTAAACGCGTCGAAGAAAGCAAGTAGCCGGATTCATGAGAAAATCGGCGAGACAAACCCGGAGGCGGATGCGAGCGGCATATGATGACAAATCACTAGTTCGCTGGCTTTTGCAGGCGGATCCTCTGGGCTACGATCTCAAGTCCAGGATCGCGATTGATGATATTGCGAAACCGCGGGCGAGACCCGTCTCGAGCAGCGATCCGTCCTCACGCGCCAGAATGTCGGATATCGCGTGCTGGCAGTTGCTGTAACCATCCGGGATGGATTGGCGAATGCGCTGGCGACCATCGAGGTCGTCCATCATCTTGTAAGATACAGCTCCCGTCAGCGCGCCTTGCGACACGCGTGTAAACTGGACAAACGCGGCATCAAAAAGCGACTTGTGAATCTCGACCATCCGCGACCGGCGCACGTCGGTTGACGCGCCCAAAGCATCGCGCAATTCATAAGATTGCTGCAGCGTGTAGTTTTTGCCACGTTTGGCAGGCAGCGCCATGCCGATAATCCCGTCGGCGGCGTCCCAACTGATCGTGAAGTAGCGAATCGGGTCCGCCTCGAGATTCGGCCCTTCAACACGCGCGAAAACGGCAAAAACATGGGTATAACGGGGCAAATTAAAGGGCCCGACACCCTGCCAGGCATAAATCGAGAAAAAATGGCGGTATGTCGCGGGATCGCCTTGGCTGGCGCCGGAGAATCCGGCCGCCTGGTTTTCAAGCCCCGCGTCAAGCGCCAGCGGGACGGCCGTGAAGTCCGTCGTAACAGGCGGATTTGCCGCGTCCGTATCGAGGAACCGGGCCTTGTATTCGGGCAAGACCGTCTCGTCGGCAGCCCGCAGGTCCACGCCGCCACGGACCGCCGATCCTGTCCCCCGTGACTTGCACGACGTCAGGGACATCGCGAAGGTCAGCCCAATAACCAACGACATCGTCACACGGAAGTATTTTCTCACGGGTCTTTCCTCTTTTGCGCGGCTTCGGCAAGATCAAGGTCGCGTTGCACTTCGGCCAGATGATCCGGGTCGATGCTCCTCGGTTCGCGACGCGCGGACTCAAGCATCCGGCGCGCGTCTGCCAGGTCACGATGTTTTTGGAACTCAATGCAGATGATGCACATGGGGGAGCCTCCGGATGCACCAACTTCTAGCGCCAGTGGGGATCATCGGGGGGCTGAGCTGGGCGTCAACCATTCAATACTACCGGTTGATCAACCTTGAAATCAACCGCGCCCTGGGCAAACAAACCTCGGCCGAGTTGATGGTACGCAGCGTCAATTTCCAGCCAGTCATCGATGCCCAGACGCGAGGCGACTGGCAAGCCGCGGGGGAAATCCTGGTCGCGGCGGCGCGGGACCTGGAACGAGGAGGCGCGAAGGCCTTCTTGATCGCCAGCAACACCATGCATTCCTGTTACGACCAGGTTGCGCGCGAGGTCGGAATCCCGGGCATCAATATCTTCGACGC
>RGVZ01000124.1 GCA_010029825.1 bacterium | reverse complement strand
CAATCCCGAACTCGCAGGTCTCATGCATTTCGTGCGTCCGGATCTGGATTTCCGCGGGTTCACCGTTGGGACGGATCACGGTTGTGTGGAGAGACTGGTACATGTTCGCCTTGGGCATGGCGATGTAGTCCTTGAACCGGCCTGGCATTGGTTTCCACATCGCGTGGACCACACCGAGGGCCTCGTAGCAATCTTTCACGGATTCCACGATGATCCGGAACGCGAAGAGGTCGTGAATGTCCTCAAACGCGAGATGGCGCTCGACCATTTTCTTGTAGATCGAGAAGAAATGCTTCGGGCGGCCGTAGACGATGGCGTTCTGGAATCCGTACTTCTTGAGTTCCGATTCGAGCTTTTCCTTTACCTCGTCGATGTACGCGATCCGCTCGGCTTTCTTGGCGGCGATCTTGCCCTTGAGCTCCTTGTACACGTCGGGCTTGATGTGACGCAGGCAAAGGTCCTCGAGTTCGCTCTTGATCCCGTAGATCCCAAGCCGGCTGGCGAGAGGCGCGTAAATGTCGAGAGTCTCCTGCGCGATGCGGCGCTTTTTCGCGGGTGGCAGGGCTTCAATGGTGCGCATGTTATGCAACCGGTCCGCCAGCTTTATGAGAATGACGCGGACATCCTTCGCCATCGCGAACAGCATTTTCCGGAAATTCTCCGCCAGGCGTTCCTGGCTGGAGCGGAATTCGATCTTTCCGATCTTGGTCATGCCGTCAACCAGGTCGGAGACTTGCTTGCCGAACATTTGCTCGACTTCGGTGAGCGGTGTTTCGGTGTCCTCGACAACGTCGTGCAGGATCGCGGCGGTCAACGAGGCAAGGTCTGCCTTGAAGCGGGTAAGGATCAACGCGACATTGAGTGGATGCGTGATGTAAGGTTCGCCCGACACGCGCAATTGCGGGCCGTGGCGATCAGCGCCAAATTGATAAGCCTTTTCGAGGGGGCTCAGATCCTGATGCGGAAGGTACGCGGCAACCGTTGCCCGCAGGTCGTCGAACAGCAAGTCAGGGTTTGTTGGTTTGACAGGATCCAAAGCACCGACCTCACGCCTTTGTGTGCTTCCCGGTGAACAGCCCACATCCGGGCTATCCCCGGGATTTATCGGCGTTTTTTGATCGTAGCTCAGGATTTCACCGGCCGTCCAGATTGTGAGGAATTAAATTTTCTCATGAATCGTCTTTAATTCCAGTATCTTTTGGCTGTGCTCGAACTCGGTCAGCAACCGGTCGCACAGGGCCTTTCCGGCTTCGCCCGAGGTCTTTCCGGGCTCATCGCGTGCGATCATGGCCTCCAATTCCGCGTATGCACGGTCGAGGTCGTCATTGACGATGAAGTAGTCGTAGATACGCCCGGCAGCGATTTCATCGCGCGCGGCCTTGAATCGTCGCCAGCAAACTTCGGGGGAATCGGTGCCTCGCTTCTCGAGGCGCTCCCAGAGATCGGCCATCGATGGCGGCAGGATGAAAATGGAAAGTGCCCCGGGCAGCTTTGGTTTTGCCGTGCGCCAACCCTGGACGTCGATCTCAAGGATCACCTTGTGACCTTTGCCGGTGATCCGTTCGACTTCAGATTTACTGGTTCCGTAAAGGTTCCCGAAAACCTCGGCCCATTCGAGCATCCGCCCCGCGTCCACGTTTTTCTGGAATTCGGCGCGATCAACGAAGTGATAATGCTGTCCGTCAACTTCCCCGGGACGTCGGTTTCGCGTTGTGAGGCTGACAGAGATTTCGATGTCAGGGTGGCTCCGGGCAAGGCGGCTGTTCAGCGTGGTTTTGCCTGCGCCAGATGGCGCCGAGACCGCGAATACCCCGGATCGTGTATAAGAGCTTCCCATACTCGTTTTTACCAGTCCGTGGAGTAGGCTTCGACTAAAAACTGCGCCTCCCCCGACAGAATCTGGATGGCCCTGCCCAATGCTTCAGCACGTTCCTTGCCCAGATGGTCGAAGGCCCCCAGTTCGAGGGCCAGGTTCAACGTCCGGACGGCGCCTTTCAGGTCGTGGAGCCGTTGCTGGACGGCCTCTTTTTGATCTTTTTTTCCCGCGATGTCCGACGGTCCGGAAAGGACCAGGGCCGGCTTGCCATCGATGAGCGTCGTTTTCCACACGGCGTGTTCCCCTTGCTTTGCTGACTTGGCATTGGGATCATACCAGATGCCGCCGGGAGGCCGCCGTGATTCGATCGATGCTCCATTTACCGATGCTGGTGACTATTTTGTCCTTGATCGCCTTGCCGGCATGCGGCCGCGAAGGAGACGCCTTGCCAGCCCCCCATCAATGGGAAGACCCCGGGCTGTTTGGTGGGCCTGGTGTCCCTGCGCGCGCAGCCCTGGTCTCGCGTCGCGTCCCGGGCTCGTGGATTGTCGCGTTTCGTTCGAATGCCACCCTTGAAGCCCTTGAGTTCGCGAATTTCCGGTCGGAAGTTCGCTACCACCAGCCATCGTTGCGTTCCTCATTTGTGAGTGATCCCCGCGTCAAGTCGATCGATTTCATCACGGCGGCGGACATCAGCGCGCCGGAAGTCGGTGACGAGTTGCGCGGCCTGGTCATGCCGTCCCTGCGCGAATCCGCCAATCCAACGGCTGTCGCGGCGATCGCCAAGGTTGACTTTGCCTCTGACGGGGAGGCCACCGCGGCCTTGGCGGAATGGGAGGCCAGCGGACGAATCTGGTTCGCGGATCCCAATGGAATCAGTGAGCTTTCCGCGATGAATGACGACAGTTTCGCGACTTGGGCGACCGCTTACGCGTCGCTGGAGTCAAAATTGAGCCATTTGAAAGCCATCGGCGTCGCGACAGCGTTGACGAAAATCGGGGCAAGGTCCGCCGACAGCGTCCCCTCCAACGCGGATATCCTGGCGAACCCGCCGCTGATCGCCGTCATCGACAGCGGCGTGGACTATGAGCATCCCCAGCTGAAAAACCGCATTTTCACCAATCCATCCCCTGGCGCCAGTGGATGCGCCGACGACGTGCACGGCTGCAACGTGACGGCCATGGGTGGCGGATTGCTGGGAGATGGCAATGTGTACCCGAATTACACAACGGGTCCCGGCACGAGTTGTCCGACCGGTGAGGAAGCCGAGGACAGTTGCAATCACGGGACCCACGTTGCCGGTATCATCGCGGCCGAATACACAGGCAGTGGCGATTCGGTGGACGGGCCGGCAGGGGTCTGTCCGTTTTGCAAGATTGTCCCGGTAAAGGCCACGGGACCCGAGGGTGGAATCTCCGACGCTTCCCAGCTGGCTGGGTTGAAATACGTAACGCTCTTCCGGAGCAAGAGTTCAAACGCGATTCGCGTCGTGAACGCGTCGTTCGGACAGTTTCAGCGCAACCGGGCAATTGCCGTGATTGTCGCGAGTTTGCGTCGGGCCGGGAATGGGATCGTGGTCGTCGCGGCGTCGGGCAATGAGGACACGATGCTTCGTTCCTATCCGGCGGCATTGACGGATGTTGTCGCGGTCTCGGCATTGGACGCGTCCAACAACAAGGCCCTGTTCAGTAACTTTGGCAATTGGGTTGATGTCGCGGCGCCGGGCACGCTAATCCTGTCCACGGTTCCTGGCGGGTCAACCCGTCAGAAGTCCGGGACTTCCATGGCGGCCCCGGTTGTCAGCGGGATTGCGGGATTGCTCGTGGCCTACGACGGCGGGATTTCCGCGAAGGGAATCCGGGAACGACTCGTGTCGACCGCCGATCCTGCGATTTACAGTGCCGACACCAACATGCTCAACTACCAGTACTACTACGCGCGGATTTCAGGAGAACCAGTCCCGCGCCCCTTGTTGGGATCCGGTCTCGTCCAGGCGACAGCGGTTCTAGCCGGCGACAAGACCGGCGCGTACACGCCAGATGCCCTGCAGCGTGTTTCGCCTGGATGTGGTCTCGTGGCCCCGGCATCGGTCCGGGCGGCGACTCCTGACGCCGGGTTGTTGTTCGCCCTGTTGTTGCCGCATATGAGGATGTTGTTGAGGATGTCCTGGCGAAGGTGTGCGCGCTGGTCTCGTCCCGGCCGGGAGGAATCTTGATGGGCGTCAGCCTCGCCTTGGTGTTTCATATGGCATCGGCCATCGTGGTTCTCGTGCTGGCAGGGTGGGGATTGCGTTTACAACGCGACTTTCGCTTTTTGCGGGCGATGATCGCGATCGCAAAGGTTGATGGAAGTGACCAGCCAGTTCGCCGGGTGGCGGACATTCCGCAGCAGTTTATTTGCCGCATGGCGCGGGTGTTCGCCGTGCCGGTATCGGGTCGGTGGGTGCGTTCCGGGAGCGACTCGAAGTCTGGATTGACGGCCATCATGCCGGCCTCGCTCGCCCAAATGTTTTTGCGCGATCATGTTTCCTTGATACACTTTGCTGAATCCAGAACGGTTGAAATTTACGTGGCGAGCCGTCGCGTCGACGCCGCGTCGCAGGCGGATTTGCTGGCTCGATCGTTTGGTGGCTCAGTCCAATTCAAGATATTGCAAGCAGGGGAAAATCATGCCCGGTAACATGACCCGTCATTGGTATGCCTCAATCCTGGTCCTCGCTTCGATCCCGGTTTTAGTTCTCACGATCGCTTGCGTCAGCTTCCCGCAGCCAGGTGACGGGATCCGGTCGTTAAACTCGTCGAACGGTCCGTTGTCCGCGCCCGCTCAAGTTGGCGCGAGGGAAGACGAGGCGTTCCGCCATTCAACGGCATCCGAGACTGGCTCTCGCGTCAGGTTCAACGCGAAGACCACGTTGGATGAGGCGATTGAGGCGGCAGTGAATCGTGGTGGCCAGACCATCGAGGACGCGCGTCGATTGATCACGCAGCGTAAACAGTGGCCCGCCGCCCACAGGGCTCTCGAGGCCGCGATCCAGGACGGCATCATCAAGTACGACAACATCCGCCTGGCGAATGCCGTGGCTCTGTATCAAGGATCGTCGTTGCCGGCATCGGTTCGCTTGTTCGAGAACCTTGTTGGTTCTGGGCGTCCAGTCGCGCGCCAGATGGGTTGGCAACTGGCAGCCGCGATGCCATCGCGGGCCTTGGGCTCCGCAATCGAGCGCGAGCTCGGGCGCGCCATCAGCGAGAATGACGAGGCGACCGTCTTGATTCCGCAGATGGCGGTAGCCGTTCAGGCCAACGCGATGAAGTCTGCGTATACGATGGTCCGCCAGGGCTTGATGACCACTGGTCAAGAGGCTTTCGCGCTATCCATGGCGCAGCTGGATCCAGAACGGGCGTCGTCTGACTTTCTGGAATACCTTGCCATTGCCTCGCCCGAGGAGCTTCGCCAACTGACCCAGAATTCAGTCAATGTTTACACTTGCCTGATCGCCCTCAAGCACTTGCAATCGCATCCGGCGCCGTTGTCTCATCCCCATGCGGAGCATCTCGTGTATTACGCGGTATCCCGCAACAACGCGCTGGCAGACCTGGCTCAGGGGGCTATCGAGACGTATCTTCCGCGTGACCGGGCCCAGGTCGCCATCATGATGTCGCGTCTGCCGCAGTGGGCGCAGATCGCGTATGTGGAATCAGCCCGCAGGCACAAAACCCCGGCCGTGACTTTACTCCTCGGGGAGTTGAAAAAGATCTCCTCGTCCAATGATGTTGTCGAGGAAGTCGACGAAGTCCTTCGCTGAAATTCGCTTTTTTGTGTTTTTTCCAGCCCGGTCGGCCCCTGCGCGCCTTGGACCGGGCTTTTTCATGCCGATGACTCCCCGGTGGAAGGTTCCATCGCAGGAGTTCCGTCACCAGTGTCATCGAACCAGGCAACAACCGCGCAGAACATCCCGGCCAAGATCGGGCCTTACAAGGTCGTCGCCGAAGTCGGTGTTGGCGGGCTTGGTCGTGTCTTCCGCGGAATTGACGAACGCAACGGGAACTCCGTCGCGATCAAGGTCCTTCATGACAAGTACGCGCGCAACAGCAAATTCCTCGGTATTTTCCACCGTGAATTGCTGATTGTCTCAAGCCTGCACCACAAGCACATCGTGAGTTACCTGGACAGCTTCTTCAACCCGCCCGATTGCTACATTGTCACTGAGTTTGTCGATGGTTGGTCCGGTTACTCGTTCCTGAAGCAAGTCAAACGCGTTCCGCCGCTCGTGGGACTGTGCGTTGTCATCGACATGCTTCAGGGGATTGATCACCTGCATTTGCATGACACGATACACTCCGACTTGTCGGCGGCCAATTACCTGATCGACAAGAAAGGACGGATCCTCGTGACCGACTTCGGGTTGGCGTGCCGCCTCGAGGTGGAAGATTACCGGAACTACATGATTGGCACGCCTGGCTATTACTCCCCGGAACACATTTCCAACGAACCCATCGTCCAGCAAACGGACATTTATTGCGCCGGACTCATCCTCTTCGAACTGGTGACCGGCCGGAAGATCATTCCGGCCTCAAACGACCGGCATCAGACCCTTGAATTGATGCGCAGGTTGAAGATTCCCGCCCTGGGACTTACGGATCCCGCGATGGAAAAAGCCCTGAACAAGCTTCTGAAGACGGCGCTGGCGTTCAGCGTTTCGCGTCGTTATCAGTCCGCCGACCTTATGATGTTCGCCTGCTATGAGATTCTGAAGCGTTACGAAATCCGATTTGCCCGGCACGCGATCAAGAAATTCCTTGTAGATCAGGCACTTGTCCCCGGTCCCTATGAGGGTCACGACCAGGCGATTTATCACGGTTCGCCTTGAAATTGATCGTTGCCTGCCTTCCGTAGCTGTGTTTCCCTTAACCTCATGACCATTCACGACGCGAAAAGAACGATTCCGCTGCTCAGCATCGTTGTGCCCGTGCATAACGAGGAAGCTTGCGTCGAGGAGTTTCTGCGCCGGACGCAGGCCGTCATGGCTGCCAATTCGGGAATGGTCGCGGAGGCCGTCGGGGATTACGAGATCGTCTTCGTCGATGACGCGTCGTCGGACCGGACCTATGAATTGATCGAATCCGCGCACCGCGAGAATTCGCGCATCAAATGCGTTTCATTGTCCCGCAACGCCGGCCATCAGGCGGCCCTCCTCTGCGGGATACGGCGCGCGCGAGGCGACGCGGTCATCATGATGGACGGAGACTTGCAACATCCCCCTGAATTGATACCGGATCTGGTGGCGCGTGCCGGCGCGGGCTGGTCTGTCGTCCATTGCGTGCGCAAGAACCCGCAAGCCGGAATCCCCGGCAAGGACATTTTTTCCCGGCTCTTTTACGTGTTGTTCAATCGTGTCTCACCAGTCAAGATTACGCCCAACGCCTCGGATTTCCGGATCATGGATCGCCGCTCGGTCGACGCGTTGTTGTCCATGCCGGAAGTGTCTCCCTTCTTGCGTGGCATGGTCCCCTATATTGGTTACCGGCAGTGCGATCTTGAATTTGAGTGTCCGCCCAGGTTCGCGGGCGAGGCGTCATACACACTGAAAAAATCGATGAAGCTGGCTTTCGACGGCCTGTTCTCATTCAGCACCTGGCCCTTGCGCCTGCCTTTTCTTGCCGGGTTGATGATGCTGGTCGCTGGCGGCACTTATCTGGCGATTTGCACGCTTTTGGCCATATCGGGAAAAGCGCATCTGGTGCCCGGTTGGCTCAGTCTCATCAGTTTGCAACTCATGTTGTTCGCCTTTCAGGTTTTGTTCACCGGGATTGTCGGCCTGTATGTGGGTCGGATCTACCACGAAGTCAAACGCCGTCCGCCTTACTTTGTCGACCGCGCTATCGGTGAGATTCGTGCCGGTGAGATTCGTAAATGATGAGGTTGAAATGGCGCGGAGCTGCCGCTTCATTGTCACCGCCGATGATTTCGGGCTCTCGCCGCTGATCAACCGGGGAATCGTCCAGGCTCACCGGGCCGGAATCGTCACGGCGACGGCTTTGCTGGTCAACGCGCCCGCCACGGATGAAGCCGTGGAACTTGCCGCGCAAACCCCGGGCCTTCAAATCGGCCTGCACCTTGGAATTGTCGAGGGGTACGCGCTGACTGCCGCGCATTCCTCGATCACCGACTCCCTGCCATATTTCGGGGATGGTCGTATTTGCCTGCACCGCCACTGGCGCCCGTTTTTGCGTCGTTACATGGCTGGCAAGATCCGGTTTTCGGATCTGGAGGCTGAATTTGAGACCCAGATTCAGCGGTTCCATCAACTTTTCCCTTCTGTGGACGCGATTCCATTCCTGAACTCAACACAGCATTTGCACATCCTTCCGGGCATTTCCGGGATCGTGATCCGCCTGTGCAAGAAATACCGGATAAAAAATCTCCGTGTTCCACATCGCTTGATTCATGAGCCTGCTACATTTTCGCGCCGCGTCTTGAGCCTGCCTTACTCGGTCCTCGGTTCCCTTTTCGCGTGCAAATGCCGTGCGGCCGGTATCGGGCATGCTGATTACTTCGCCGGTTTCCTGCGTTGCGGTCATCAAGATGAAAAGTCGCTTCGTGCCATCATCGCGCGCGTTCCCGACGGGACAACAGAGCTGATGCTGCATCCCGGTTTCGATGACGATGCCTTGCGTGGATCCTTGCCGTGGGCTTACGCCGATTTTGACTGGCTCAGTGAGTTGACGGCAGCCTGCGATCCTGCCGTACGTCACGAGATCAAGGATCGCGGAATCCTTCTAGGGTTGCCCTGATGCCATCATTCCGTTTCCGGCAACAGTTGAGATGTACCGGGATTTCGCTGAATCGAACTCCGCGAGGATTTCCGTCGCGCTCAAGGCGCGACGGTAAACCTTCACCTGGCCGATTGACGCGCCGAGAGGCCCGGTCAGGCTATTGTGGCGTTTTCCGACAATGACTTTGGATTCAAAATTGAAGTTCAAAGCCGCGTACGACGTCGTGGTCAGGATCTTGACCCCGTTACGGTAGAGATTGTAGTTGTTGTTCGCGTAAGTGGCCGCCACATGCACCCATTCCGAGGTCGATGTCTCCTTCACTCCAGACCAGGCGGTGCGGGACCAATTGCTCGAGCCAAATCCCCAGCCCTGATTTGTCTCGTTATAGACGATGGAGTCAAATGGTTCGCCGCCGCTGCCCATGATACCGACCAGTCCACCTCCACCTTGAGTCACTGAACTCAACTTGACCCAGGCCATCATGGTTTTTGCCGTGATGTTTGGTGTAAACGCAGCCGACTCAGCGTAGTCGTTGATCCCGTCAAACGAGAAACTTCCGCCATTTTCCGCCAGGTAGACAGGTCCGTTGAATAAAGTATGGTCCCTGCCGTTGCCACTCCTGTCCTGCCAGTTTGTTCCACTCCCCTGGTAGATGCCTGGGTCGAGATCCACCATCAGATCTGTCGGCAGATTGAACTTTTGGCGATCAAACTGATAATTTCGCGCGACTTCCGCCGCGGTCAGACCCGTCTTGCGGTAAACGCGAAGCGCGGCGATATTTCCATCCAGCGGATGGTAGTTGTCGACGCGGCGGCCAAGACGCATGACTCCGTTTCGTCCAATCGTTCCGGAATAAGTGTGGCTTCCGACTTGAGTCCCGTTCACAAAGAACGTAGAAACAGATCCTGTTCTGGAGACGACAACATGTTGCCATCCGGTTGTCGTGATCAACATAAAATTCGGACATGGCGAACACCCAACACCATAGAACGCACCCGAAGGCACCCCGTACCCTCCGGTTCCGATCCATACTTGATCGGTTGACCCGGATCCGCCAGTGGACCACGGCACCATGGCGTCACCGTTGTTCAGTGTATTGAGCTTCATCCACAACTCGATGGCGAAGTCGCCTGCATGCTCAAACAACGGATTTGCCGGGATTTCGGCTTGGGCGCCGCCACTGCCAAAGGCAATCGAACCGCCATCGGCGGTCGAGTACGCAGCGCCACTTTGCAGAGTCGCATGGTTGCCGTTTCCACTGAGATCCGTCCATGTGGATCCACTGCCGGGATAACTTGACGCATTCGCGGCATCGAGATGAACCAGTATGCCGCTGTCAGTGTCACTGTTGACCTGGATGCTGGTCGTGGCGATGTCTGACTCCCCACTCTGGGAGGTCGCCCGGACGGTATAGACTGTGGCGTTTTGCGTTCCGACTGGTGTTCCGTCGATCTGACACGTATCTGAAACCACGGATATGTAAAGTCCCTGAGGCAGTGATGGGGTCACACTGCAACTGACGGCGGCGCTGCCGGTGTTCGCGAACGTCACCGGGGTTACCGGCGTCCCGGAGATGAACTTCTGGGTTTTGGTGTCAGCCAATTCCGGGCGGCTGATGAACCGGCGTTTGTTCGCCTCGAAATTTTGCAACATTTCGCCATTCGACAGGGCCCTGTTGTAAATTTCCAGGGTCGCGATGGAGCCACTCAAGTAGTCCGAACCAAGGCTCCACAATCGGCCCCGCGACCGGCCAATCCAAACCGGGTTGTTCGTTGTTGAAATGGTGGTGGCAAGCGCGAAGGGCTGGCTGGTCAGCGTCGTGTTGACTCCACTCCATCGATACGCGGTTTCCGGTGGCACACCGTTCAGGAAAATCCTGACGGAACCGGTCGTGCCATCATAGGCATACGCGACATGATTCCACTGATCGTTGAGCACCTTGGTGGCGCCGACCGGGAAATACAGGTCTCGACCAAAGAAAACCAGACAAATTCCGCCCGGGTTGGTCGGTGGACCCCCACTGACGCCGTTGACGGCCGCGCCGAAAATCTGGTTGGCGAGACGATCCGTTCCAACGGATCCCGCGTCGAACAGTGGGACGTTGTTGGTCGATCCGGTCTTGTAGCGAACGATTACGGTCCGCGAGTTGTTGTCCGAAATACTCGTGATGGCTGGTGCCTCGGCATAAGAACTTGTTCCATTGAATGTGAGGTTGCCACCAACAGCACTGTTGAACGTCGCGCCATAGATGGTCGCGTTGCGCCCACCGCCGCTCAGGTCATACCATGTGGTCCCGGATCCGGAGTAGCTCGACGCGTTGCCCGCATCCAGCAGCAAGACCAGCCCGTCGGCGACCAGTCCCCCGGATGTGCTGATTGTCACGGTCGCGGTGTCAGTCCCGCCGATATCTGAGGTTCCCGTCACGGTATACGTCGTAGCTGGGGTCGTCGTTGCCGGAGTTCCGGTGATGGCGCATGTGCCGCCGCTGACGGCGATGGTCAGCCCCGCCGGCAGCGGCGGAGACACCGTACACGAGATGGACGGAACCCCTGTGTTGGTGAATACCAGCGGCGTGATGGCGGATCCGGCGGTATAAGTCTGGGTTGTGGCATCGGCCATATTGGGCTGGTTGAAAGGTTCAAACCGGGACCGCTGCGAGGCATAGTTCGAAGCGATTTCGGATTCGCTCAATGCCCTGTTATACATCGCGAAGGCACCAATCTTTATCTTCGCGTTACGGTTGTTGTCTCCAATATTGGCTGCGAGATAATATGACCCGTAGGCAAGATTCGCGCCCGCAGGGTGGGTGCTGATCAGCGCGGAGTTCTTGAAGACCCGGGCATTTCCGGTCGCGTCCAAAGTCATCGTGACCTGTTGCCAACCTGGGTTCCAGGCCGTACTGGTACCCATCCAACGAACATGAGGGAAAAGTGAGATGACGTTGCTGCCAACAGTGTCAAAGCTGCCTTGGCCTATACCGACAGAAAAACCTCCGCCTCCTGCCGAGTTCTTGAAAAACGTACCCGCCGTGTTCAAGTAGACATAGACCCATCCCGTCATGGTCGCATTGGTGTTACCAGTGACGGCGATAGGCCCTTCGGCGTAATCGTCGATGCCGTCGAACGAGATACTGCTCGCGCCCGCGGAACTGAAAACTGGCCCGTTCTGGAACGTCGCGTGTTTTTGGTTCCCGGTCAGGTCATACCATGTGGTCCCGGATCCGGGGTAACTTGATGTGTTGCTCGCATCCAGCAGCAAGGCCAGCCCGTCGGCGACCAGTCCCCCGGTCGTTGTGATCGACACGGTAGCCGTATCGGTCAAGCCGCTGACAGCAGCAGAGGTTATCGAATAAATAGTTGTTGCGGTGGTCGTCGCGGGAGTTCCCGTTATCACGCACGTCCCGCCAATGACGGTAACTGACAACCCGGCCGGCAGTGCCGGTGAGACACTGCACGACGTGACCGCCGAGCCCGTGTTGGTGAATGTCAATGGCGTGGCCGCTGCGCCGGCGACGAATGTCCGTGTCGACGTGATATCCGCCAGAGCAGGAACGGCAACGATGTTCCATTTGGTGTTCAGGTAGGATTGCACCTGGGCGATTTCGGATCCGGTCAGTTTCCGGTTGTAATAAACGACTTCCCCGATGAACCCGTTGAAATGGTTCCCGACCGTGCTGCCGAAAATCCTTATGGATGTGTCTGTATACGGAACAAGGCTACCACTCCAATTCAGGGTGCCAGCGGCGGTCTGGTTTACGTTCCGGTAAAGGACGACGCTGTTGCCTTCCCTCGTAAAGCCATCAATTGTGGTCACATCCCGTGTCCAACCGATGCTGGATTCAAGGTCCGCATAGGAGCCATTGAACGACAGATTATTTGAGTCGGCTCGATGCAGAATCCAGCGCCGCTTGCCAGTTGCCTCCTCGCCCGTATTGAACGGGGTCATCCAGGAT
>RGVZ01000123.1 GCA_010029825.1 bacterium | reverse complement strand
CGTCGGCACCCTGCCGCTGATCCGAAGGATCGCCTCTTCGATCGCGCGCACGCTGCCGGCCAACGTTGATGCCGATGACCTCTTTGCAATGGGCATCATCGGTGCGACCGAGGCCGCGGAGAACTTCGACCCGTCGATGGGCTTCTCTTTCGCCACCTACGCCCGCTCCCGCATTCAGGGAGCCATCTACGATGGGGTGCGACGAGAAGGGTGGGTTCCGCGTGGTGTCTTGGAAGCGGGACGAGACATCTCCAAGGCGAAGCGGGAGTTGACCAAGGTCAAGGGTCGTGAGCCCACTCGCGATGAGATGGCGAAGGAACTGGGCATCACGCCGGATAAGTATGACGCGCTCGTGACCAAGTCCGCGGTTATCAAGGTAACAAGCCTTGATCAGTCCGTCGGGGAAGAGGACGAGGGAATGACCCTCGCTGAAACTGTCGCTTCCAGCGATCCTCCCGTGGCCGACCTCATTGCCGGGAGGGAAGATTCGGCCCAGATGTCTGCTCTCCGGGACGCACTCACTCCTCAACAGCGAAACGTCCTGTACTACGTCAAGCAGGGTTTCACTCTGCAGGAGATCGGGGAGTCGATGAACTTGAGCGCCTCTCGAGTTGGCGCGATCAAGGCAGAGGCGATCGCAGCCCTGCAAGAGGTCATTCGGGGGACTTCTCTGCCCGCACGCGTTGAGACGGGAGGCGCTGTCCAACAAGGCCGGCCCAGTCTGGAGCAGCGCCGTACCCGCCTGCTGACGAACCCGCGGGGCCGACCCATTCAGACCGGCCGGCTCATCCATGTTGGCTCCCTGGGCGAGCGCGTGCACATGATGAACCCGGAAACGGGACGCGCTCTCTGCGCTCCTCACAACTTCGACGTGCGGCCCGCTGACGGGGATCAGGTCACCTGCTATCGCTGCCAGAAGCTCATGGCAGTCAACCGCGCGCTCCGGGGCTCCGACGTCGCTGTTGGCACGGCCAAGCCCATCGTTCAGGCCGCGGCCTCGCGTCGGAAGACGTGATGGAGTTTCGGGACATCCAGCCCCGCAACTTCCTTCCGTCCCGTGGCGCACGGGACAAGGGAGAGAAGCGACGAGAGCACGTCATGCTGATCGGCGGTCGGGATGGCCCGGCCGTAGCAGGACTGCCGCCGCGCGACCCTCGCTTCTGGTCCGAGGGCGAGCAGGCTCGATGGACTCGTGAACTGGAGAGCGACTCGACCTACCCCGACGCCAAGACGCAGTCGCGTCTGCTTCGTGAGGTTCGGCCAGAGCAGCGTCTCTACGGTCGTGGGTACATGAAGGTGCCGGACATGAGTGAGATCCTGATGCGGAATCTCACCATGACCCGCGGCCGGCCGGTGCCTGTTGAACTGACCCTGGTTCAGGAAAACGGTGAGCTCCTGGCCCTGCCCTTGACCGTGAAGGAGGGGCCAGTCTTCACGGGCTTGCTCCCAACTCGGGGTGCCGAGGAGTACCGGGGCGTGCCCATCACCTGGAATCAGGGTGACAGCAGGGACAACCTCAACGACATCTTGGCGGCGGCGGGCGAGTTCGCGAAGCTCAGCATGCCCATCACCCTGACAGCGAAGGACGGTTCCACCACGCGAGTGGTGTCTCCTGCGCTGGACGGAGATGAGATCAAGTGGACAAACGGTTCGATGCCGCTCGCGGACATTCAGGCGATCGATCTGCTCGATCCGTCCGACATGGACATTCAGGACAAGCCGTTCTTCGCGCGCCTGGTTGGCATCATGGGTGAGTTCGAAGGGATGCTTCAACTCTACCCGTACTTCCTGATCGCTCGCCTTCGCGCCATCCGTCAGCGTAGGGAGGGACTGCCCGTTCCTCAGGCCGCCACGTTCCTGGGCGACACGACGAAGACCGAGAAGGTGAGGCAGAAGGCCGAAAAGCATCTCAAACAGTTCGCTGAGCGCTCGTGGGCGCTGCGGCTGAAGAAGTTCAACAAGGATCCGCTCATCTTCGACGTGCCTGCGATCGATCCCGTGACAGGCTTCAAGTTCAGGGTCGACGAAGAGAAGAACCTCTTCTGGGCACCCGCGGCTTCCCGCGAGTTTGATCCCGTAGCACTACTCCGCCCCCTCTACCCGGGGGAGGGCGCTATTCTCGTGAACGTAGACGACTACCTGCGTCTCCTGCGCATGTCCGGTGCCAAGGAGATGACGGGTTCAGTCAAGTCAAACCCATCTAGAGGTCCCATGCGCAACTTCATGAACCCCGTCCACTACATGACCGACCGTGAACTCGAGATCATGGCCGCTCAGGAGGGGCTCTCTGTCTCTGGCCTCCTGGCGAAGTACAAGGGTCGAGTCATGCGCAAGTCCGAGCGACCGCGCAAGTCTCAGAGCCGCGAGATGGGCTTCGTTTCCGCAGGTCGGCGCGCTGCCCAGACTGGTGCTGGCCTCAAGATCACCCGCCGCAACAGTGCGTGGGACCCGGTCATGTACGAGATCGAGCCGGGCATCGTCTACGAGCCTGACGTGCGCGCTCCTCCCGAGTTCGTCTCGAACCCGTTCCACAAGGTCACGGAGCCGGGCCCGGGCAAGATTCAGGTCACGTCGAAGCGTGGAAAGACGCTCTACATGACCCAGAACCAGATCGCGAAGATGGGCCACAAGATGCTCGCAGAGGGCGAGGTCCAGCGCGCACTCGGAAAGCGCAACGGTAAGCGCACCGGTGACCAGATTCGCAAGGAGATCCGCGACACCTTGGATCGCATCTACTGGACGGACTACCACACCAACGAGGGCATGTTCACGCAGGAGGACAACCGTCGGGTTCGTGCGCTCTATGCTGAGCTGAGTGCTCTCGAGGGGCCGGATGCGACCTTGGGCGAGTACAGGCCCCCCGTGGAGTACAGCCGCGGGAGCCGACTCTACAACAACCCCGCTCGGCATCGCAGTCAGATGTCGGGGCAGATGCGTGCCCGTGCTGATCAGGCTCGAACGAAGAGGCGTAACGAGGCGCGGCGGGGCCGTCTGGCTGCAATGTCTGCGGACGCAGCCTATGAGGCGGCCATGATCGAGGGCGGGATGTACAACAACCCCCGGCATTTCCGCGGCGTGAAGCAGGCTCAGTCTCCGGCAGAGCGCAGGCACGCAAGCCTCATGCGTCGTCACGGCGATAAGAGCCTCACGCACCTGCTCGTGTTATCGGGGGATCCGGAAGAGCAGGAGGCTGGTGCTCGCATCGAGCGCAAGCTCAGCCGCAAGGCGAAGAAGGCAGAGGGCACCTACGGCTCGGTTCGTGACGAGGTGCCGGGCAAGTACGATGAGGCGGAGTTCCAGAAGTTCATGGGTCAGCTCGGCCTCAAGGGCAACCCGCGCCGCCGATAACAGAAAGGGCCGCCGGAAGGCGACCCATCTGATCCAGTGACCCTGGTCCGCACTCAGCGGGCCGGGGTTACTTCTTCTTGAGGTACCACCAGATACCGCCGATCAACGCGACCGATCCCACACCGATGCCGGTGTACATCAGGATCTTGCTGGTCTTGTCGCTGGGGTTCTCCATGACTGCGGGCGGCCCGGCGAGTTCAGCCTGACGAGCGGCACGACGGCTGGAGGTCTTCCCCTCACGACGCTCCTGGAGCGCGGTGAGGACAGCGTCGATGATGTCGTCGAGTTCATCATCGTCGTGACTGTGCGGGGCAGCGGCAGAGTGACGCACGCTAACGGCCGTCACCTCCTCGACCTCAGGCTCGGAAACTGCGGAACGACGCTTCCGTTCAATAGTCTTGGGTGCTTCCTGCTCCATCGTTTCCGCCTCGATGGAGACCACATCGAGAGGGATGCCGGAAGCGGTCTTGTTGTCGGCCATGTGTACTCCTCAGTCCTTCTTGCGAAGAAGGAAGAAACCAGCAAGAGCACCGACCGCGACCACGCCGCCGATGAGAAGGGCCTTGTTCATACCGCCGCCCGACTCAGACGAGTCGGGTACAGAAGCGGCCTCGGGAGCAGCAGAGACAGAAGGATCCTCCTTCTCGTGCTTCTCGTCCTCGGCTTCCTCCGCGGACTCCTCGCGATCCTCGGCCTCTTCTTCCTTCTTGGCCTTCGCCTTCTCGGCCTTGGTGGCAGGCTTCTTCTTAGCGGGCTTCTTGGCTCCCTTGATACCGGGGTCGCCCTTGAGCTTCATCTTGGCTTCGAGTTTGTCCAGACGGTACTGGAGCTTCTTCGCCTTGCTGGTCTTGCCCTGGGCCTTCGCCTTCTTGATCTTGGCCTGCAGCTTCTTGCGGCGGCGAGAACGACCGGCAACACCGCCGAACGCGCCGAGGTTACCGTCGATGTACCCGTACTCGTCGAACTCGCCGAAAGCGTCACACCCTTCGGAGCCGTCACCGTCAATGTCGACGGGATCGCCCAGGTGCCCGTTGTACACCATCAGAGGCTGAGGGGTGTACGCCATGAGAGGGCGATAGGTCGTGGTTGCCATTGGGACGAAGCGGTTCATCAGATCACCGTGGGCATGAGTCGGGAAGCGACGTAGAGCCGTGCTCGCACACTACCATTCGACCGTGCCTTTTGCGCACGGCGACGTGCTCGCGGATTACCGACCACATCGCCTTCGTAGAACTCTTCACCCGAGGGAGCGGGACCGCTGATCTCGTGGGACTCCAGCTCGAACTCGTACCTTTTCCCGTTTTCATCCAGCATGTCCACACCGGTGAGGTCACGAAGGATGGTGACGATGTACTTGTCACCCTCGAGGCCGAGGTCACGAAGGATGGTGACGATGTACTTGTCACCCTCGAGGCCCGTGATCACAGCGACGTACTGGTCGCCATCGACGGTCACGAAGACGTTCTCTCCAACCCCGTAGGAGGGCTCGGGGGCAGGACGTGCGCTCTGAGCCCGGCCTGCTGCACCCTTGCGGGTCTCGGCAGAAGACGGACGACGTGTCTCTTCCTCGGGTTCCTCGGTTTCAGGAGCAGCGCCGATGATCTCGAGGCTCGAAGCTGCCAGGCTGTTCACCGTGATCTCGAAGGGAGACGTACGGTTGCGGTACGGATCCATCAGGATCAGGATGTCCTTAGTTCCGGACACGGAGCCAGGCGCGACCTTCGTGACGTAGCCTGTGCCGCCCGAGTAACGACCACCCTTCATGCGGACGCGCATGCCAGGCTGGAACGGTACATCGGCAGCCTTCGAGGTGTCCACGACGGGCACCTCTTCCTGCGACTCAGCCTCTTCGGTCTCGAACGCCGCTGCCGATGCAGCCTGCGCAGGTGCGCTATCGCCACGGAGACGCTCGATCTTCTTGGCCCGGTCCATGCGGAGGCGGCCAGAACGTTCAGCGCCTTCAGCCAGCGCCAGATTGACGTCCTCGTTCATGATCTGGCCCAGGATGGTCTCCTTGAACGGGATCTTCACATCCGAGGCGTAGTTGGGGCGCTGACGCAGAGCGACGGGCTGACCCGTCTCGATGCTCAGTTTACCCTGACTGCCGATCACGCCCGATACCGCGGGAACCTCAGCTCGCGAGGGTACAGTGAACCCAGTGGCCGAGTGGAAGCGCGAGGCGAGCTTGACAAGCCCTTCCTCCAACATATCGTCATCGCGCAGGCCCGCACGGGACTCGTGCCCAAAGAGAGTCCGAATGATTTCAGCCTGAGCGACAACGTCGTTGTCACGCACAGCGTCGAGGTACTGGCTCTTCAAGTCCTCGATCAGTTCCGTCAGGAGTGCGGACGGGTCCGTGGGGAGCGCGTAGCCGGAAGACTGACCTTCCTGCTCCGAGAAGACGCCCGGCAGATCGACAGTACGGCCACCAGGCAGGTTCAGCACCATCCCGGTCACGAGCTGAGGCGCGTCCCAGTAGCGAATGGTGGCCAGGAGAACCAGCGGGTTCTTGGTAACGAAGCGAGCGTAGTTGGCGATGGAGAAGCCAAACCGCTTCTTCTTGCCCGAGTCCGGGTCCCAGACCGAGTCAGCAGCACGCATGATGCGGCTGAACTTCTTGTCGTGAACCCAGCTCGTGTCCTTATTCCCGGTAGCCTGACGGCCGAGAGACTTCACTGCTTGAGCGGCTTCGCGCTGACGCTTCAAGGCCATTGCAACGAGGTCTTCGTACGACTTTCCGGTGCGGGCAGCGATGCCCCGGTACAACGCCTTTTGCTCATCCGACAGACCCGTAGCCTGCTGCTCGGGGCTGGGAGCAGAGTAGCGAGCGAGTCGGTTTTCGATGGCTTCAAGAGGGTTGTTCATGCCCTCGATCACCAGGTCGGAGACGTACCCGGCTGCCGCCGCACGGAAGTCCCGCGCGTACCGGCTGATCTCATTGAGCTGTCGCCGGATATCTTTCTGCTCCTGCGTGTCTCCGCGTGCCTTGGCGGCAGCCAGTCGATTCTGCAGGTCGACAGTCTCCTTGGTCTGACCATACAGGCCGGCAGTACCGAGACCGCCGCCGACTCCGCCCTTCGAACGAGCCACCCGCGTGGGCACCCTGCGGCGGACGAGGTCGCCGGACAGGTATCGGGCAAACTTCGGCATCCGATAACGCTTCGTGTCCACGTACAGGACGTAGAGTTCCGGAGAATCGGCTCCTCCGTACTGGTCGTACTCGATGTCCCAGAACACGGCCGGCATGTTCTGCTCGTGAGCGATCATCGTCTTCTGACGCGGGGCCGGTACGGACTTCGCCTTCCCGACCTTCCTCGCCGCATGAGACTGAAGAACCTCGATTTCCGGGTCCGTGATGGAACGCTTGGCGGCCACAACAACGTCGGACAGGTCAAGGAAGTGGCTGTTGATCTGCTCCACGGCCTTGGGCGGGAGGTCAGGCAGCGAGGACTTCAGGGCACGAAGCGCCAGCAGCAACTCCTCGCCCGTGCCGAGCGAACTCTTCCGCTGCCGTGCGCTCCTGCAGGTCAGTGATCATGCGACGGGAGAGGTCAGACTGCCCCAGCAGATCCCGCATCTGCTCTTCGTTCGTCCAGGTCTTGGGGTAGGCCGAAGCCGGCTTCCGTTCATCGCGGAAGGGCGGGGTCCAACCGGAAGGACGCTTCGTGATGTCCGAGATCGGCGTCGCGTGCTTGCCCACCCGAATGGAGTCCATGATGAAGGTGTGCTTCGCCGACTCGATGGCCTTGGCCTTCGACTCCTCAGTCGGGGGATACGGAACAGGAAAGACCTTGGGCTTCCCGTCTTCCTTCCGGTGCAGGCTCTCAGTACCCGGAAAGCGGGGGTACTTCGCCATGATGTTGAGATGACTGTTCAACTGGCGTGAGGCCAGGGCCGAACGGAGGTTGATCGGGCCGTTGAAGATAGGAGCCGCAGCATTGGGCGGTGCCGCCAGGGCGCGCGCTTCAGAGGCAGGAATGCCTGCGTAGAGGTAGGCGGCCAAGGGCAGTCCCCGGGAATCGACAGAGAGCTTCTTGGCCGCCTCGGTCTTGCCGTGGGCCAGCGCTTCCGCGGCGGACGGGAAGCGGAAGATGGCAGCCTGACGGCTCACGAAGGAGTCGAACGCCTCCTTGAGCTTCTTGGCCATCTTGGCATTAAGCATCGAAAAGTGCTGGCGCGTGACCTCCTGAACAGCGGGGCTTCCAAAAGCACGGCGCAGGCGCTCCATCAGGGGTCCCTTGTCGGGCTGACTGATCAAGTAGGCGAAGGCGACCACGGTGTCGGGGTAAGCTCCATTCATGGTAGGGAGGTCTGCAAACACCGCATCGTACTTGACGCCCGGGAGCATCGCCTTGGGGTCGTGGTACAGCACCGGCACAGACTCAACCGAGTTCGAGACCACGGGGCCGCACTGAAGGCCCTTGTTGAGGCCGGTCGGCTTGATCGCCAGGGCGTACGGGAGCGAGTCTGCTTCACGCAGCTGTTGAGCAATCAAGCGTTCCATGCGATCGAGCGTGAGCTCGAGAGGAGACGGTAGCGAGGGCGTGACTTTGATGCTTTTATCAGCCGAGGACACGTACCTGCCCGGAATCCACACACCTGTCAGCGGGTCGAGGTCACTTTGACGAGGGGCGTAGTACCCGGGCTCGAAGACAGGAACCCCACCGGACCGCCGGATGATCTCTTCATCGAGCGTGCTCAATCCAGGCCGGTCGATAAGGTTAGAAAGACGATCCGCTTCAACCGAGTACAGATCTTCTCGGGCGGCCGCTTCGGGATGAGAAGGGTCAAGAATCGACAGGGCTGAACGAAGGTCGCGAACCTTCTTGGCCGTGACGTCCGACGGGTTGTCCTTTCGGTCGGCAGAAAGGCCACGAACCTTGCCCTCGTGCTTACCCGCAGCCTTCTCAGTGGCGTACTGCTGCTCGTAGCGAGCCTGCGAGATCTGGATGTCGCGAACCAGATTCTTGATTCGCTCCGCCCTTTCAGCTTCGGTCAGGCTCACGCCTCCGATGATCTGGTCAGCAGCAGACATGAGGTTTGCGAGAGGCTCAGCGCCGCCCGAGAACGAGCGCTCGTAAGCCATCTGCTTCTGCTTGACCCAGTCCTCGTCGTGCTGGCGCTTGGCGTCCTCAATGAGGCGTTCGAACTCAGAGGGAGTCAACTCCTTGAGGGAGCCCAGGGAGGAACCTCCAAGGCTTTCGAAGTGCCTGTTAGTAGCGTCCTGATTCTTCACAGCATAGGCGTAGTCGCGAAGAACCTTCTCCTCCCAGTACTCGTCGGGGTACTCTCGGGGCGGCAGGCTGACGGTAGGGACGCGGAACTTTTCGAGGATGGCATTGGCCCGATTCACAGCGCGCAAGAGCGCATTGGCTACGTCGGGGTAGTTGAACTGCATCTCCTCGAAAGTCTGCTCTCCGCGGATGGCCCCGACAGAGCTGAACTTGTAGTTTTCGATGGCCTGCTTCAAGTTCGTGAATGCGCGGGACAGCTCGAGCTGATCTTCTCGAGCCTGCCTCTTCTCGACCGAGCGGGGCTTCACGAACTGTGCGACAAAGGCATCGCGATCTTCACGACGGTTGAACTTGTAGGTCAGGTTGGTGGAGGGCTTGACCATGAGAGTGGTCAGTCCACCAGTTCTCACCTGACAGTCGATGTCGCCGTCTGCGCGCTCTCGAACGTCGTCGATGTAAAACGCGGAGAGTCCGCGCTCGCTTCGAGCCACGCGGTAGAAGTTGAAGTGCCAGGCGGCCTGGTTGGAGGCCGACACCACGTCCGAGTACACGCGAGCGGCGAGTTCAGGGACTCGAGCCCATTCCTGAAGGGCCGTAGTGGACGCGGTGGAGATCGAGCGCTTGAGGCGGTTGGCCTGATCGATGCGGTTCTGGCCCTCGAGACGCATCTCTGCCGCACGCGAGACCATGTGCTCGATCTCTTCAAGTGCTTCGAGGTTGTCAGGCTTCACCAACTCGCGATTGCGCTGGGCGGATGCAGCCAGGACCATGGCATCACGAAGCAGCCTCTTGCCCGAGCTCAGGGCAGCATCGGCCTGCATGATGCTCAGGTCATCCTTCGATTCAACCGAGGGCGGCACCACACGGGCGGCTCGATAGCGCATTTCGGGTGTATCGCCAGCCTCGTAGCGCGTGGGCGTCTCGCTGGAACGCGGCGACTTTGCCCGTTCCTTGCGGCTCTCTTCCGCCTGCAGGGCTCCGCGGTACTCTCCGAAGAGCTTCGGAGGGAGTTCAGCCGACGACGTCACCGACCCGCGGGTCCAACTTGGGGTAGTGTTCCCCCATGAGTACTTTTCGGTACCCTCGACGAAGGTGCGCAGGACCCTCTTTTTCTTCTTCCCCTCAGGATCCGTCTCGTCGTCAATGAGAATCCACCTAGACTCCACCTTAGGCCGCCTGCGCTTGATCTGCAGTTCTTCCTGCGTGGGATTGTCCACCACGCTCACGAGGAGAAGCTGGAGACCGAAGAGCAGGGTCATCGGATCGGCAATCCCTGCCGCGACGCCCAGACGGAGAGCAGAGGGGCTGATGAACAGCATCCGCTCCAAGCCGCGGGGGATGCGCAGCCGGTAGAGGTTCTGCTTGAGGTAGTTCGCCCCGTTCTTGGCGATGGCCTCGACGGCGCGCTCACCTGCGGGAGGCGGGAGCGCAGCCAGTTCGGACAAGGGGATGGGGTTATACGGCTCGGGCTGACCCGTCTGAAAGACAAACTTTGCTCCAAGGGCTTCCTGCCCCTCCGGCATGGTGCCGTGGGCGAGAAGACTGATGAAAGCACGAAGGCCTTCAACGAAGTCGTCACGGTACCTGTCGCGCCAGCCCTGGAAGCTGTAAAGGCTCGATCCTTCGACATACTGGTCGTGATCGCGAAGTTCCGCCATGAACTCTCGATCCAGATTACCCAGCGGGTCGGTGTAGTACACCTCCCGGATGGGCGGCTCAATGAACGTCCCGAACTGGTAGTGTTCCAGGACGTTGTCTGCCATGGCCTCCTTCACGAGCTCGAGATCCTTACGAGGCACGCCTCGCTTCATGATCTGCTCAAGCGTCTCCCCGGGCGCAACCGTGAGGTTGATGAAGCCAGGCATCGACTTCGGCTTTGCCTTCGGTCCGCGCTGGGGATCGTTGGGTGCGAGGTCAGCGTTGACGATGTCGTGGTACTGCTCGAAGTCCTCGATGACGCGCGCCTTCGTGACCTTCTTGCGGAGGTCAGACGGGAGGGGGTCAAACACGTTGAGTTCCGGCCCGAAGCGGCCCCGCAGTTCACCTGCCGACTGCAGCATGTTGGCGGGGACGCCGATGCGAGCCTCGAACTCCGCTAGGGTCTCACCTTCCTGAGGCTCACCTTCGGCGGGGTCGTCCGAGATGTCAGTGGTGGTGTAAGTGACCCCCAGATCCTTGACGTAGAAAGGGTTCGCCTTCAGGCGCACCCCCTTCGGAGCCTTGGACAGAGCTGCTTCTGCCGCCCGCGCGTCCTGCTCCGCTGCCTTCTGGGAAAGGCGGTACTCGGGGATCTTGATGAGCTCCTTGGGCGGGCGCGGCTGCACTACGAAGCGCGGCTGTCCGTCAACGCTCTCCGTCACAACGCGGAAGTGCCCGCCCTTGCGAACTGCAGCGAGGGTGCGCTCGTAATCCTGGCGGTTCTCGCCGGCGTGATCCTGCTCGGAGAGACGAGCCTGAGCAGCCGCACGACCCTTCGCCGTGGGAGTTTGCGTGCCCTCTTCGAGCCAGCCGTACTTCTGGCCCTGTCGCGTTCCGATGGCGTACGCACGGGAGAGGAGCTGACGCTTCTCCGCATCGTTCAGAGGAGCATCGAGACGCTTGCCCCCTGCGCTCACGAACGCGGCGTTGTACGGCAGGCCAAGCTCCTTCCGAACCAGGCTCTCATAGATGCCCTGCACGACGGCGCGGAACTGCTCCTTGGCCGGGTCGTAGGCGTCCCCAGCGGGGTTGTTCTTGACTGCGGCAACACCGGCAACACCTGCAGCGCCGATGAACGCGTGCACCTTCGCCTTGTTGTCCTTCAGGAAGTCGAGGAGGAACTCAAACGCGTTGGGGTCTGCCAGGGTGGCGTCGATCGTGTTGGGTGCGACGAAGCGGAACTTCGCGAGAAGGCGCTTCAGGCGGTCTCGCTGCTCAGTCGGTGTACCCTTCGCGATGGTCTCGATAGCGGAAGAGCCTGCGAGTGCCGCAAGTCCCACGGCCAGGCGGGCTACGCGAACGCCGCCCTCCGCGGCTGCATCCTCGACGCCGTTTCGGAAGAAGTGTAGGTCGTCAGGGTTCGCCGCCATGCGCTGGCGCCCCTCGAGCTTCTTGCGGTGCTTGTTGTAGAAGGCCCAGACCTCAGCGTTCGCGAGGTCGCGCTGGGGGTACTTCTGGCGGATCGCAGCCAGAACCTTCGGAGCGTCGCCGGCACCCACGAAACCGCGCAGGAGGTACTGCATCGCGATGACGGCGTGACGACGGTCGTTGATCGGGAACCTGCGCCCAGGGAGGGCGAACGCGGATTCCGGGAGGTGGCTTCGCTCATCTTCCGTGAGGCCGCCACGGGGGCCGGGATTGGACTTCACGACGCTGAGCACGCTGGCATCCGTCCGCATGTCGTACTTCTTGTCGTCCCAACGAACGTCGACCATGGAGCCAGGACGGTGCGCCGTGACCGTTCCAGACTTTCCATCGCTCATCACGCGGGATCCCACAGGCGGCTTCATGCGGCGACACTCCGCAGGCACCCTATCACTTCAGGTCAGCGCTGAGGACGCGGAAGGGCCCTCGCGCTAGAAGGGACCAGTCGTGTTGATGTAGGTAAGTACCGCCGATGCGTTCGTCGCCGGGGCTGCAGCGAAGAAGATGATCGTGATCGGCTCGAAGGTCGCCGGGGTTACGGCCGAGAACCCTGGGTCGAACTGACCACGCTTCTCGAACGGGAATAGTTCGATGCTCAAGCTCGAGCCGGCGTTGATGGGCGTGCAGTTCTGCCCCAAGACGGGGGAAGGTGTTACCCCCGCCGGATTGAAGGGGCCCGGAAGCTGAGCGTAGGTCTCGGCGTAAACCGATCCAAAATAGATCGTGGTGGCGCCGGTGTTCAGGATGATGATCTGACGGCAGTTAGCCCTCGGCATCTGGAGGTTCGTGGTCGGCCCCGGGGGCCAGATGAGGGGGTTTCCGGCCGTCGTCGGGTAGGTCGTAGCGCCCGCCGCCACGCTCACACCCGCGTAGGAGATGGTAGCCGGGGAGAAGGTGAATCCCATTTCAGCCACCTGCCGTGAGGATGGAAGTCACAGAGATTGGCACAGGGATGCCAGG